>JBNKCR010000129.1:0-101667 GCA_050287845.1 Polyangia bacterium
TCAACAACAAGAGGCTTCTTGAGACAATTGGATATTTACCTCCCGCTGAGTATGAAAAAATGTATAATGACAAAACTGAGATGATGGCCGAAACGGCTGGTCTCAACTAACCGAGTCTCCGAGATTACCGGTGCGGTTCAAATCACATCTGACGTCCGTCCCTTTGCGTCTTGCGTCCCTTTGCGTCTTTGGGCTGTGCCTTTGGGCCTTTGGGCTTGCGTCCCTTTGGGCTTGGGTTTGGTGGGGACGTGCCATGTGATCGACCTTTCGTTTCTGTCGAGCCACACGCCCGACATACAGTATCGATCAGACTCCGACGCCCTTTTCCAGGTTTTTTTAGGGGGAAATTAGAACTCGTTTCCCTTGGGTATGAATCGCCCCTTGACAATATGTTGATACCATATATGGTATTATGAGGAGGTGGTCAAATTCGTACGGTACTTGACACAAATATCCTGTACTCAGCTTTGTATTCCAGCCGTGGTGCATCGCATCAAGTATTGAAAGCGGTGTTGTCCAGGGACGTTCATCCGGTGATGTCTGTCACATTACTGTTTGAGTACGAGGATGTATTAAAAAGGAACAGTCGTAAACTTGGTATCAAACATTCAGATGTTGACGCATTGCTGGATGTATTCTGTGCATTGTGTTCGCTTCATAAAATTCATTATTTGTGGCGACCATATTTGCCGGATCCAAAAGATGACCATGTGCTGGAGTTGGCGGTTGCATCGGGTGTGAAAACTATCACAACTTTTAATCGTGCGGATTTCAAAGGTGTAGAAAAATTTGGGGTCCAGGTTATCTCACCTCAGAAAGTATTGGAGGAAATAAAATGGGAGCATTAAGTCTGAGACTTCCCGAATCGATTCATCGTCATATTCGTGAGATTGCGAAAAAAGAAGGTGTTTCAATAAACCAATTGATCTCTTCTGCTGTTTCCGAAAAAATCTCCGCGTTATTGACGGAAGAGTACATTGAAGCACGTGCAAAGCGCGCTGACATGACGAAGGTCGAACGAATCCTGGCCAACATTCCGGATCGTGATCCCGCCTCAGAAGATCTGCGATAACCGCCGTACGGGGTCATCCAACCATGCTATCGCACAGTCGTGCGTTTTTGAAGCAGAGGGACACCAGGGGACGTCGTAAATTTTGTTAACTTGTTGACAATTTTTTTTAAAACGATGTCTTCACAGCATGCCGAGAACAGCCAGAATAGATGCGCCTGGATTGCTTCTTCATGTTCGGGTGCGGGGAATAGAAACTCGGAAGATTTTTGTGGACGATGGGGACCGGTTGGATTTTCTGAATCGACTGGAAGTGGTGTGTGCGGATGGCGCTGCAACGGTGTATGCGTGGTGTCTGCTGTCCAATCATTTTCATCTATTCTTGGGACACTGACCCCAATTGATTTTCCATTTGGCTGCTGCCGCATCCCGTCCGGCCCTGTCGTCGTGATGAATCATCTCAGGCGTATCCATTCCGGCCGCTTTCGACATCAGGTGACCATGTATGAATTGACCATGTATGAATTGAAAGGATGTCAATTATATTCCAATATTGTCGAACCTGTATTAAATTCTTTATCTATATAAGTGTATGTGACCGTTTCCCGGGGTTGATTCAAGTGATTTGCATCGTCGGTGACTTGACCGGGTACAGAGAATCTGATGACCCATACAACCTTCTGGCGGTACCTGAAAAAAGAGCGACAATCGCACCATGCTGTCCATTTCGACGGCAGGAGTAGAAAGGATTCAATTATAATGTATTTTTTGAAAATCATTAATGCCTGGATACTGCTCGGATTTCTCGGTATCAACCTCTGCATGTGCGGAGAATCGGGATCCGATAACACCGGCAGCGACTCTGATTCGGACACCGACTCTGATACCGATACAGACACCGACTCTGATACCGATACAGACACGGATTCGGACACCGACACGGATTCGGATACGGATACCGATACGGATACGGATACAGATTCGGATTCGGATATGGATACCGACAGCGACACCGATACGGATACCGATACGGATACCGATACGGATACCGACACAGATACCGACACAGACACAGATACGGATACGGATACGGATACGGATACCGATACGGATTCCGATTCCGATGTCTGTCAGTATGAGTGCGTTGCCCATTGCGTTTCATGGGGGGGGACAGTTAAGGATGGCGCATGTGAAGATAATCTGAGATGCTGTGATGGGTATACCGCGCCGGACACGGACACAGACACAGACACGGACACGGACACGGATACCGATACAGACACCGATACAGACACCGATACAGATACGGACGGTGATGGCAATATTAATCATCCCTTTTTTGTGGGCAATATCACCACTGGCGGCGCTTCTGTGGACGTAAACGGGTTGGATTATTCAAAATACTGGGATCAGATTACGCCTGAAAATGCAGGGAAATGGGGTTCTGTACAAGGTAGTGCCGGCGGGACCCGCAACTGGTCTCAGTTGGATTCAATTTACGCCTATACGGAAGATCATAATATTATGTTTAAGCAACATTGTTTCATTTGGGGCGCTCAGCAGCCGAGTAATGCGGGTGCTATTACGGAAGACGAAGTGAAATCCTGGATGAGTGATTTCTGTACCCGTTATCCCAATACAGCCATTATCGACGTAGTGAACGAGCCGCCACCTCATACCACTCCGGCGTATGCCAACAATATCGGTGGTGGTACCAACGGCAACTGGCAATGGATTACCAACGCATTCATCTGGGCGGACGAGGCCTGTCCCGATGCGATTCTGCTTCTCAACGATTACAACAATATTGAGTGGACCAACGATAATCAGCATTTTATAGATATCACAAAAGCCATTATGGAGAACGGGGCGCCCATCGATGCAATCGGGACTCAGGCCCACGATTTGGATCACGATGGTGTGACCACTGATATTATGAAGCAGTTGATGACGAAGTTGCACGACGACACCGGGCTGCCGCTGTACGTCACCGAGTACGACATCAGCACCACCAATGATCAGCTTCAGCTGACCAAGTACCAGGAGCAGGTATCGTTTTTCCAGGATACGGAATGGATTAAGGGTCTCACCATCTGGGGGTGGATTTACGGTCGTACATGGAGTATGGCGTCGGACAGCGGTCTTGTAAAAGATACCAGCCCACGGCCCGCGATGACCTGGCTGATGGAACAGGTTGGCAAAACTTTCCCGTAGCCGCTCAGGTTTCTCCGCCACTGTATTTCAATAACCCCGGTTTCTGTCTGGCACAGGAGCTTCAGTGTATCGCATATCGAATTGACAACTGCTGTCCGCCGAAATTCATCCCCGGTCGGAGAGGGGAATGAGTCTTTTTTTATTGAAAGGACTTGTGCTATAGCCCATACCTGCGGAAGACATGTCGCGCGAATCAGTGGTATATTGAGTGCATACGGTGAGTGCACACGAAGGCCGCTGCCGCGATACGATTCGGCAGCGCGAAGCGTTCTGATCCGATCCGCTTCATAGCAAATGAGTTTCATTATGCGATTCAGGCTGTTTACATTTCTGACCACGGTAACCAGGGAAACAATGTTTCCTGTGGATTTGGCCAACTCCAGGCGTGAGTTTATTGTGATCTATGCGGTGCGACTGTTTTTTCTGGTGGGGAAGCGGGTTTGGGACGACAAATGTCCAAGGCAGGCTGCCGCACTGGCATATCAGACGTTTCTGTCCCTGGTACCGCTCATGTTTCTCGGTCTGGCGGCAACATCCTTTTTTGAGTTGGATGTGCACGTTGAAGAAGTGGTGCAGTTCATCGACACGTATCTCGTTCCCTCTGCCGCGGCAAACGTGACGCAGTATATTCGTGATATGGCGGCGTCCATCCGTCCGGGCGCGCTTGGCATGGTGGGCGGTGTGGCATTTCTTGGGGTGGCCATCGCACTCTTTTTTACGGTGGAACAGGTGGTGAATGAAATTTTTCGGTGCCAGCGGGGGCGCAGACTGTGGACCCGTGCGCTCATATCTGTCCTGCTGATTGTGACCGTCCCTTCGGCATTCGGCGTGTCTCTTTACTATAGTGGCAAAATCCTGTTTTTCATGTCCGGGGTGGTTCAAACTGTGTTGCCCTCAATCCTGATAGCGGTCACGTTGTTTTTCAGTTACTGGTTGCTTCCGCATCGAAAGACCCTGAAACGTCATGCCATTATTTCTGCGGTGATGGTGGATGTGGCGCTGGAACTCATGAAATGGGGATTCGCTCTGTACGCCACGTACATGGGGGACACGTTGTCTTACGTGTATGGCGCCATGGCGATCCTTCCGATGTTTCTAGTGTGGATATATCTGATGTGGCTGGTATTCCTGTTTGGAGCGGAATTGAATGCGGCCTTGCATGAGGTAAAGTATTACTCCCGGTTCGAACAGTCCAATTGACGATTTCATCATTTGCTACAGTGATTTTTGGCGGCTTGTCAGCTGTGAAGATTCAGGGGAGGATACGTTGATACGGTTCAACTGACAAGACGATTGATGGCATCGACAAAGGTCATCAGATTGCCAATGGGCTTTAAAAACACGAAATTTTCGTGTACGCCCACTTTGCGAACATCCTGAGTCATATGATAGTTCACCGAACCGGTATGGATGATAAATCTGGTTTCCGGACTCAAGTCGTGGGCCTGCACAATAAATGAGTTGCCGTCTATTCCCGGAAGGCGCATGTCGACAATAGCCACATTGACAAAGTTATCTTTGAGGATTTCCAGCGCCGCCTCTGCGGTCTCCGCTGAAAAGACCTGAAAATTGAAATCTTCAAGAAAGTCAGACAAACTTTCTCTGATTGACATTTCATCGTCCAGAACCAGCACCCGTATCATGTCATTGGTCATGTCCACTCCGATCGTCTGGTAGCTGCTTTTTTCA
This sequence comes from Polyangia bacterium, assembly GCA_050287845.1. Taxonomy (GTDB): domain Bacteria; phylum Myxococcota_A; class Polyangia; order JAAYKL01; family JAAYKL01; genus JAFGXQ01. Next base: position 4,913 of record JBNKCR010000129.1, read on the forward strand.
TGTGGCCCATTGTGCCCCGCTCGCTGGAAACCAAACGGTTGAAAATGAATTATAATTTGTTTTTTTTATGCTTCCAGTAGAAAAAAGAATTTTATGGACTTTGAATTGTTTTGCGATCTATTATTATCGTAAATAATTTATACCTTTAACCCCACGCTGCGCATGAGTTCCAGGGCATTGCTGCGGGTTACCGGACCGTCCTTGAGCGTATAATCGAAACTGAGTCGTCCCTCTTTGACAGTATCATCAAAATGCACGTTTCTGGCTTCCTCTCCAAGGGCGTCCGCGGTTTTTGTCAGCGCGAGGTCATGGGTGGTGACCAGTCCAATGGCATTTCGCTTAATCAGTTCGTGAATCACTGCCTGAGCGCCAATGGTGCGGTCGTGGGAATTTGTGCCATGAAAGATTTCATCCAGCAGAAATAGCAGCGGATACGTCCCCTCGGTTTTTTCCATGATGTGCTTCAACGTGCTTATCTCCGTATAGAACCGGGATTTGCCTTTGTGCAGTGAGTCGAGCACGCGGATAGTCGAGCCAATGGCCAGCGGTGTCATGCGAAGGGATTCACCGCAGATGGGAGCACCGCTCATGGCGAGCACCGCATTGATGCCAATAACCCGAAGGAAAGTACTTTTTCCGGACATATTGGAACCACTGACTACCCACACTTTGGGTTTGTCAGAAAGCGAAACGCTGTTTCTCACGCAGTCATTGCCCGGCAAAAGTGGATGTCCCAGGGCTTTACCTTCGTAGACAGGAGCACCATCGACGATTTCCGGAAAGTGGTAGTCCGGGTGTTCAAATGCAAATCCGGAAAGCGCGCAAAGCGCCTCCATCTGGCCAATTGTGTGAAGCCACTGAGGAATGTGCGTGCCGAATTCCAGACGCCATTTTTCAATGGACAGCGCAAAATGACCATTCCACATCAGGAGAAATGCGATGGGGGCAAAGACTTGATTCTTGGCCTGATCCAACCAGTCCACCAGGCGACCGAGACGTGCTGTGGCGTGGGATGCAGTTTCCCGATGAACGGTAAATGCTTCGTGCAGCGTCTGAAGAAGCGTACATTGGACGGGCTGCTGTTCAAATCGGGACAGGATGTCACTCATTATTTTCAGTTGGCGCCTGGGGCCTTCCACCCCGAGCAGTATGGGGGACAGTCTCGATTTCAATGCTCGGCCGATACTCCACTGCAGAACGCCCACGCCAACGAGGAGCGCCAACCCAATATCGGTGAAAAAACACGAAACGCCAGCGGCTACTGCCATCGCCCCGAGGCAGAAAAAGAGCGTTCTATACGCGCCAAACTTCTGGGGCGAAAGACTGGAGGATGCCGTGGCCCAGTCATTCAATCGCTGCGGATCCAAGAGTGATCGCATGCGACGTGCAGCGACAGAGATGTCTTCCCGCAACTGTAATTGGTCTGTAAGTTCTTTTACGGCTTCCTGACGGGCGAGAATGATATCCCTTTCAGACGGAGCAGTCAGCCACGCGGCCAGTTGGGTCTCCCCGCCGGCAGTCTGGGCGGTGCACATCAATTCGAACAGTGAGTCTTCACCGAAGATGTCCAGGTCCCGGGCAAAAAGATGATTTTCATCCACATAATCCGTGCCGCGCAGCCCATGCCCATACCAGGCGTCATTGATACGACGCAATCCATCTTCATAAAATCCAAGAATCCATCCCAACCGCTCTTTTTCCCGAAATATCCGATCGTGTTTTACCACGCTCACGATGAACGCCATCAGGGGAATCACCGCCCAGAGCAACGAAAAATGCACTTTGAAAAGAGAAATGGCTGCCAGAGTGACAGTGCCGATGAACAGAATCAGGCGAATGGTTGAATATCGCTGAGATCGATTCTGCAGTGACAGGATGTTCAATTGAACCGTTTCGAGTTTTTTTTCATATATTGATTTTATATCGTTATCAGTTTTCATTATGGGTCCCAGAACCGTCGCCTGATTCCCCCGGAATTTGATGCACCAGGCGAAACGCTTGAGTTGTCGTTCGAGTTTGAACGGTGCGTGTTTCAATTTTGAAACAGAGATTTTTATATTTGTAAATTTATTCAAACAAAAAAATGACAATTGTTAGTCATTGTCCGCATTTTTTATCGTGTTTAGTTTGTGGCACAGAGTTTGCTTATGCTCTAGGCAGACAATTCAAAACTGTGGTTGACGCCTCGTGCTCCCTCCTGCGTTGCGAAAGCCGCAAATTTCAAAGTAGTCTTTTCCCCCCGGTCCCTGGTTGGTTTCAACACAGGGGCCGGTCCCTTTTTATTCAGATCCCCGGTGTCTTCCAGCTGATCATACATATATTTTTTCGCAACTTTGGACGTTGATGAATTGGCCCCTGGTGCTGTCTGACGAGGATTTAAAACCGATTGCGCAGAATGCAGTCAATCCCACACGATGCCACTCGTTCTCCGGGATCTCATCGTCGATAATCAGAATGTTGATGTCCTGTCCCAGCTCCTGTACTTCCGGGCGTTTTTGCAGGTGAATATTTATGTTATTCACAACTTGCGAGATGGGTGGATCGATGCGGGAATCGTATCGGAGACACAGGCAGGCATCGTCGTGGTCAAACAGGCGACAGGATGCCTGCAGCACTTTCTGAATCTGTTCATCGCTGGTGTAATCAGGCCAGGCCAGGATGCGAACCATTGCATCGGTCCCCATGGGCCATGGTGTGTATGCTCTGGCGATCTCCGAGAGCAGTGGTTTCTTTTTATCGGGGCGAAATACGTCTTCGGATGTCATCTGCTTCCTTCTTTCAAAAATGAAATTTCATTTCTGCAAAAAATGAAACGCTGCATATTTATTTCCATGCGGCCAGATATCCAACCCAGGCTTCCATGTTGTCGGTAGTCTCACAAATGGCATATTCGTCATTTCCATTATCTTCATCAAACCAGGTGTCGATTTGTCTGAAACCGGATTCTTCCAGAATATCCCGCAATTCCGGCATTGTCCAGAGGCGCCAGTCATACGTGAATGCCTTTTGCAGTTTGCTGCCATCGCGAAAGTGGAAATGGATGTGGCAGATCGTGTGATGGGTGATGGGGCAGAACTGATCCTGGTCCCAGATATAATCGAACTCGCCCATGTCGGTTGGTTCTTCCATTTTGAACTGGGCATCCGGACCACCATGCAAATCCAGAAGAAGGACGCCTCCCGGTTTGAGCGCTTTTCTGGCATTTTTAAAATAGTCCAGCAGGATTCGGCGCTGATGAAAAATGAAGTATGAGAAATTGAAGGCGGCAATAACGTCGAAATGAGGTTTCGTATCCGCGTCAAGTACATCCCGGCAAAGAAGTGATATCCGCTGGGAATCTTCTTTCAATGGGCGGACATTGTTTGTCATTCCCCATTCAAGGGTGTCCGCATCCAGATCGATGCCAACGGCGGTTCGGTCTGTGGCACTTTTTACCCACTGTGCACAGAGCAGTGCTGTGCCGCAGAAATCTTCCCGCAGGGTCATCGCAATTCGGTCAGATCTGGATGCGAATATTTCATCCATAAAAGACTGGGTGATTTCGGCATCCTGCACGGAACGCTGGTACAGGTCGTGTTTGTCGGCGGTTTCAGCGGTGAGAGCGATAACCGGTTTTTGATTTCGGGGTCTTTTCGTTTTCTGCTGTTTTCTTTTATTTTTCCGTGTCATATGGTCCGGAAGAATGCCAGAGTCCATCATGGATGACAAGGATTTATACCTGTTCTTCCGATTCACAATGTGCGATGTTCAGCTTGGATGCTGCGTGTCTATTTTATGAATATCATTACAAGAAATCCATTTCTGTTTTTACTGGTGGGCATCGTGTTCATCAGTTTCTCACCGGTGCTGGTGCTGGTTTCGGGAACAACTGCGTTGAAGGCCGGATTGTACCGACATCTGTTTGGACTCCTGTTTCTGTTGCCCTTTGTGCTGTCCAGAAAGGTGCGCTGGTACCACGGAAAATGGACGGTGCTGTTACCCGTGATGGCAGGAGTACTTTTTTTTGTGGATTTATGGAGCTGGCATATCGCCATTGGCCTCATTGGTCCTGGGTTGTCCACCCTGATTGGGAATTTTCAGGTATTTTTTGTCACGCTGATAGGGGTTGCCTTTCTCAGGGAAAGGCCGCCTGTGCGATTTTATCTGTCGATTCCATTGGCGCTGACCGGTGTGTATTTTATTGGCAATTCAGCGGATGGCGTCGGCTCGCCGCAACTCACAGGCATGGCTCTTTGCCTGCTGGCCGCGCTCTGTTATGCCTTCTTTCTGATTATCAATCGAAAATCGCAAACGCTGTCCAAAAAAATCAGTGCGGAAATGAATCTGCTGTACATGACCCTTTGCGCTGGAACACTGTTTGCGTTGGCCGTTGGCGCATCGGGGGAATCGTATGCGCTTCCGGATACCCGGGCTTTTGCAGCGTTGTTCGCCTATGGGCTCTTTCCGCATTTTATCGGCTGGATCATTATCATCCGGTGTCTGCCACTGGTAAATGCCACCGTTGCCGGAATGACGTTGCTGTTGCAGCCTGTGCTGACATTTGTGTGGGAGGTATTGCTGCTCGGAAGGCAGTTTGAGCCGTTACAGCTGTTCGGTGGTGCGCTGGCCATTGCAGCGATATATCTGGGAACCATGAAATCAGAGTCGGCGCATTCCGACAGCGGGAATTCGCCGCTCTAGCCCCACAACTCTATAAAAATCACCAATCGACCGAATCTGGCGTGTGTCTTCGCAACTCAATTTAGTCGGTATTTCTTTTTCGCAGGTTGGCAAGGTGTTCGGCGATGCGTTGTTCGAATCCGGAAGGTCCTGGGTTGTAGTATCTGGTTCCAGAGAGTGTATCGGGCAGATAGGTTTCGCCGGCCGCAAAACCGCCTTCGCTGGGGGGATATCGGTAGCCATCCCCGTAGCCCATTTCCTTCATCAGTTTGGTGGGCGCATTGCGCAGTCTGGGAGGAACCGGCAGCGGGCCATGTTTTTTGATGTCGCCTTTGGGGCCATAGATGGCGTCCACCTGTGCGTTGGATTTCGGGGCGCAGGCCAGATAGGTGCAGAGCTGTGCCATGGGATACGCCCCTTCAGGCATTCCCAGACGTTGAAAAGCCTGATCCGCGACCACGGCCAGTTGCAGCGCTCTGGGGTCTGCGTTGCCGATGTCTTCCGACGCGAAAATAATCATCCGCCGAAGCACGAACAGTGGATCATCTCCCGCCTCCAGCATGCGAAACATCCAGTAAAGCGCTGCATCCGGATCTGAACCCCGCATGCTTTTGATAAACGCTGAAACCACGTTGTAGTGTTCTTCTCCCGATTTATCGTACAATAGCGCTTTGGCCTGAGCGGCTTCTTCGACGCAGGCCACATCCACCACTCTGTCGTCGCTGTCCATGGCGTGATGGACACTCATTTCCAACGCGGTCAGTGCGTAGCGGGCGTCGCCTCTGGCATTCTGCGACAGAAACTGCAATGCATCAGTGTCGATGCGGACATCAAATTTGCCAAGACCACGTTGGGAATCCGCGATGGCCCGTTCCAGTACCATCAGAATATCATCCGGACCAAGGGGCGTGAGAGTGAGCACTTTACATCTGGAGAGCAATGCCGCAATCACTGAGAACGAAGGATTCTCCGTGGTGGCGCCCACCAGCGTCACCACCCCCTGTTCCACGCTTGGCAGCAGCGCATCCTGCTGAGCCTTATTGAACCGATGAATTTCGTCGATAAACAGAATGGTGCGTTTGCGGTAGTGGCTGCGCGCCATCCTTGCTTTCTGGATAATTTCCCGGACGTCTTTGATGGAACCACCAACGGCGGAATACGAGATAAATTCCGCACCAGTGTGGGCGGCCAATACTCTGGCGAGAGTGGTTTTCCCCACACCGGGAGGTCCCCAGAATATCAATGACGGAATTCTATCGGCGCGAATGGCTTTTTCGAGAAACCGACCCTCGGCCAGCAGATGTTGCTGGCCTGCAATTTCCGATAATTCTCTCGGCCGCATGCGATCCGGAAGTGGCGACAATCGAATGTCGTTGTTTGCGGCGTGGACGAACAGATCCTCAGTCATTTGGTGGAAACCGGGGAGGGATTATTTGTCGCTCTTGGTTTTGATGCTGCTCAATTCGTCTTCTACCCGTGCGAGCGTCCGTTTGACTTCGTCCAGATCTGCCTGGGTGGCGACCTCCATGAATGATGTCAGTTGCTCTTTGCGGGTCCGAATGGCCTCAGAAACCTTGACGGGTACGGATATGGCTTTTTCAATGATCGTTCCCACCTGCTCGCTTTCCATGGCTTTGGTAATTACCGGCGAGTTCAACAGCTGCATCCCTTTGCTGATGGCGAGTTCTTTTAAATTGTCTAACATGGTGTAACCCTTTCATCTGTCTTCAGAGAATCTATAGACGGGGCTCATGGTTTGTCAATCAATGAATGTCAAAGTGGTAATTTAAGTTGCCTGGGAATTCTGGAGAAATACACGGAGAACCCGGCTTTCTGAAACGCTATCGCACTGTTTTCTCCGGCGCCCGGACTGAGAAACACCGTTTGCACACCACAACTTCTGGCAAACTGGATGAGCCCGGTCACATTTTCGGGCTCTCCGAAACGAAAGTGTTCTCCACGGGGAAGCATGTCCGTTTCCCGTCCGCAGTGGCAGGTGGGAATCTGACTGTTGGTGGTAAAATCTGATTTTAAAAAGGCGTCCTTCGGAACAATGACCACCCCGTCAACGGGCCACCGTCGATTCAGTCGTTTCACGGCGAGTTTTTCACCGGCGCAGATAGCGACTTCCCGCAGCAGGGCATACGACCGCCGATGGGCCCATAACGGGTATTCGCAATCGGACAGCGCTCCGACCACATCGAAAAGTGCTGTTGCGGAGTCGTACGTTGCGGCCAGCGCGATGTGCGTGGTATCAGCCTGGGCTTTAATGGCATCCAATAGTCTTGGCTTCATGGTTCTGGGAGCCGGAGGCCGCGAAAGAGCCGGGACAAAGTCGACAACCATAATATCCCACTTCCCCCGATGCACTGCCGGGCCAAGGAGAGGTGCGGTGGTTCTGATGCCGGATGTATAAAGGATTTTTTTTTCTTTAAACGTGATTTCCAGCATGGCTGCCCCGGGTCCCATCCCTGATGGCAGCAGACGCAGGTCCATTTTGCCCAATTTAAACAGGCGTTCGTAAGACACGGCAATGGCATCCATATGCTGACGCCGATTGCCAAGGGTGGCGACTGCAATATCCGAGCCGATGATACGCCTGGTTCTGGCTTTCACCTTCATGTTCAAATCCGAAAAGAAGAGCAGTCCCGGATTCTGACTGCCGTTGAATGCCAACGGCGTTCCGGGCAACTTAAATCCGTTGTCGTAGACTATACTTCTGGGGCGTTTGTCGGCGCTGCGTAGAAATATCAGGTGTTGGTCCAACTTTTTATCAATTATGTCATCCACACCGGCAGGCTAGAAAATCAGTGTGAAAGTGTCAAGTTGCAACCGTCTATTCTCCTGGTTCCGGGGAATCTATTTTTCAGCAATCATGAAATCGTCAGCTGGCGCAATCCGGTCCCCGGCGCTCCTTTTCTTGTGTACCATAGCCGTTTTCCGTAATATGACACGTTGAATAGAATCCGGCGCGATTCCGTTATCAATAGATGTGACGCAATTATTTGCCCCGGCAGGTCATTATTCTGAAAACATTGAGGATAGCATGCAGCGAGGAGAGTGACAGTGAAAAAATACGCCTGTGTCAGTTGTTTTATTTGTGTATTTCTGTTTTGTGGTATGGGTGCCATGGGTAAACAGGCCAAACCATCCGCCAGGTCTGCGGACGAGGTTCTGCAACTGGTGGACGACAACCTCCTGAAGATGGAAGACTCCACGTACACGGTTGAACTGACAGTGGAACGGTCCGGCAAAATCGTTAAAACGATGGAATTCGAGGTGAAGCTCAAGGGACTTTTCAAAAAGCATATCACCTTCCTTGCGCCAGGGGATCTGGCCGGTACCGCCATCGTAACTACGGAGGATAAAATCACGTATGTGTTTATGCCGGCGTATCGCAAGGTCCGCCGTGTGGCATCCCATGTGAACAATCAGGGGTTCATGGGAACGGATGTTTCCGGCGAGGAACTGGGAACCGCAGCGTTGTCGAAGGGATGGAAGGGGAGCATTATTGAAGAAACGGACCAGCACTGGATTTTGAAACTGGTTCCTGAAAAAAGCACTGAGACTACCTATGCCAAAATGATTGTCACGGTTTCAAAGCAATGGGGCGGGGTAGTGAAAATAGATTCCTACAACGGGGATGGCAAAAAAGTGAAAACACAGGAAAGGTCTAACTGGGAGTCATTCAAATCCTCTGATGGCAAGGTAACGGTTACAATACCTACAGAATTTGTATTCACCGATCATCTGACCGGTTCACAGACACGAATGACGTTTCTGGGGTGTCAGGTGAATCAGAATATTCCGGACAGCCTGTTTACCCGACGTGCGCTGATGCGTGGCAAATAGGAGAAAAGATGAAGCCAGCTAAACGATATATACTTGAACTGTGGACGATTCTCGCGGTGCTGTGTTGTGGACTTCCGCTGCTGGCTGTATCCACAGATATACTCCTTCTGCTTCCGGGGTTTCCGGGAACGCCTGCACAGGCACAGCCATATGTGGACAGAATGTTGCGATATCTGGAGTCCGAATTGTCTCTGGCCGAAGGGAGCATGAACGGTGTGTTTCTGACAGATGGAACACAGGCATCTGAAAAACTCACGTCGGTGAAACCCGGACTTGCCCTTCTGGGGCCGTCTGTATACGCCGCACACGCCGGTAAAATGAAGATGAAAGTGATTGCCCGGATAACCGCCAATGGCCGTGGCGAGCAGCAGTATCACGTTATTGTAAAAAAAGAAGGTCCGACATCGCTGCTTTCGTTGTCCGGTAAGGTGAGTGGGACGGTGGTGCACGATGAAAAATACGTGCTGAATGTACTGCTGGACGCAAAGGTGCCCACCGGACAACTGACTTTTGAACCCAACCCGCGACCACTGCGCGCGCTGCGTAGTTTGGCCGCTGGTAAGGTTGATGCCGTCATTGTCGACGATGAAACACTCAGGTATATGGAAGAACTGGACTTCGCGGCTTCGTTGAAGAAAATTTACACCACCGATGCGGTTCCCGCCCCATGCGTGGTGGTGATGAACGATGGACTCTCCATGGAAAAACAGCTGAAAAAAGCATTGATAGGTCTGTGCGGGGGAGAATCCGGAAAGGCGTTGTGCGAATCTCTGACTATATCCTCCATCCGTGCCGCCGGGGATGGCGACTATAAAGCGCTTTTGAGGCGATATAACCGGTAGGTTCAATCCATCCTCCTCAGTCAGTCCCGGCGCCTCCAACAATGATTCGAGTCATCATCCAATTTTTTTCATTGCCAATTTCCGTTCAGAGGTCATCTTTTTAAGGTTCACTGCATAATAAATAACTGAAATACCGGAAGGGAGGCCTCCATGGCAAACGAACCCGTTGGTGTCCGTCTGAAAGAAACGGCGGAAGGAAAACGTCTGTTTCTAGAACCAAGTGTCCGATTGAATCAGTGGCGGAAGTGGGGGCCATATCTGAGTGAGCGGCAATGGGGAACGGTGCGAGAAGACTACAGTGACAACGGGGCGGCGTGGGAGTTTTTTCCCCACGATCACGCCCGTTCGAGGGCTTATCGCTGGGGAGAGGATGGAATAGGCGGTATCTGCGACAATCACCAGATTCTCTGTTTTGCACTGGGGATGTGGAATGGGGTGGATGATATTCTGAAAGAGCGGCTTTTCGGACTGACCGGCAACGAGGGAAATCACGGAGAGGATGTGAAGGAGGTGTATCACTATGTGGACAGCACTCCCACGCATTCGTATATGCGGTTTTTGTATCGATATCCTCAGGGGAAGTTTCCCTATGCCGATTTGGCCACTGCGAAGCGCAACCGGGACAAGGATCGCAATCAGTTTGAATATGAACTTCTGGACACGGGGGTCTTTGACGAAAACCGGTACTTCGATATTGAAGTGACGTACGCGAAGCAATCCGAAGAGGATATTGTTATTCAGATTACAGCGCACAACCGGGGTGCGCAGCGAGCGCCACTCACCATATTGCCCACGTTGTGGTTTCGCAATCTGTGGTCATGGGGACTGCCGGGAAAAAACCGTCCCACCATTCAAAAATTAAGTGATACGTGTGTCAGAGCCCACAGCGATGAACGCCAGTTCGGCGATATGTATCTGTATATTGATGATGCGGATGAAGTGCTGTTCTGTAACAACGAAACCAACATGGAGCGATTTCATTGGGGCAGCAATCATGGCGCCCCTAAAAAAGATGCCATTAACAATTATATTACCCGGAAAGGTGGCAGTTACAATCTGGATCCCGACACGGGGACCAGAGCCTCCTTTCATTGCAGGCTGGAAATAGATGGCGGTGCCAGCCGGCGAGTGACCCTTCGTCTGAGCAGAACCGAGCAGGATACGCCGTTTCATGCTGCGCAGGGAATTATTACTCAGCGACAGGCGGAGTGTGACGCGTATTATGAAGAACTGTTTCGCGCAAAGAATCTGGACGACGAGAGGAAGTCCATTTCCCGGCAGGCATTTGCGGGAATGCTCTGGAGCAAGCAGTTTTATCACTATGTGGTCGAAGACTGGCTGAATGGCGATCCCCTTCCGCCGCGTCCGCCGGAGTCCCGGAAATACGGTCGAAATGCGGGGTGGAAGACCCTGTACAATGAGGACATCATTTCGATGCCGGATAAATGGGAGTACCCCTGGTTCGCCACCTGGGATCTGGCGTTCCATACGGTAACGTTTGCCCATATCGACCCGGACTTTGCCAAGCATCAGCTGCGACTGTTCACCTGCGAGTGGTTTATGCATCCCCTCGGACAACTGCCGGCATATGAATGGAATTTCAACGACGTGAATCCACCGGTCCATGCGTGGGCCACCTGGCGGGTATACGAGATGGAGCGGGAACTGTTCGGTGTTGCGGATTCGACCTTTCTCACCCGGGTGTTCAGCAAGCTGCTGCTGTATTTCACCTGGTGGGTCAACCGCAGGGACGCTGAGGGGAACAATCTGTTTGAAGGTGGATTTCTGGGGCTCGACAACATCAGCGCCATCGATCGGAGCAATTTGGATCTTGTGGGAAATGAAACGCTGGAACAGGCCGATGGTACGGCATGGATGGGAATATTCTGTTTGAATATGCTGCGGATATCCGTCGAATTGGGAACGTTGAACGCAACACCGGCGACGGGGCGCGGCAACACCTATAGCGATTTGGCGTATAAATTTTTTCAGCATTTCCTGCTGATTGCCAATGCCTTCAATACCCTGGGACTTTGGGATGAGGATGATGATTTCTATTACGATGTGCTCAGAGTACCTCGGTCCACCATAAAGAATTATCCCGGAAACCCGTCCGGCTTTGAGACCATTCCGCTCCGTATCCGATCCATGGTTGGGCTGCTTCCCCTGGCTGCTGTGGAACAGATTCCCCATATCGGCCAGCTCAGTGGGTCCACGGATTTCCGGGACCGGGTGCATTGGTTTGTGAACCATCGCCCGGATTTGACACAGAACCAGAACATTTACCTGGATGCATCCAATGATAATTTATATCTGTCTCTGGTAGGGCCGGAGCGGATGAAACGGATTCTGGCTCGCATGGTCGATCCCAATGAGTTTTTCAGTGATTTCGGCATCCGGTCGCTTTCCGCTGCACACGCATGGGAAAGGCAGCCATTTAAAATGCCTTACGAATTGTATGCCGAAGGCGGTGGGACGATTCAGCCGGAAGTAAAATATCTGCCTGCGGAATCCGATACGGGTATGTTCGGTGGAAACTCCAACTGGCGAGGCCCGGTTTGGATGCCGGTGAACTATCTGCTCGTTGATGCATTGCAGAAACACCAGGCGTATTATCAATCACAAATCACCATCGAGTTCCCCATAGGCTCGGGTCAGCAATGCGAGCTCAGTGTGATTGCCAGGGAAATTGCGCGTCGACTGGTTGCCATCTTTCTCTCTCGCGACGGGCAGCGACCCGTGTATGGGAGTACCACGAAGTTTCAGAACGATGACAACTGGAAGGACTTCATTCTGTTTTACGAGTATTTTCATGGCGACAACGGCGCGGGGATTGGCGCCAGTCACCAGACCGGATGGACAGGTCTGGTGGCCAACCTGATACTGGAGCAGTAATTGGGCTGCCGAAGACAACAACCTGTCACCGTATCGCTTCTCAGTTATCCGGATACGCTCCTGTGGTTCTGCCGGTGTGGCAGCATCGATTGGAAGCAGAATTCGCTGACCCAGACGGTATTCGCCTGATTTGGCTGATAAAATTGGTGCGTGCATCGATTTGTGGGGACAGGGAACGATTTTATTTTAGTGAAACTGTTTAATTATGTTATGTATGACCTCTCTCAGGCGTCGGACAGGCAAAAAGCGACGTTTTCTATCTGCATGGATTGGCGGCCTGATGATTTTTTTGTGGGTTGACGAATTTTTCTTTCAGAATCGACTTTCTCAGACACTTGCAGCTTTGAACTGTAACACGGAGCAGGAATATGTATTCTTCAACAATTAAGCCGAATCATCAGGATCTGATGGGAGAAGGCAAGCAGTGGAGCGGTGGCATCGGTGCATTTGAAACCGTTCAGGCCGGGATTATTCCCTGCAGGAAGTCGGGTACCAACGGAACAGAAACGGTTTCATCCAACTGCTGGACAATCTGTTTTACCGCGGATTGGGTGGTGGTGGTGATGTGCGCGGGGGATTCTCAGATGCCACTCTCCTATGTGGCCGCGAATCGGGCGGAAAATATCGGGATGTCGGTACTGCAGTATGTGGATGTCCAGGGTGCTGCGGACACAATGGATAAACATCTGGATTCATATCTCGCCCCCGATGGCATTCTGGCGATGGATGTCATCAAGCTGGCCAAAGATGAAATACAGAAATTGGCCTCGATTTCGGAAACCAGATTCAAGGGCGCATTTCACGGTGAACTGTACAATCTGCATAAAACGGGGCTGTCCATGGCCATTGGCGTGGTGTGTATAGACCGGTCCAGTCGCGACGCAGTGCTGTGGAAGTGTGGCAATATCGACATCCTGTATAAGTATGGTGTCGATTATCTGTTGCAGGCGGCGTTTGAGGAGGATTCAACAGTCTGGTCCAGTAAAACCGGGTTGACGGCGTCTGCCCAGCTGTTGAAGTGCCAGGGAGTGGCGCAAATCAGCATGCGCAGCGCCGGCGCCAGGGACATGGCCTGTGCCATTTCGGAAACCAGCCTGCCGGACTCGGAGTTCCAGCTCATTCGCACCGAGGAGGATGCCGCCTGGGTAACATGGTGTGCGACATCGGCGCCGGAAGAATTGGTGGAAATCACCAGCCAGCAATTTGAGCACGGAAGGGAATTCACCGAAAGCATCCGGCTGGCCGAGGAAAGTGGCCATGGATTCTTTTATCTGGGCAACAGATTCTTTTCCATAGAAAATATAGAATCAATATTCAGTGAAGGGGCTGTGGCCAGCGAGACCATGGGGCTCTGTCTGGCCAACTGTTCCCTGATAGACGATGGGTGTATTGCGCTGTTAAGCAATCTCAGATATGTGCGGTATCTGGATTTACGACACACATCCATAACCCCTGCCAGTCTCACATACCTGCAGAAATTCAAGAATCTGACATTTCTCGATTTAACTGAAACCCAAATTCGCGCCAGCCATCTTTCGGGGTTGGACTTTCCCGAAGGTATGCGGTTGAGAATCGACATCTGATTCTTCTCGTCCAGGTTCATGCAATTTTTCGCTCATCGATTCTGAACCCGCTGTCCCGTCGAATCAGGGGACATCAATGGATTTCTCCGCTCCGGCAACGGAACATTTGTTCGATTTTTTCCTGAGCTGCACCACCGTTGTGACGTCTTTTCCCGGGAGGGCGATGTCTTTTCCGGGGCTTTTCGCTTTTTGGTTTGAACCGGCATGTAAACTGACTATGATGACCGCGGTTTCTATGAAATTTACGACAAGTACAACCTGCTATACGATATTGGAATAATTAAATGAAATTTGACCGCTTTCTTCAACGCTGGGCGAGCATCGTCTGCCGCTACCCTGTTCGCATCACTGTTTTTGCCCTTGCTTTTGCCCTTGCCGGGGCATTTCTCGCCACTCACATTAAAATAAAGAGTAGTTTCACCAATTTGCTTCCGGACAATTCGTCTTCGGTCATCGATTTAAAGGAGATTTCCGCACGCATGGGGGGAATGGGCACCCTGATGATTCAGGTGGAAGGCAAGAGCCGAAACGACTTGCCGGCCATGGAGAAGTTCGCCGATGATCTGGCGAAGCGAATGGCTGCGTACCCTAAAGATGAAGTGCTTTTTGTGGACTACAAAGTAGATGCGCCCAAAGGGTTTTTCGAGCGAAATAAATACCTGTATGCCGATAAACAGGAGCTTTCGGATATTTACAAAGAACTCAAGGATTACATCGGCGACAAAAAAGCCAAAGCCAATCCGTTCTACATCGATCTCGGAGATAACGACGACGACGAAAAAAAAGAAGCGCTGAATGTGGATGAGTACCGGGAGAAGTACAACGAAAAGCTGAGCCGTTTCGATAAATACATTGATGGATATCTTACCAACGAGGCCGGGGATATGCTCATTGTAGTGGTGAAAACCCCCGGCGAAAATACCGGCGTGGATTTTGCGCTTCGCTTTGTGGACAAAGTGGAAAAGGAGATCGCCCAGCTCAATCCCAAAAAGTATTCCAAAAACATGGAGGTGTATCTCACCGGAGAGCTCAAAACCCTCCCCGAAGAATACAACGCCCTGCGCAATGACATTCTGTTTGTGTCCAATCTCTGCGTGCTGCTGGTGTTACTGGCCGTATCCATCTATTACCGGTCGTTCAAGTTGACATTGGTTCTCAGTATTGGCCTGGTGTGTGGGGTGACCACCACCTTCGGTATTGTCTACCTGGCCATCGGATACCTCACGGCGGCAACGGCATTTCTTGCGGCGGTGGTTTCCGGGAATGGCATCAATTTTGGCATATACTTCCTGGCGCGGTTCATTGAGGAGCGTGCCAATGGCAAACCCATGGAAGATACCATCGCCACCACCCTGAAGAGCACGGTGGTGTCGGTGGCCACGGCCGCATTTGCCGCTGGCGCCTCCTATGCATCCCTGATGGCCACCCAGTTCAAGGGATTCAACCAGTTCGGGTTCATTGGCGGTATTGGCATGTTGATTTGTCTGGTGTTTGCGCTGACCCTCAACCCCGCATTGCTGGTTCTGATGGAACGATACTGGCCACTTTCGCAAAAGACGATAAACTCGTTTAAAAACAAAAAGAGTCTGGCGCATGTGGCCGCATGGCTGGTGGAGAACCATTCCAGAAAGCTTCTGGTGTTCGGTGCCGTGGCCATTCTGGTATCTACCGTATCCCTGGTGATGTTTCTCCGGGACCCCTTTGAGTACGATTTTCGAAATCTTCGCAATCAGTCTTCTCAGAAGTCCGGATCCGGTAAGCGGAGTGGCGAAGCCGAAGCCATTCTGGGAGAGCGGTCCAGTCCACACATCGTACTGGCCGACAATCTGGAACAGGTGCCTCTCATTAAAAAAGCGCTACGCAAGTATTACAAGGATAATCCTGACGAGCGCTGGCAGGCCATTAAATTCATTAAAACCATTTACGACTATCTTCCGGGAACGGTGGCAGAGCAGAAAGAAAAAATCGATATTCTCAATAAAATCCGCGCTCTGGTGCTGAAGAACATCGATTTGCTCGGTGACGATAAAAAGCGGGACGAAATCATGGAGTTTGTTCCGGAAAAAGAGTTGTCGCCGGTGACGGTGGAAACGGTTCCCGAAGAGCTGGTGCGGCCTTATGTGGAGCTGGACGGCACCCGGGGCACGTTGCTGCTGGTGGATATGAACGGCAGTATATGGCGCAAGGAAACCATGGAACGGTTTTCACGGGTCATCAAGCGGATTCGTCTGGAAGATGGAACAGTTATCCGTTCCAGCGGCAAGGTGGTCATCTTTAACGACATGCTCGATTTTGTGGCCAACGAAGCCCCCTGGGCCACCCTGGGGGCGTTCATTGCGGTGCTCATTATTATCGGTATTTCTTTTCGGCGGCTCAAGCATTCGCTCATTGTGGGGGGCGCCATGATGACAGGTGTGATTCTCATGATGGGCGTTGCAGTGGCGTTTGAACAGAAACTGAACTTCCTTAATTTTATCGCCATTCCCATTCAATTCGGTATCGGGGTGGATTATACGGTGAATATCTACGCCCGTTTCCTGCAGGAAGGGCCGGGGTCTATGGGCAGCATCCTGCGAAAAACCGGAGGGGCCGTTCTCATTACCAGCACCACCACCATCATCGGGTATGGGTCCATGTGGTTTTCCATCAACGGGGCCATCAACTCCATGGCAAACCTGGCCAACATTGGCGAAGTTACCTGTCTGTTTACAGCCATGTTGCTGATGCCCGCCTTCGTTGCGGTGTTCGCCCACGGGTTGAAAAAGAAGGCGTAGTTTTTTCCATTCCATTTATTGCCACAGGTTTCGCGCTTTATCCCCGAAGCAGGCTTCCTTTCCATTGTCGCTGCGAATTCCGCAGGTATGACAGTTGCCCGCCTCTCAGAAGCAATGGTTCATCTCTGGGGGTCATTTATGGATTACTTTAGAGATACTTCCGTACATCTCCGGAAGGAGGATTATCCCTTTTCGGCTTTCAGCATGTGAACCACCCGTGAAATGCCGGTGACGATGATGAGACCGAGGGCGTAGGACATAATGATGAGACTGCCGGTGGAGGTTTTGATGTAGGTATCGCCCGGGCAAAGGGAATAGGAAAAGAGCAGGTTGGAAAATACCACCTGCAGCAGTAGCAGCGCCGCCGCCAGGGTGGCGGGCAGATACAGATTCGGGCGGCTATCGGGGGTCGATGGCCGCACGGTGAGTCGCACTGTCAGCCAGGCCAGCAGCAGGGGCTGCAGATAATAAAACACGAGTAGCGCAACACTCACGGGAAGAACCATTGGCATCCGGTAGCCGATAAATGCCTTGAGCACCATGAAGTTTCCGGGAGTGAACAACTGTCCCTGCATGGTGAGTGTGTGAACAAAGAACACAATAATCAGAAACGCCACATACACATGCCGTCGGAGGCTCCCTTCGATATAGGCATTGTGTGCGTACAGCCATCTGAATACCAGTGCCGAGACGAAAAGTACGGTGAACTCTCCCCCTGTTTGCTGCTGGGTCATTACCGCAAGCAGCAGCAGTAGTAGCCAGTAGTCCCCGTGACCGGGTTTCTCTTTTTTGAGGGCCACAATCAGGAACGCAACCGTTGCCGCGAACAGCACTGCCAGCATGAGATTGGAGTCCATGGCACTCAATCGATAAAACAGATGAAGCGAATACACCGCCGCCAGTGCGCTGTAACGAATGGGACGTCCGGCGACACCTTTGTAATGGCGGTTGATCCAGTATCCGAATCCGGCCAGCGTCACAAAAAAGAGAATACTGTGGCTGAGGGAATTGGTGCGAAGATAAATGGGTAGCTGCCTGAAAAAGTTGAGGCCGAGTTCGGGAATCTGGCACACGCCGGCAAAGGCAATGATTCCCAGCAGGGGCAAGGCTTTCACCAGCCGGTTTGCCACCGCGCCCGCGTCTGTGGACTGGTGATAATACGCGGCCGCCAGCAGTACAATATATCCCAGTGGGATAACGTATTGATAGTATCGGCACGGGGTGGCAATGACGAATGCGGTACTGAGGCCCCACAGCAGCAACGCCCCAACGCCGGGAGCTTCCGTTTTTGTTCGGGAAGCAGTTTTAAGGGCAAATACCAGATACAGCATCGCCGAGATTCCCAGTGTGGCATACAGATACAGCGCCCGTACGCCCGCAGACTGCTTGAGATACACCTGCGACGGAAACCAGTAAAAAACAAATGAAACTGCGATGGCAGCGATGGACACAATGCCGGCAGGTCGGAGAATCTGTCGGTTCAGCGCGGGATACAGGGGCATCCCCAGAAGCAGGCTTCCCGCAAACAGCCACCATGAATACGCTTTGGGCACCGTGAAAATTGCAGCCAGACAAACGATGGCGATGCCGGTGTGCCACAGGGATACGGGGCGGTTGAAGCTGGATGCCCAGAGCAATATCAGGACTATGGCCAGAAGAATCCTGGGCAGCAGCAACAACGATGCGCTGGCATCGAATTTAATGCGATTCACCCCGGCAAGGAGCGCATCAATGGATGATGTGTCCACGGTTTCACTGTCGCCGAACTGAGCGTTCAATGCGGTGTATAGCTTTTGCTTCTGGTCAAAAAGCTCGCGTTGGGCCAGACTGATCTGGTCCTGATATGCGGCGGTGAAAATATCCGGGAGCGATCCGCAGTTCTGGGTGGCGAGGGGTGCGCCTGTGAGCACCGATACAATGTTGACAATATCCACCTGGGGAATGGACGCCAGCGATGTGTTTTTGATGCCTTCGCCAAAGGCCCACAGAAACGAGGTCTGTTCGTCCTTGCTGATTCCCCCATGCTGTCCGCGTTCGGTGGTGCCATGATCACTGAGTACGAGCCACGCAATTTTTTCATTTTTAAATTCATCGGTCAGGTGGAGAAGTTCGGTTTCCAGATGCTGGTGCAGTTCCCTGAGAGGTTTGCCGTACACACCGTATTTGTGAGACATATGGCCGGTTTCTGCGATATGAATGGTAATGAGACCATTGCGTTTATCGCTGATGGCGGCTCGAAGCTTTTCCATCATGGTATCTGAGCCGTACTCCACGAAAAGCCCGAGATCCCGTCGGGTGAAGGAATCGTTAATCCCTCGCTTGAAATTGTCCAGCCATAGCGCTTCGCCGATATGATAGGTGCGCCGACCAGTCATCTGAACATTCTCGAAAATATTGTTGGCCACGGCTTCTTCGGCAAGAAAATCGGATTTTACCTGTACCAGCGATGGCTGATCCCCGGTGCCAAGGGTGTAGACACCGGCGATGGTGAAGGTGAAGCTGTCGAGCAGCACCTTTGCCACAAAACCATCATGTTCGGCTTTGGCGTGCACTCTCTTGAGATTGCGCAGGGCGGTGTCATTGCTCAGGTCATCGTAAATGAACATTACCGTCTGAGATGCAATCGCCTGTCGATCGGTTGGCTGGGGGGCGAGGTTTGCCACTACTCGGTTCTGAAACCGGAGTTCGAACCATTCGCGTTCATTCAATAGGAACGCGAACGCTACGCCGAAACAGAAAAAAATTATTGAGAGTGATGTAATGACCCTGGGTTGGGATAGTCTGAATTCTTTTTGCACAATAACCCCGTTTACGCCGTTTACCCGATACCGGTTGCTGCAATCTGCTGATGCTGCAGCGACGAAAAGGGATATAGCCTTAAGCCAATAAATTACCAAGGAGAAAAACCGATGAACCTGGCGCTCAGAACGGGGCGATTGGGCAATTCGCATCATCATTTCGACCACTGTCATCGGGACTGCAAATGAAAAAGGGCAGATTTGGCTTTGTTTGCACTTTTCCAATGATTACCATGGAGTGGGTAAAGAAGTTCACAATGAACGATTTTTACGTTAAGAGTTCCAGATAGATTACTCGGGAGACGCCCCCGGACCGGGTGCTCCCCCAGGAGACAGGGTTACTGTAAGATGGCTCATTTTGGTGAAGTTTCGATTGTCGCAACTGCTCTTTTAACACTGATTGCGGTTTGGTTGGGTCTGTTCAGAAAAGATGCGAAATCTGATGATGCATTACGACGAATCATTCTGGCTGCAGCCACCATGGGGACCGTGGCTGGTGCTGTGCTGGTGTTTTTACTGGTGACCCACGATTATCGCGTTGCATATGTGCGGATGTATGCGGCTCGCTCCATGACATTGGGATATCTCGTCACCGCTCTGTGGGGAGGCCAGCAGGGGTCGCTCATGTTCTGGGCAATGCTTCAGTCATGGTGCATGGCCGCAGTGGCATACTGGTTCAGGGAAAAGGATGAGCGCCTTATCCGGGTTGCCCTTGGAATTCTGGGGGGGATTGCGGTGTTCTTCTGGCTGCTGGTGCTGACTCAATCGAACCCGTTCAAGTTGAACGGTGAGGATCCGCTCACCAGTTCCGGTCTGAATCCATTGCTGCGGAACCCGTATATGGTGTTTCACCCGCCCACGCTGTTTCTGGGATTTGCCGGCTTCTCCATCCCATTTGCGATTGGACTGGCGGCCATGGTCCGGGGTCGGAGCGACAGCGAGTGGCTGGTGCCGCTTCGCCCGTTTGTCCTGGTGGCATTTGCCTTTCTCAGTGTGGGCAATATTCTGGGAATGGTCTGGGCATATGAGGAACTCGGGTGGGGCGGATACTGGGGATGGGACCCGGTGGAAAACGCGTCCCTGATGCCCTGGTTTACCGGCACTGCACTGGTGCACGCCATGATGGCCCAACGCCGATGGGGAATCATGAAGCGCTGGACGCTTTCGCTGATTGTTGTAACCTGGCTGCTCACCATTTTTGGCACCTTTCTTACCCGCAGCGGCATCATTCAATCGGTGCATGCATTTTCTGATGCCACGGAGGGACCGTATCTGCTGGGGATCATCGGACTGGTGCTGGTGGCGTTTATCATTCTGATGATTGGGCGGTACAAGTCTCTTCATCCCGATATGAAAGTGGAGCTCTGGTCCAGACAATGGATGTTTGAGCTGTCCAACTGGCTTTTCACTGCGGCGCTGCTCTTTGTGGGGCTGACAACCCTGTGGCCGCTGTTTCACGGGCTTCTCGAAGGGGAACAGGCCATGGTACCACCGGCCTTCTTTAACAAGTGGATGGTCCCCATTGGTCTGACGCTGTTTGCCACCGTGGGTGCATGTACGTTGCTGCCCGGGTCCAAAGCCTTGCGTCGGCCCGAAATTAGGCGCACCGTGCTGTCTCAGGCCATTGTGATTTCGATACTTTCGGCGGGCGCGGGCCTGCTGGTGGGGATACATCCGAATCTCGGTGGCGCGATGTCTGTGGCACCGGCAATCTCTGTTGGTCTGATTGTATTTGTGATGTTGTCGTTGTTCATTCAGATGCGAAAGAGTTATCTGGCGGGAAGTCGGACACGGCTTGGCGGGCAAACCGTGCACCTGGCGATGGTGTTGATGTACATCGGGTTTACCGGTGCGGGATTTGTGACAGAGAAAAAGGCCAATGTGGGTATGGGCGAATTCATGTATCTCGACGATGTGAAAATCACGTTTCTCGGATTGCGCTCCGACGTCAATTATGAGCGGGAAGCGCTGTTTGCCGACCTGGAAGTGGTGGAATCCACTGGCGCCGTTACTCTGGTTTCTCCGGCCCGTTATCTGTATCATTCTCATCCGAAGCAGCCCACCAGCGAGGTCAATATTCTGATGGGCGTTAAACGCGATTTGTTTTTTATTCTTGGGGAAACGGAGGCCCAGACCGGGCGGGCGGTGATTAAAGTATTGTCAAATCCACTGGTGATCTGGATTTGGCTTGGCGGTGTGCTTCTCGTGTTTGGTGCGCTACTGGCAATGTCCCGGGCAGGACTCAGAGATGTTCTGCAAATGAAGCCCGCTATGCGGCAGCGGCTGTTTCCACTGGGCGTTGGTGCGATAGCTGTCGCGGCGGTATTGCTACCCGGCTATCTGTGGCTGGGGGTCCCGGGCGCCATAGCCTTTTTCGGTGTCCTCGGGCTTTTGACCGCTTTCGGTCTTCTCATGTATGCCGTGGTGAAAAAGACGACCATTGGGGATGGCAATACAATTGAGCATGCGGATGACGGCAATTGAACGAATAGACCACATATCCATTAAAGAGGTGACCAAACTGTTCGGCGCGCAGGCAGCGCTGAAGAAAGTGTCACTCGATTTCCGAACAGGGGAAACTGTGGGGATTATCGGCCAGAACGGTGCGGGAAAGTCCACGTTGCTTTCCATTCTGTCCACGGTGATGAAACCGACTTATGGGTGCATGGAAGTGAATGGCGCCGCCGCTGGTCCCCTGTTGCGCGGCAGAATCGGGGTGTTGTCCCACAAGGCATTGGTATATCCCGAGTTGACCTGCGAAGAGAATCTTACCCTTTTTGCTGATTTGTACGGAGTCAATCGAAGCACGGTTACCCGTCTGGAAAAACAACTGTTTCTGACGGAATTTTTTGCAGATCGGCCCGCTGGAGTGTTGTCGCGGGGGCAGTTGCAGCGACTTTCGCTGGCCAGGGCGCTGATTGCTTCTCCGGATGTTCTATTGTTGGACGAACCCTCTTCAGGCCTGGATGGAAAGTCCACCCGGTTGATTGAAACACTGGTTGCCGAACATCGCGAGAAGCAGGGGATTTCCCTTATGGTGTCTCATGATCCGGCACTGGTGGCGCACTTGTGTACTCGGGTTGTACTGCTGGTTCAGGGGCAGGTGAAAGTGGAATGCGGCGCATGTGACGCAACAGAAATTGCCCGGATGCTGGAGGAGAGAGCGCTGTGAACTGGATGAAAACGGCCTGGTGTATTTTTTTGAAGGATTTGCGTATCGAGCGAAAAACCGGGCAGATTGTACCCACTACGTTTGTGTTTGCACTGCTGGTGGTGGTGCTGTGCGCGTTTGCGTTTGATTTGAATAAAAACACGGTGTCCAATGCCGGTGCCGGGGCGTTGTGGCTGGCCATTTGCTTTTCGGGCGTTCTGGCGGTGGGCCGAAGTTACCTCAAGGAAAGAGAAATGGGCGTATGGTCCGGGCTGCTCCTGTCGCCCGCTTCGAAGACCGGTTTCTATCTGGGAAAACTACTGGGGCTCATGGTGTTCCTGTTGTTGGTTTCCGTATTGCTTCTGCCACTGGTGCAGCTCTTTTTTCATGTGTCCGTTTTTTCCAATCTACACCGCATCGCGCCCATTCTGCTGCTTGGTATTCTCGGATTCTGCGCTGCTGGCGCGCTGTTTGGTGCCATGATTGTGAGAACGTCCGTTCGGGATCTGGTATTGGGAGTGGTCCTTCTGCCACTGATATCGCCCGTGCTGATTCTGTGTTCCAAAGCTACCCAGCTGGCCGTTTCCGGTGCAGCGTTTTCGGCGATACTGGAGTATTTGCGACTGGTGGTAGTGGCGGACGTGCTTTTCCTTGCAACTGGCATATGGTTGTTTGAGTTTTTGATGGAGGACTGAACTGCAAATACGGATGCATCTGCAGTACCGGTATCCGGAAATTAATCGCGAGTTTCACGTTCCTTTTCTTCGCCTGCCCAATTCAGTTTTATTATCCAAATGCTTTAATTTTACTGGAATGTTGAAAAGATTGGTTAAAAATGTGCATGACTTCTTGACCAGTGTTAGATTGGAGCTAAACAAACTTCGTTCAAATCATAAATTGTATAGCAAGACGGAGGAGTGTCATGTCGACTACGACTAAAAAGAAATCAGCACCTGCAAACAAAACCACCAGGAAGGCCAGCGCCCCGAAAGCAACCGCGAAGTCTGCCGCACCCAAAAAGCAGAGTACTTCGAAAACGGCGGCCCCCAAAACGGAGGCCCCTAAAAAAGCTGCGGCAAAGAAACCGTCTTCGGGGAATGGCACATCCAGAGCAAAGGCGCAGTCCCGATTGCGTCAGCAGAGCGACAACATTGTCACCCATGAGATGATAGCAAATAAGGCGTACGACATCTGGGCTCAGAATGGCTATCCCCATGGCATGGATATGCAGAACTGGCTCCAGGCAGAGCGGGAACTGCGCGTTCACAACTGAGTCGGGTTTCAGTTCACGCGTCATAATGAGAATTATCATTCCAAAAAATATGTTTGCGAGACGCGGTAGACTGCGCGTGGCTCATGGTCTCGGGAAATAGTGTGTAAACGCCGCTTCGTTTGGATGGGGGGAGGTGCAATGTGGTGGTCTGTGCCGGACCGGGGAAGGCATGGTTCAGGAATGGCCTTGCCGATTCATCAACGGTATATTGACCCGGCCTAATCCCAATTGGCCGACTTCGTATCCCATGCGGGATCAGAACAATAGGGGCAACTGTCGCCTACCAGCATTCCTTTTCCGGCGTCGCTTTCATCCCCTTTGAGGGTCCATTTGAGCCATGCCAGAATAATTTTCGTGAAATCGCCGCTCCCGCCCTGGCCCAGGTCGCCACCGTGTCCGATGTCCTTGCTGAAATACATAATCGGATTTTCAAGCTTGCTGATGGCATCGTAGTCGCGAAGTCCATTTTCGTAGGCCATATCACTGGGGCCGCCCTGCACAAACAGCACTGGCGTGTGAACGGTCTGATAAAAGGCATTGTCGGCCGCGAACATGCCGCTGCTGGTCAGCCCCCAGTTTGTCATCCGGGGATCACCTGCGGTGCCTTCGGCCATTAATCCACCGCAGGAGAAACCGTTGGCTGAGATTTTTGTGGGGTCAAGCTTGTGATAGTAGGGACTGCAGGGTTTGTGATTCTGCTCAATCGCCCAATCAATATATCTGATTAGCGGTGCGCCCATTGCAGTCATGTCTCCGGTATCCATGCTGCGATTGCTGGCGTCGCCAGGGGTGCCATCCGCTACAACGAAAAATCCGTAGGAGGCAATTTCACCCATTGCTGCGGAGTTGGACCCGCCGTTTCGGGAACAAGCACCCTCACCCCATACAAATATGGGGAACCGTTCCTGGGCGTCCAGGTCGGCGGGACGGTAAATGGTGCCCTCGTTGATGCCGGAATCCGGATTTGTCTCTACCACCACATCATATGGACCGCTTCCGCTGGCGTTTATGCTGCTGACTTTCTGTGAATCTGTGCAGCTTCCATCAATATCCGGGCCGTCCACGTCACCGTCCGAATCTGTATCGGTGTCGGTGTCTGTATCGGTGTCGGTGTCGGTGTCTGTGTCTGTGTCGGTATCTGTATCGGTATCAGACTCCGGAATGGTCGCGCCTTCGCAACAGCGCAGCTCTCCTTCGCAGACGCCATTTCTTGCGGTGCCGTCCCACGAAACGCAGTGGGCCAGACATTCGTATGCGCAGATATCATCTGCATCGGAGTCCGTGTCTGTGTCTGTGTCGGAATCCGTGTCGGTGTCAGTGTCCGAATCTGTGTCGGTATCGGTATCCGAATCGGTATCAGTATCGGTATCCGAATCTGTGTCGGTATCGGTATCGGTATCCGAATCGGCGTCGCTGTCCGAATCAGAGTCGTCGGACGAGGAATCGTCTCCGGTGGTGTCCACTCCGCATGTCGGAAATGCGGTACATGCGAAAATCAGCAAAAATGCATACAGTACCATTTTTATATTTTTTAACTTCATTATATTGGTTCCTTTCAATTTGTTTTCAGGTCCCGGTTCCATTCGGGGCGAATACTCCATAAAAAATCACAGAATTTTCAGAGTTCCAGTATCCCGACAGCAAGTGAACAGCGCAGGAATAGTGACATTATTTATGCAAAATGCTGTTTTTCGGAAACGCGACGACTGCGTCGAAAAACATTCCACGCTGGTTGGTTTCAGTCTGATTGTCGCGTCGGATGCGGATTCGGAGCATATTGACTCCATGCGGATTGTCTAATAAGGAACCCATGAGAAACTGGGCTTCTGAGCATCTTTTTTTGTAAAGACATCTCAGGGGAAAATGGTAGGATGCCGTTTTTCTGAAAATCAGAAAATCACAATGTATGAACATTCGCAAACTGGAACATAGGCAACCTGCGTGAGTGACGATTCGAAAATTAATGAAGTGATAGCAGAGGAGCAGGCGCTCCTCTCAAAAGTAGTAGTTCATCTGACAACCTCCTCCAGAAAATCCAGTGTTTACGCCGATTATGATGCGGAATTAATCGAACTTCGGGATGCCCTGGCCGAAGCATTGCCTGAAGATGTACCGTCTCTTGTCGAGCAGATGACGCGTCTGCAGGCCATTGCGGCACAGCGGGGTCAGGGAGAAGATGTACCGGTGGATCCGGCAAGTCCGTATTTCGGCCACATGCAATTAGAAGAGGATGGCGAAATTCGGGATGTTCTCCTTGGCAAGCGTACCTACATTTCACCGGGGGATGGCATCCGTATCGTGGATTGGCGAAACGCGCCCGTGAGCCGTATGTATTACTGCTACGACGAGGGCGATGATTATGAAGAGAGTTTTGGCGGCAAGGTGCGCAGCGGCACTATTTCCACTCGCCGATCGATTACCATCACCCGGGGCCAGTTGAGGCGCGTGGATTGTCCCCTGGGGACGTTGGTGAAAAAGGGGGAAGAGTGGATTCGGCTGCGAGAGGCCGGTGCAAAACTTTCAGGGGGACAGGGCAGTGCCATTCGGGGAACGCGGACGGGGAAATTGGGAGTGGATGCCTATGGCGACTTCAGACAGGACAAGCATTTGCCTGAGATTTCGGCCCTGCTCGACAAGGATCAGTTTGCACTGATTTCAAGTGATGAGGATGAGCTGCTTGCGGTTCAGGGAAGTGCGGGTTCCGGAAAAACCACAGTGGGACTTCATCGCATTGCGTATCTGGCATACAGCAGAACAGCTAAAGTGAAGCCATCGAATACTGTCATCATCGTATTGAACAGCGCGCTGGCATCGTACATTGCGGATGTGTTGCCGTCTCTTGGGGTTCGCGGGGTCAAGGTCTGGACGTTTGAAAACTGGTGCTCGCGTCTGAGAAAACGGCACATCCCCGGTCTGCCGTCTTTATACAGCGAATGGACGCCATCCATTGTGTCCCGTGTGAAAAAGCACCCGGCGTTGCTTCGCATTCTGGATGACTGGGTGGACATGCAGGACGAGACTCTGACTGAGAAGATGCTGAAAACGGTCAGCGGTTACAATGATGCTGCCAGGGTGGAAAAAGCATGGAAAACCATTCAACGTCTGCCCATTGAGATTCGGAGGAGACGGATGCTCAAGTGGCTCGATGGCGAAGCGCGGATTGGGAGAGATACCGGTGATGGTCTTGATATGAAAACCGCGATTGCCCTCGATTCAGCGCTGCAGCGGATGGGGGAGGTGACAGATGATGTGGTGAATGACTGGGCTGATCTGTTTACGGATAAACGCCAGTTGAAGCATATGTTCGAAACCCACGCCCCGGCGGAATTTACGGAGTCGGAGCTGGATCGTGTTCATCAATGGTGCACAGATGCATATAAAAAAATATTTGATCAGATGGACGATGATGGCGAAGAGACGATTGAGGAAGATGACCGCGCAACTATTGACAGGGAAGACGACGCCATTTTGCTCCGACTTTATCAGCTGAAAAAGGGTTGGCTGCGGGAAGGGGGAAAACGTATCGAATATGACCACATGATGGTTGATGAAGTGCAGGACTTCAGTGCGCTTGAAGTGCGGGTGTTGATTGGCGCTGTAGGGCAGAACCGTCCGATAACCCTTGCCGGAGATACAGCGCAGAAAATTGTTCGGGAAGGCGGATTTGATAATTGGGAAGGTTTCATTGACGACCTCGATGTTCAGAATGCCAGACTGGAGCCGCTTAAGATTGCATATCGGTCCACCATTGAGGTGATGGAAGTGGCGAGAGCCGTGCTCGGACCCCTTGCGGGAGATGAATCGGTGGCCACCCGTCATGGCGCCCCGGTGGAGGTTCACCAATTTTCAGATCCGGGGCAGGCGGTAGATTTTCTGGGTACCTCGCTTCGGGAACTGTTTCTCAGGGAGCCTCTGGCCAATGTGGCGATTATTGCCCGGCACGTGAACCAGGCAAAACTGTACTATCAGGGATTGAAGAAGGCGGAAATTCCCAGATTGCGTCTGGTTGTGGAACAGGATTTCTCTTTTACCCCCGGTATCGAAGTCACTGAAATCCGGCAGGTAAAAGGGCTGGAATTCGATTATGTGGTGATGGTGGAGTGTAATGAGGATTCCTACCCGGTCACCGACGAAGCCCGGCATCTGTTGCACGTGGGAATGACCCGTGCGGCTCACCAGTTATGGCTGATAACTACCGCGAATCCGTCTCAGCTCATCCCGAAGAATCTTCTTTGAAACAATTTGTTGATTTTTTTTGAAACAGTTTGTTACACCGGTGGGCAGATGAGTTATATCCGTAACTGAAATGAATCACTGTGACGCTGGGGGTACGGTGTGATGGCAGCGGCTTCCTGATTTGGCGATGTATATGCACGCGAGATAACCGAATCGTCGCATGTATTGTGCACAGGGAAGGATAATAACCGCCATGCATATTCCTGAAGAACTTTTTGAACTGGTGTTTCAGAGCATCAGCGAAGGGGTTTTCACTGTCGATGAAAATTTTCGAATTACCGCATTCAACAGCGCTGCGGAGAAAATTACCGGAATTCCGGCGGAAATGGCCGTGGGACGAAAATGTCACGAAGTGTTTCGGGCCAATATCTGTCAGAACCGCTGTGCCCTGAAACATACCCTTCAAACGGGAAATCCCCGGTCGGATGTGCGGGTGGATGTACTGGATGCCAATATGGACCCCATTCCCATTGAAGTGTCCACTGCCGTTCTTCGCGATACGGACGGACGGATGATAGGCGGCGTGGAAATCTTTCGGGATATCAGTGAAATTGAACTGCTGCGGGGCGAGCTGGGGCAGCGGCACGAGTTTTCCCGCATCATTGGTGCCAGCCCTGCCATTCAGTCTGTCCTGTCGGTGGTGCCACAGGTGGCGCAGTCTGATGCGGCCGTGCTCATCCAGGGGCAGAGCGGCACCGGGAAGGAACTGGTTGCCGGTGCCATCCACGAACTGTCACGCCGCCGTGACAAGGCGCTTGTCAGAGTCAATTGTGCGGCATTGCCGGATACGCTTCTGGAATCAGAACTTTTCGGATATATGAAAGGCGCATTTACCGGGGCGGTGGCGGACAAACCGGGCCGGTTTGCGCAGGCCGATGGGGGGACGCTGTTTCTGGACGAAATTGGAGACATATCACCGGCGTTTCAGGTAAAGCTGCTCCGCGTGCTCGAAGAAGGGGAGTTTCAACCTCTGGGCAGCACGCGAACCATCACCGTTGATGTGCGATTGATTTGCGCCACAAATCTGGATTTGGCGCAGATGGTCCGCGATGGTACTTTCCGGGAAGATCTGTATTACCGGATTCGGGTGGTACCGTTGCATATGCCTTCCCTGGCAGAGCGCCGACAGGACATCCCCATGCTCATCGACCATTTCGTGAAACTGATTTCGGCCAGAATGGGTAGACGGCCGCCAGGGTTCAGTCCCCGTACCATGCGACTTTTATATGAATATCATTATCCTGGAAATGTACGTGAACTGCGAAACATTCTGGAGCGCGTTCTGGTGCTCTGCAACCAGGACGTGGTGGAACCACCGTGTTTGCCCCCGGAAATATACATGCCCCGTCATTTCGAATCCGCTTCGGTTGTCCCTGGGGAAGAGGCGGAACCGGGTAGATTGGCCGCCAATAACGATTCCCTTCGGAGAAGTGTTTCGCCGCCTTACCTGGCCGGAGATGAAGCGGCGACCTTGAAGCAGGCGCTGGCAGCTGCTTCCTGGAATCGGAATCTGGCGGCAAAACGCCTTGGAATCAGTCGTACTACACTCTGGCGCCGTATGAGAAAATACGGCCTCGAATAAATCTCCGTTCGAAGTGCAGATGTTATAGATGTTTTTTTGAACAGTCGTTTTGTTGATTTGCCCTTCCAGATAGGGCAACCATTTATGGATGTCTTTTCGGGAAAAATGGCGGCATGCATTTGCGCTGGAACCGGCTTTGCCGCCGGAGCCGGAGACACTGCCGGGTGTGCTGGAAAAATTTGCGGCACAGGTGGTGGAACGTCGGATGGAGACACCGGCAATTCTGTTTCTGGAGATGGCGCGCCCCCTCAATTTCATTGGCAGCCAGTTGATATTTGCGGTCACTCCGGTAGCGGGGCTGTTTAAAACGGACCACGAGCTCAACGAAGTTGCCCGTGCGCTGGAACACCGGGGTGCCATTGAGAGAATGGTTCAGCGCATCGAGCAACTTTCCCTGGAACGGAAATGACTGACTTTGAAGGTGCCAATGAAGGTCGGGTCATCGTTATCACCGATTGCGGGTCCACTACCACCAAAGCCATTCTGATTGAGAAAACAAATGGCGTGTATCGGCAAGTCTGTCGCGGAGAATCTCCCACGACAGTGGAAGCACCGGTGGAAGACGTGACTGTAGGAGTAAAGCGCGCATTGACGGACTTGTCGGCAATCAGTGGCAGACAGCTGATCGACGAAAAAAATGACATTATCCGACCGGCCCGGGGCAGGGTTGGATGCGACTGGTATATTTCCACATCGTCTGCCGGTGGTGGATTGCAGATGGCGGTTCTGGGACTGGTGAAAAACATCAGTGCATCGTCGGCGCTGAAAGCGGCCCTGGGGGCTGGTGCAATTGTGACCGAATGCATCGCCAGTGATGATGAAAAGGATACCCTCGCTCAGGTGGAACGGCTGCGCAGGCTACGGCCGGATATGGTGCTGCTGGCCGGAGGCACCGATGGCGGGCAAACGACAGGCGTGGTGGAATTGGCGGAACTGCTGGCCCTTGCGGAACCGCAACCCCGATTCGGGGACAGATTTCAGTTGCCGGTGGTGTATGCGGGAAATCGGGATGTCCGTGATGAGGTAGGTCGGATTCTATCGAAAACCGCAAAAGTGATTCATACAGACAATGTGCGTCCGACCATTGAAGCAGAGACACTGACATTTGCACGGGATCGCATTCATTCGCTTTTTCTGGAGCATGTGATGCAACAGGCGCCCGGCTTTTCAAAACTTCTCGCCCTGTGTGATACCGATGTGATGCCAACACCGTCCGCGGTTGGAAAAATGCTGCAGCTTCTTGGCGAAAAGCAGGGCATCAATGCATTGTGCGTGGATATTGGCGGCGCGACCACCGACGTATTCTCTGTAATGAATGGCCAATTCAATCGGACGGTCAGCGCCAACCTGGGGATGAGTTACTCCGCTGCGTTTGTGCTGAAGGAATGTGGTCTCGAAAATATCAGTCGATGGTTGCCGGTTGAAATGGATGAGGGCGAATTGCTCAATCAGGTAATGAACAAGACCGTTCGCCCCACCACGATTCCCGATACGGAAGAAGCGCTGATGGTGGAGCAGGCTCTGGCCCGGGAAGCATTGAGAATATCATTGGAACAGCACACGGCGTTTGCCCACGAATTGAAAGGTGCGGTGACAGAACGCAACATTGATGGTGGATTTTCTTCGGGTCAGGTGGCGAAGTGGCGCATGGCCAATGTGAATCTGCTGATTGGTTCCGGCGGTGTGCTTTCCCATGCGCCCTGTGAAATGCAGACCGTGGCCATGCTGGTCGATGCCTTTTTGCCGGAGGGCGTAACAGTGATTGCCAGGGACTCGGTATTCATGATGCCCCACCTCGGGGTGTTGAGTGGCATGGATGAAAATGCCGCGCTGGAAGTGTTTTTCAACGATTGTGTTATTCCGCTGGTAACGTCCGTGGTGCCGAAGGGACGATGGAAAGCGGGACAGTCAGTTGTATCCTATCGGTTTTCGTCTGAATCCGGTCAGCATTGGTCGGGGACGCTTCGCTGGGGCGAGCTCAAAATGTGCCGTGCGCCGGATGGCGGCATGTTGACCCTGACACCGGCGCGGCATGTGGATTCGGGATTCGGTCCGGGGAAACCGGGGACGATTTCAGTTAAGCCCTCGCGCCTGGGAATATTGTTTGATGGAAGATCCCGCCCTCTGGTCAACCGGGATGCCAACCTGTGGCAATCACTTTTTAAGGAGGGGCCCCATGAGTAATCCGGCATCGCCTGTGCTGACTGTCTGCGGCAATATGAGTCTTGCACGAACGCGTAGGATACCGCCCGGGGCAAGGATCACCGTGGAACGGCATAGCGGAGTATGCGCGACGGATGTGGTGGCAACAGCGGACGTTTCGGGGCAGATGGTGTCGGTGGATGCCGCGGCGTTATTGGGCGTGGCCAAGGGGAGAATCCTCGATTGTCTGGCAGTTGGTATTGGCGACAAAGTAACTGAAGGTCAGGTGATTGGACGACGGGATGCGCTTATGGGAATATTTAAAACCGTACTTGTATCGCCTCTGAATGGCACCGTGGAAAGTGTATCCCGGGTGTCTGGACATCTGATGATACGCGAAACATCGCATCCGGTAAATGTGCGCGCGTATATCGCTGGACGTGTTGAAAAGATAGACCAGAAGAACGGAGTGACGGTTTCAACCACCGGTGCACTGATTCAGGGGGTCGTCGGTGTAGGCGGCGAAGTGACTGGCACACTCTGTTCGACTCGGGACGAAAATCTGGCCGGTCGAATTGTGTGTGCCTTTGAATCGATAGATGCGCAGGGACTTCGTCATTTTCGCGATGCAGGTGCGCTTGGTGTGATTGCACCGGGGATTGATGGAAAAGCGTTGATGAATTTTTGTGGTGCGCATTTGAATCCAGCGGCGACCGGGGATGAAAACGTGGGAATTACCATGGTGTTCACAGAAGGGTTCGGTGCGCTGCCAATGGCGGCGAAAACCCGAAGTATACTGATGGCGCTGATGAACCGGGAAGTATCGATGAGCGGCGTCACTCAGGTGCGGGCGGGAGTGATTCGACCGGAGCTGATTGGTCCGCCAGTGACGGTGGCTGATGGTGAAAATTCTCATTCTATCCCCGGGCGTCTCGTTAAAATCCTCCGGGGACGCCACATGGGGCGCGAAGCCCTTATCATGGATGAACCGGCAACCCCCCAACTTCTGCCATCCGGCATTTCTGCGCTCATCTACAGGCTGAAACTGACCGATAGCGGAGACGTCATCACTGTTCCAAGGGTAAATGTGGAGTAGACACACACATAGATGCGTCATTGAATTTGCTCTATACTCTACGTTCGGGAATTTGCATCGGCACAGACAGAGGCTTCGGTCTCAGATTCCTTCATGTGGTTTTTGCTTTTGCGTATTCAATTTCCGGATAGATTTTTTTAATGCACGCTGGACAGATGCTGTGACTGAAAATCACGTCAGCGTGCCGGGACAGATAAATCTCCATCTGGTTCCAGTATCCTTTGTCGTCCCGAATCTGCTTGCACGACGAACAGATTGGTAACAGTCCCTGTAACGTTTGGCTTTTTTCGATGGAATCCAGCATCTGGGCGGACACAACGTATCGCTTGCGACTGACAAACTCAGTGTAATATGCGAGAAATGTGAACGCGAGCATGAAACTGATAAAAAAGAAGTTGTAAATAAGAAATATAAACGCATTTGTTGGCACGATGACCCCAATCAAGAGCTCAAAAATGACCATGCTGCCCATGAGGGCGAAAATGGAGTATGTGAAGCCGATACCCACAGTACAGAATATGCCGCAGAAAGAAAGCACAACGCCCATGATATACGGAGAGAATACGCCGGGGGGACTGAGCGCTGTCTGGATGGTGCAGAATGTACCCACCAGAATAATAAAAAGCGTTGAACTCCACACCAGATAGGGTCTGATGGGATGCCACCACGAGAAAGCCAGCATTGCACCTGCCAGACTCAACAGAATGATTCTTGAGGTGATGACCAGAGCGGCCTGCGGTCCAAAGAAGGGCTTGTCCAGGATGCTGAAAATACTGCCGAACAGGATCACCATGATCCACGCGACACGGACAAAATTTATCGTTGAATCAACCGTTGTCTGACGGTATTTTTTTTCGATTTGATTATCCAGAAAGTGTAACAGAAATTTGTGGAGTCGATACTTTTCGGCGTTCATATTCACATCTTCAATTGCAGTGCCTGATTGGTTCGAAACAGCCGAATCCGGGTGCGGAATAACCAGGGCGTTGTCAGTCAGCTTGAGCAGCAACTATGTCCAGTGATCAAATGTGTTTCAAATTGCGGCTTTTGCAAATGAAAAGGAGCGGGTGCATGCATTTCTGGAGAAAAGGTGGCAAATGGACTGCAGGGTTATTGGTTTACTTGTCACCCGCGATGAACGGCGGCACCCCATTCAGGGAGTATGCGGTTTGAACCCGCCTCCACCGGGGGTTTCGATGGTGAGGATGTCCCCGGGAAATACATCTACCGTATCACAGCCCCCCAGTGAAAGTTGCGTACCGTCTGCCCGTTGCAGGCTGTTTTTTCCCGGAGCGCCATTTTGACCGCCAAAGAGCCCTCTGGGGGCGTGGACGCGGTGACTCGATACAATGCTGACCGTCAGAGGCTCTTTGAAGGCAATGCGACGGATAGCACCGTTTCCGCCATTGAAGCGCCCCGGACCGCCGCTGCCATGCCGCACGGAAAACTGTTCCAGTTTCACTGGAAATCGGGATTCCAGCACCTCGGGGTCCGTTATTCTGGAGTTGGTCATGTGGCATTGAATCGCGTCGGTGCCGTGAAACGATTGGCCGGCCCCACTGCCGCCACAGATGGTTTCGTAGTATTGATACTGATAATTGCCGAAAGTGAGGTTGTTCATAGTCCCCTGGGAACCAGCCAGTTTGCCAAGGGCCTGCAACAGAACATCCACGATGTGCTGGGAGGTTTCCACGTTGCCTGCCACCACGGCCATGGGATAGCCGGGGTGGAGTATGCATCCTTCCGGTACAATGATTTCAAGGGGAATGAGACAGCCGCTGTTCAACGGAATGTCTCTTGTGAGTGTGCGAAAGACATAGAGTACCGCGGCATGGGTGATGGACAGGGGGGCATTGAAATTGTGTCCGGGGTTTTGCGGTGAGGTCCCGGTAAAATCAATTCGGGCGGTTCGTGCCGGCTGGTCGATATGAACACTCACACAAATCCGGTCTCCTGTATCCATTTCAATTTCGGCAGCGCCGTTCTGCAGGGTAGTGAGCACCTCCCGCACCGATGCGGCGGCGTTGTTCTGGACGTGGGTCATGTAGTTGGTGACCACGACCGTTCCGAACTGGCTCACCAGATGACAGAGCTCCGCATCGCCTTTGGCATTGGCGGCCACCTGCGCACTGATGTCGGCGATATTGCACTGCACATCTCTGGCCGGATGCGCAGATGCCAGAAACCGCTGTTGCAGTTCAGCTTCCTGGAATTCTCCGCGGTGGGCTATCCTTATTCCGTCGAACAGGATGCCCTCGTCATCAATGTGCACACTGTCGGGGGGGATCGAACCGGGGGTGGTGCCGCCGACATCGGCGTGATGTCCCCGGCTGGCAACAAAAAAGAGAGGCGTTTTTGCATTGGCCGCAAACACCGGCGTCACCACCGTGAGGTCAGGCAGGTGGGTACCGCCGTGATAGGGGGAATTGAGCAGGAACACATCGCCTTTTTCCATGGGGGAGTATTTCTCAATGATGGCCCTGACACTGGGGGACATGGAACCAAGATGAACGGGAATATGTGGGGCATTGGCCACCAGATTTCCCTGTGCGTCAAACACGGCGCAGGAAAAGTCCAGCCGTTCCCGGATATTGACTGACGCTGCCGTATTCTGGAGGGTGTATCCCATCTGTTCGGCCACGTTCATAAAACGGTTGTTGAACAGTTCCAGAAACACGGGGTCCACATCAGTGCCGACGGCAACCGTTTTGGGTAATGGCTTATGTCGGGTAAGGAAAAAGTGTCCGGCCGTGTGCAGCGTGGCCTGCCAACCCGGTTCAACCACGATGGTGGAATTGGGCTCGATGATAATACACGGACCGGTCAGTACCGCGCCCGGATGCAGGTCGTGGCGAAGGAAGATACTCGCATCCAACCATTTGCCGCCGGTAAAGAAACGGGTGTGCTTTCCCTCTTCAAGGATATATGAATCAGTAAGTGTTTCCGAAGCGTCTCGGGGCGTCATGCCTCCCTGACGTACTTCACACACGGCCTTGGCCACTTCGATGGGTTTTCGATTGAAAACAAATCCGAACCGGTTGCGGTGAATTTCTTCAAACTCTTTACGCATCTGAGTGATGGCGCCGAACGGGACTGAAAGGGGGCTGTCTGTCCCTGAATATCGAAGCAGCAACCGCTGATACACCACCGGCGGTCGAAAGTGGGAGGAAAGCTCGGTGGCACACGCCCGGTTCAGTTTTTCAAATATGGCATGGAGCCCGGGGATATTTTCTTCCACCAGTTCGAGAAGTACCGAACGTTCCTTTACCACCACGTTGTCGGCCAGTCCCATCCCCAGGGCGGAGAGCACGCCCGCTTCGGGATGGATGAACACGCGGGTCATTCCCAGCACGTCAGCTGTGCGGCAGGCATGCTGCCCCCCGGCGCCGCCGAAGCAGCACAGGGTGTATTCCCGAACGTTGTATCCCCGTTGCACTGAAATTCGCTTGATGGCCTGCGCCATATTTTCCACGGCGATGTCCAGAAAGCCTTCCGCGATGTCGGCGACGCTTCTGGATGTTCCGAAGGACCGGTTGATTTCGTCGGTCAAGGTCTCAAGCCGCAACACCGCAGCCGCCCTATCGAGAGACTCGTCGCCGGATGGACCGAATACCTTTGGAAAATACTCGGGCAATATTTTTTTCAGCACCACGTTGCAGTCTGTCACCGTGGGCGGTCCGCCGCGGCGGTACGATGCCGGACCGGGACTGGCACCGGCGGATTCCGGTCCCACCTGGCAGCGGCCATCACTGAATTTGAGAATGGATCCGCCGCCCGCCGCCACGGTGTGAATGTTGAGCATGGGGCACTGCAGGCGGACATCGGCGATTTCGGATTCGTAGTTGAGTTCGTACTCACCGTTAAAGTGGGCGACGTCCGTGGAGGTGCCTCCCATATCAAAGGTAATCACGTTGTGATATCCGGCGGCCCGGCAAGTGGTGACTGCGCCAACGATGCCTCCGGCCGGCCCCGAAAGAATGCTGTCTTTGCCCTGAAAATGGGCGGCATCTATGAGGCCGCCATGGGATTGCATGAACATAAGCGACGGCATACCGCCATCCGGCGTTGCAGCGTTTGTATGCAGGCTTGATTGTACCTGCGAAACATAGCGTTTGAGGAGCGGTGACAGATATGCATCCACCACGGTGGTATCACCGCGACTGATAGCCTTGATGGATGGACTGATGCGGTGCGATACCGATATGTGATGAAAACCCATTTCAACCGCAATATCTGCAATCCGGTTTTCATGGGTCCCGTTGCGGTATCCGTGCAACAGCACAATCGCCACGGTCCGAACGCCGGAAGACAGGATACTTTTCAGAACTCTGCGGGTATGGGGTTCATCCAATGGTGTCAATATAACGCCATTTGCATCAATCCGCTCCCGAATTTCATGGACACTTTCGTACAGGGCCAGCGGTCTCTGAATGTGCAGTCTGAATAGATCGCGGCGATGCTGATAGCCGATGTGAAGCAAATCTCCGAAGCCTTCGGTCACCAGAAGTGCCACCCGTTCCCCCCTGCGTTCCAGCAGCGCATTGGTACCTACCGTGGTACCCATCTTCACCACTTCGATTTTGTCGGTGGTCCATGGGGAAGGATCTGCATCGGCGAGAAGTTTGCGGATGCCAAAAATGGCAGCATCCTTGTACTGCTCCGGATTTTCAGACAAGTATTTGGCGGAATGAATCTGCCCATCGGGCGAGCGGCCGACCACGTCGGTGAAGGTGCCCCCCCGATCTATCCAGAATTGCCATCGGCGGGTTTCGGAATGTTTTTTTCTGTTCACTGGGGTTTTCCTTCAACATCGGTCAGGCTCATGTCGCTGCATTTTGTTGCTGCTCAGCAACAGTTTTGGCGGGAAGATAACACATTCGACAAATGGATGTCGTGCCAAATCAATGGGTGTAACGCGCCAATAGAGTGTCATCATCAGGCTGGATTCGCCTGGCGCATCCGGCGTCGCAGCATGCAGCCGGTGACTTCAATGGGGTGACTGCGCAGACTTTCGTTGATGCTCGACAGGGTACGGTTGTCAACCGCTGTTTCACCGGATGAGAGTCCTTTGCCAATCACCGTTGTATCCACTGTGGTCATGAAATCGCGCAACAACGGGATGCAGGCGTTTGAAAAGAGGTAGTTGCCGTACTCTGCAGTATCCGAGATGGTGATGTTCATTTCTTTCAGTTTTTTGCGGGCAATGGTGTTGGCAATGAGGGGCGTCTCATGGAGCGCCTCATAATATGCCGACTCCGGATAAATGCCGGCGGCGGTCATGGCTTCAAATGCCAGCTCCACCCCGGATTTGATAAACGCCACCATCAGAATACCGTTTTCAAAATAGTCCTGCTCCGGAATACTGTCCTTATCATCGCTTCTGGAATTTTCAAAGGGCGTCCGGGCGGTTTCCGAACGCCATCTGAGCAGATCCGCATCGTTGTTGGCCCAGTCCGCTATCATGGCGGCCGAGAAGTCGCCGGTGAGAATTTGCTCCATGTGTTTTTCAAACAATGGCCGCAGGATGTCCTTCAGGGTATCCGCCAGCTCGCAGGCCCGCACCCGGGCGGGATTGGACAGCCGGTTGAGCATCAGTGTGATGCCGCCCTGCTTGAGTGCATCGGTGATGGTTTCCCATCCATACTGAACCAGCGTTGCCGCATAGGAAGGGGCGATGCCGCCGGCAATCATTCTGTCGTAGCACAGGATGGATGCGGTCTGCTGGATCCCGCAGAGAATGGTCTGTTCTCCCATCAAATCCGATTTCACCTCCGCCACAAATGAGGATTCCAGTACCCCCGCCCTATCACAACCCAATCCGCAGCAATAGGCTTTGGCCGTTTCGATTCCCCCGTTTTCCGGGTCATTCTCCCGGTGAACGGCAATGAGCGCCGGCACGCCGAATCCCCGCACATATTCCGCACGCACTTCTGAACCGGGCGATTTCGGCGCCACCATAATCACCGTGATGTCGTCGCGAATGCGCATGCCTTCCTCGACAATATTGAATCCATGGGCGTACAGAAGCGTTGCCCCTTTTTTCATCAGAGGCATCACCGTTTCCACCACCGCTGAATGTTGCCGGTCCGGTGTCAGATTGGCCACAACGTCGGCGGTGGGAATCAGCGTGTCACTGGTGCCCACTTCAAAGTGGTTTTCAACTGCCCGAATGTAACTGGGGCCGCGGTTGTCAATGGCTTCCTGTCGCAGGGCATAGGCCACATTCAAACCACTGTCTCTCAGATTGAGTCCCTGGTTGAGCCCCTGGGCGCCGCATCCGACAATGACAATCCGCTTACCCCGAAGACGCGCCACGCCGAAAAACTCGCTCGCATCCATCATTCGACAGCAGCCGAGTTCTCTGAGCTTCTGTGCAAAAGTCAGGGTATTGAAAAAATTCTGTCCCATTGGTGTTTTCCTTTCACGAATCCACACGCCGATTTCGCCAGTGTGCGCACGTGTGGGGGCGGCAATTGCCAACCGTACAGAAAGTTTAGGAAAGAAGACTTGTTGCGTAAAGTGAATCTATGTAAATATGTAATTGCGTAATATGCAACAATAGGATGGCGAAGTATGGACCATGGTGATTTACGAAATTTTATTGCCCTTGCTGAAACACTGCATTTTGCAAAAGCGGCAGCGCGGGTGCACATCAGTCCCTCCGCGCTCACCCGGGGAATTCAGCGGCTGGAATCCGAGGTGGGCCATACCCTCTTTGCCCGGGGAAACCGACATGTGAAGCTTACCCCGGCGGGGCGGACTTTTCTTACTTACGCCGAAGGGGTGCTGGCGGACTGGGAGACCTGTCGTGCCACCCTGCAGAAAAAGGGCGACGTGGTGGAGGGCTCCCTCTCCATCTACAGTTCGATTACCGCAGTGTACACCATTCTTTCCGCAGTGCTGCGTCCCTTTCGCAATCGATATCCGGCGGTACAGGTGAATCTGTCCACTGGCGCGGCGGCGGATGCCATTGGCAGGGTGCGAGACGGTCTGGCGGATTGTGCGGTGGCGGCTATGCCGGAGACGCTGCCTGCCTCGGTTTCTTTTTTGAACCTCACCACCACGGCCCTGGTGTGTATCGCCCCGGTGGGATTCAGGCGGATTCCCCGATTCAATCCGGCGGGGGGAGTGGATTGGCAGCGTACCCCCATCATTATGCCGGACAGAGATGCGGCGCGAACCATGCAGCAGAAATGGTTTCTGGCCCAGGGCATTGCGCCGTTGATTTTTGCGGAAGTGGCCGGAAATGAAGCCATCATTGCCATGGTCAGCCTTGGATTCGGTGTGGGGATTGTTCCGGAAATCGTGCTGAATCAGAGTCCATTGCGGGAAAAGGTGCAGATCCTCAATATTTTGTCACCATTGCCCCCGTATGCCATCGGTGTTGTCTACGCAACCCGCCGGGAGACGGACCCCAGAATTGCCGCCTTCTGCGACGTTGCCCGGGAAACTGCCCTGGGAACCGGTTGAAGCGCGGGAGTATCCGCTTATTCAACTTTTATAAAGCGGTCCGGGGAAACATTGCAGACGGGACAATCTTCGGTGGGTTCTCCCACGTGCACATATCCACAGACGGAACATACGTAATAATCGCTTTCCCGTTCATCGAGCATGTGGTCAATGGCGCTCCGGTACAGTTTGCCATGCACCTCTTCGGCATCCCGCGCCTGAGAAAAGCTGATTTCCGCAGCGCGGTTCCCCTCCTCAATGGCAGTTTTGATGAACCTGGGATAAATGCCTTCGCTGATTCGGGTTTCGCTTTCAAAACTCTCCTGGAGATTCTCCTGGGTGGATTTAATGACGCGCAGGATGCGCAGATGTTTCAGGGCGTGAATCTCCTCCGCGGCACTGATGGCGCGGAACAGACGAGCCATCTGGGGATATCCCTCCCTATCCGCCTTTTCGGCAAACCCTTTAAGACGCAACGCTGCCGTTGCTTCCCCGACAAACGCTTCGTAAAGATTGTCCTCGGTTTTCTGTTTTTCCGGTTTGAGTTTCAAAGCTTCCATTTCCTGCTCCATCATTTGCCATCGGTATATTGGTGATACCCGGCGATTTTATCCATGTCTGTTGCCATTGAAATATGAGTTTATTGCGCTGCTAACTGGTATAGTAATACCAGTTAGCAGAATTACTATAATCACAGATTCCGGATTCTCACCTGAATTTGCGATAAAATGTGTACTTTTTTCAGTGGCACACTGCGGCACAGTCGCCGAATCGGTGTTCAAACCGAATTCATCTTTAAATTCAGGCACATAACATAAATGGAGCTAAGCAATCGGCAGTGGAATAGCACTTGCATCCGGAGTGGGCGTATAAAAAAGCCATCTCGCGGACCAGACGCTTTATTGGCCGAAACGGCCATCCCGGGTTCGCCCGTACCGCAGGAGGGGTAAAAATTGCCATGGTACGGGCGAACCCATATTTCAGACACCCCGGTTCAGATTCCCGCAGATAATCCGCCCATACTGTTGACGTTGCTCACCGGATTTCTTAGGTATCGCATCCGGACAGATATGCGCGGTGCGAAGAAAACCGGTGGGGATGAAGGCCTATGACACAGAACAGAACGCAGACTGAAGAAAAGCACTATCTCGATACCATACAGGGCAAGCTGAAAACGGCCTATGCATCGCTGGACCATCGGGTGAACCGGTACGCAAAGGAAATCCAGGAGCAGAAAACATATCTGTGGGAGCAGCGCAGCGACATGGATCATGCGGAAAAGGTCTCTTCGAGGCAGGCAGCGCTGCAGATGGTTCGGAGCGGAGAAATGGCGCAGAAAAGCCAGTCCCGGATAGCCCGGCTGATTCAGTCGCCCTGGTTCGGTCGAATCGATTTCAGACGCACGCCATCCGCCGATTCGTCGCGAATGATATATGTGGGAGTTCACTCCTTCTCCGACGATGACACTGGCAATATTTTCATCCACGACTGGCGCGCCCCCGTGTCCACCATGTTTTACGACTTTGAACTCGGTCCGGCCCGATACGATTCTCCGGACGGCCTGATTGACGGAGAGCTCACCCTGAAACGTCAGTTTCGAATTCGCAACGGCGAAATGGAGTTCATGCTCGAAAGCGGGCTGAACATCATGGATGACGTTCTCCAGGAGGAACTCAGTCGCACATCGGATGAGCGGATGAAAAACATTGTGGCCACCATTCAGCGGGATCAGAATGCCATCATTCGAAACGAAGACGCCGACGTGCTGATTATTCAGGGGGTTGCCGGGTCGGGGAAAACATCCATTGCCCTTCACCGGATAGCGTTTCTTCTTTATCGTCACCGGGAGACATTATCATCGAAAGATATCCTCATTATTTCACCCAATCGGGTGTTCGGGGATTTTATCGCCAACGTGCTGCCGGAATTGGGCGAAGAACAGATCGCGGAGCTGGGTATGGACGACCTCGCCGACGAGCTGCTGGAGCGCAAAATAAAGTTTCAGACTTTTTTTGAAGAAACCCTGGCCCTGATGGAAAAAGGCGATGATGCGCTGCGGCAACGCATTGCGGCGAAATCAACGGTGGACTTCATCCGAAAGCTCGACGCGTATATCGCCCATGTGGAATCCACCCGTTTCGCGGCCACGGATGTATGGATTGGCAACTATGCGGTGCCCGCCTGGGTTGTCGAGCAGGCTTTCAGCAAGCGGCCGGATCTTCCGCTGACAAAGCGAATCGGATGGGCGGCAGAAGTGGTGGTGCACGAAGTCTGGGTGAAGTACCGGTATGAAGTCCCGGCGAAGGAGCGGGCGCAGCTCAAACGGGATATTGGCAAAATGGTTAAAAAATCGACGTTGCGGGCCCTGTACAGGGAATTCTTCGCCTGGCAGGGGAGGCCGGAGCTGTTCAAAGCGGGGCCTCGGGGGAAGTTGGAACACGCGGACGTGTATCCGTTGATATATCTGAAAATAAAAGTGGAAGGCATTTCTTTGCCCTATCCGCAAATCAGACATCTGCTGGTGGATGAAATGCAGGATTATACACCGGTGCAGTATGCGGTACTCGGCAAACTGTTTTCGTGTGCCAAAACGATTCTCGGCGATTCGTCCCAATCTGTGAATCCCTACAGCTCGTCGAAATCAGAAACCATCGGCGAGGTGTTTGCGTCTGCTGAATGTGTGCAGCTCCAGAAGAGTTATCGGTCCAGCTATGAAATTACCCGGTTCGCCGGCGCCATGTTTCCGGACTTGAATATCGAAGCGATTGAGCGCCACGGTGAATCGCCGAATGTGCGGCCGTGCAAATCCCGGAAAGAGGAGATGGACACCATACAGACAGAGCTCCGTCACTTTAAACAGGGGAGCGCACGAACTATTGGCGTCATCTGTAAAAGCCAGAAACAGGCGCAGAAACTGTATAGCGAAATTGTAACGAATTTTCCCGAGGCGCAATTGCTCACGGAAAAAAGCAATGCATTCAAAAAAGGTATCATCGTTGCGGCGGTGCACATGTCAAAGGGACTCGAATTCGACGAGGTGCTGCTGCCCAATGCATCTGCCGAAAATTATGGCAATCGGATGGATCGTCATCTGCTGTACGTGGCCACGACGCGGGCCATGCACCGACTGACCCTGACGTACTCCGGATTGCCATCTCCCTTTATTCCCGAACCACCGCTGAACGAATCAGAGTAGTAGATTCTGTATATGTTCTTGCCATCGTAAGCCCGCCGGAACAGCGGTCGGCCCACCCAGGGCAGTACAAATATAAATTTTTTATTCGATTGGAAAATATCTCATTCAATGGGACGATAGAGTGACGATTCGCAAAAAATAAACTACCGACTCCACAAAATGAAAAAAATGGTGTACATGAGGATTACGTTGCTGATTTATGCGAAAAAATCATCACATCCCTACCGGCATTCTGCTTTAAGCTGCGCTGGTTAGATTACGTTACTCACATATCTGAAGCTTTTGTATCAGACATTG
The DNA here is from genome assembly GCA_050287845.1 of Polyangia bacterium. Classification (GTDB taxonomy): domain Bacteria; phylum Myxococcota_A; class Polyangia; order JAAYKL01; family JAAYKL01; genus JAFGXQ01. The sequence continues at coordinate 48,738 of JBNKCR010000129.1, forward strand.
ACCCCGGGCAATTTGGAGGAATGACTATGGATAAATTTTTTGAAACACTCAGTAGAGAAGTCAGGGAGAACGATGCCATTTCGAATGATATGTTCAAGAAGTTCAATGTCAAACGGGGGCTGCGCAACGAAGATGGCAGTGGCGTGCTGGTGGGTCTTACGGAAATCTCAAGTGTTATGGGGTATACGAAATACGACGAGGAAGTAGTTCCTGTTGAAGGCCGTCTGTTCTATCGGGGATTCGATGTGAAAGACCTTGTTACCCTCGATGTCGAGCTTCAGGCGAAGCATTCTCTTTTCGAAGAAACGGCATATCTTCTTCTGGCGGGCAAACTTCCAGATCAGAAGGAACTTGCGTATTTCCGTCAATTGCTGGCATCCAATCGCAGATTGCCGAAAAATTTTGTGCGGGATCAGCTCTCCACATTCCGGACGCCTGATATTATGAACGCACTGGCACGTTCGGTGCTCACTCTGTATATGTCGGATTCAAACCCGGACGACACAGCTCTTGACAATCTGCTTCGGCAGTCGGTGGAGCTGATTGCCAAAGTGCCATCCATTGTGGCCTATGCGTATCGGGTGTATCTGGAAGCTTTCAAACAGCAGAGTCTGATTATTCACAAATCGAATCCGGAATACACCACCGCGGAGAACTTCCTGCATCTGATTCGAGATAACGGTCAGTTCACCGATACCGAAGCCCGGGTTCTCGATACGGCCCTGGTGCTGCATGCCGACCACGGTGGCGGAAACAACTCCACGTTTGCCGCGCGGGTTGTCACGTCCAGTGGCACGGACACCTACTCGGCCATCGCCGCAGCGCTTGGTTCGTTGAAAGGGCCTCTGCATGGTGGCGCCAATCTCTACGTGATGAAAATGATGGACAGTATTAAAGCCGATGTATCGGACTGGAATGACAACGAGCAGCTGCGCAGTTACATCCTGAAAATATTGAATGGAGAGGTGGGGAACGGCTCCGGAAAGGTTTATGGATTCGGGCATGCCGTGTATACCCTGAGCGATCCCAGAGCCAAAATCCTTAAACAATACGCTGAACAACTGGCCAATGAGAAAAATCGAACCGAGGAATTTGCGCTGTATGCCAAGTTGGAAGAAATTGTCCCCGAGGCATTTGCCGAGTTTAAGGGCGGCGGGAAAGTGGTGGCTCCGAACGTGGATTTCTACAGCGGATTTGTGTACGACTGCATGGGGATTCCAAGGGAAGTATATACCCCTCTGTTTGCCATGGCGCGCGTCGCAGGCTGGGTGTCCCATCGCATAGAGGAAATACTGGTTCAGCGGCGCATCATGCGTCCCGCTTACAAAAACGTCACGACCATCCGAACTCATACGCCGCTCAATAAACGATAGACTCAATCAATTCAGAATCCGCTCGTCTGGCCCGGTTTGGGGCGTCACAATCATCGGTTCACTTTCTGTTGAAAAAATAGCGGCAACGTACAATCAGGTTTCTGCATACTCCATGCAGCAGTTTTCGGATAACTTTCCCGTGAATTGCCACCTGCATTCAGCTTTCGCACACCCTGTAAAAAGCACAGTGCACGATACAGATAGTCTGGGCTTCAATTGTAAAACACTTTTTTTAATTTGCAGGCCCATCCGGAGTGTGACTGGCATTTCCTGTGCAATGAACACGAACATACTCTTTGCCGGCGAGGAAACCGGGATGCGTTCCGTTTTTGCAGCGCGTCTCAAACAAACACTTTTACATTTCCTTAACTATGGGGAAAGACCAGGAGAAAGAATTATGAAAAGAAGAAGTATTTTTGCATTGGTATTGTCGACGATTCTGTCATTTTCAGCATTGGCTTCTGCACAGGAAATTATTCCGTCGTTTCAACTTCGTCTCGACAATGAAATTTATCCCATGACTCAGAGTGACCCACAAAGTGAGCCACAGACATGGACCGCCGTGTTTTATCTGAACGAGGAGGAAGCTGAGCGAAATGAAGGGGTTCAGGCCAATATTGACTTCCAGATTGGGGATTTGACAGGGGGCACCAGCTGGTCCTATTGCTACTATCTGGAGGAGAATGTTTCCGTTCCCGAAACCGGACTGATTACAGAGAAAGGTGATATCAATCAGGTGCCTTTCCGCCTGTCTGCGGACGACCAGATTCCGGGCCGGTACAAAGCAGTACTTAACGCCAGTAGCGGTGCCATCGATTTCACATATCTGGATGAAGGCACCCTGGGAGACGTGAACCTTGATGGGGTTGTGGATATCGTAGATTCGCTGCTGATTTCTCAGGACTACGTCCACACCCCCATTACCTCTACCTACGAAACGGATCTTGCGGATGTTAATTGTGATGGAAGCGTGAATGTCGTTGATTCATTGCTGATTGCCCAGGCGTACGTTCAGGTTCAAAGCGCCATCGACACAATCGCGGAATGTGCCGCCAACTGAAGCGCTGACCACTTAACTCTCCATTTTGATTCGCCTGACCCCGTTTTCTCAATACAATTGAAGCTGACGTTATCAGATGCAGAAATGCGCAGTCAGTGCCACCAAACAAAATCATTCCGAGCGTATGTGTTGGGGCACTGATGGGAGCAAAGGTGTGGGCGTTCCCACAGCGCATGACGAGGGAAAAAATGGGGGTCAGAACTGGGAGAAAAACGCCCATGTATCAGCGGGAACCCAGGAAGACGCGCCTCCCGGCGTTGGTGTGTTGCCACCGACGAAGATGCAGGCCCGTACGGGGTACCCCTGTTGGCAACCTTCGAAATCAACGCACTCCGGTGTATTACCGCTACTATCAGTGGGGTCGGGCATGGCCTCGGCAAATGCATCCCGGCCCATGCCCGGGTCCGGCGCTATGCACCCGTTTGTCTTCGCAAAATCCTGCAGCGGTGGTACGCCGTACCCCGGATATTTGCAGACACTGTCGTTGATGCCATGGGTCATATAATAGGCAACGGGACTGCTGTGCTGCTCGCAGCCACTCATTGGGCCCCCGGAATGAGCCGCAACCGCGCGAATCACATCCCCCATGGCGCAGGCCATGGCATAGGACATGGAACCGCCCATACTGAAACCCTCGCAGAAAATGCGCGATTTATCGATGCAAAGTTCGTCCTCCATTTTTGAGATCAGCTGACGGGAAAATTCGACATCATCCCCATTGCGGTTCCACCAGGCATTGTTCAGCCCCTGGGGGGCGACAAAAATCGTACTCCCCTCGGCCAGATTCCATAGACCATAATAGGAGCCCTGACTGACCCAATCCGACGTTTCGCCCATCGAATGATACGCCATCATTAAACGATATGGTTTATTGTTGTCGTAATCATCCGGAATCTTGAGGTTGTATGAGCGGCTTGAGCCCGAGACATCTATGGATAGTCCGTTTCCACTCGAAAGCGTCGATGTTTTCCCGCAGCCGGCGCTTTTGTCGGGATCACCATCTGTATCGGTATCCGTGTCGGTAACCATTTCCGTTTCCGTTTCCGTTTCCGTTTCCGTTTCCGTTTCCGTTTCCGTGTCCGTGTCGGTATCGGTATCGGTATCGGTGTCTGAACCCGTGTCGGAATCCGAATCAGAGTCTGAATCCGTGTCGGAGTCTGAATCCGTGTCGGAGTCGGAATCCGTGTCGGAGTCGGTATCCGAATCTGTATCTGTATCTGTATCGGAATTGGTATCGGTAGCTGTATCGGTATCCGAATTTGAATCGGCATCACTGCTGTTGATGTCACTAGTCTTATCTTGATTGACTAGTTCTGTATCGACGCACGTTGCCAGGGCAAATGAGATAATCATCAGAAAAAACAGATGTTTCCAGTCAGATATGCAATCCATAAAAAGTCTCCCTTCTTCGGTAAACCCTCTAACCGCAACAGAACTTCGCTGCGGTGATGTATTCTCCCGCTGTCTCGGTAGGTTGCCGTGCCAATACAAAGTGTTGAGGAGAAGGAGAAATGGGTTGGGATATCTGAACTATCGGCGGATGTCAAGATAGTTGTCGCATGAGTGTTGCATCATGCGGCCTCCTTAATTGAGACTTTTGCCGGATTGAGGGACACCGTTTCTACCGGGATCCAGTTTCGTGTTTTTCCAGTCCAACGGTTTGGTTCTTTTTGTTTTGCACTCTCATAAACCAAATGTCGTTGACGCAAAATTTCTTTATCATCACCATTATGGCGCGCCTCGGGGGTAACGAAGCGGATGCCGCTGTGTAAGTGTTTTGTATTGTACCAAATCACAAATTTCTCCATCCAGCGCCTTGCTGAATCGATGGATTCAAACGGCTTGTGAGGGTATTCTGGTCTGTACTTTAATGTTCTGAAGATTGACTCGGAATAGGGGTTATTATCGCTTACTCCCGGGCGACTGAAAGATGCCATCACGCCAGGCTGGTCAAGTGTCGCAAGCATTGTGGCGCCTTTCATCGGGCCGCCGTTGTCTGAATGCAAAGAAAGCTGATTTGCATCTACACCATTGGCGTCAATAATCTGGACAATCATGGCAGATGAAATTTCCATACACTCACGGTCGTGAATTTCCCATCCAATAATCTTTCTGCTCCAAACGGCCAGCACAAGATACGGATAATAAAACGTTCCTCTGACCGCTGCAGGCAAGTACGAAATATCCCAACTCCACACCTGATTGGGGCCCGTTGCCAAAAGTTCATCGGGTCGATTGTGCGTTGCGGGTTTTGAGGATTCTCGATGTTGCTGTTGTCCCTCCTCACGAAGAATCCGATACATGGGAGACTCGGATGCCACGTACACGCCGCTATCAGCCAACCTGGGTACAATTTGATAGTTCCCTTGAAGGGTTGACCGATACGCCCAAAGAAGCGCTGACAATGGGCATCGCATCTATTCTTGACGCAAAAGAAATCGCGATGCTGGCCATTGGAAAACACAAATCGAAGATTCTTCAGCGGATAGTTGAGTCACCCCCTTCAATAATGGTACCGGCATCTTTTCTCTTTTCGCACCCTCAGACAGTTATTTTCGCAGACAGTGCAGCCGGCCAACTTCTCGATCGACAACGCGCTGACGTGACCTGGTTTCCATCCCCTCTGAAGTAACACGTGAACAATTCTGACCAGTGTCGTATTGATGCCGCATCTAAAACGTTTCAGCGGAAGTGGTCAAGTAAGAGTCGAATATCCTTTTCGCCCTGATTGTCTGTGAAAGGCACTATAACCGGCTCTGAGAGTTCTGCTACATGTGCCTGGCGAACAGTTTGCTCATGGCATCCCGGGAGATGGGGGGCTGTTTTACGAGTGGTGTGGTCTCGATTTGGGGAATCCGGTCCTGGAAAGCGTTGCCGCTGTCATCGTGGTAAAAGAGCCCCACCGGAATCTCGTCGCCCCAGGCCATGGCTTTTTCAATGGCCCGGATGCGATCGTTGGTTGGATAATCCGGGTCATCGTTGATATTCACGATGCGGTCTTTGTACCACTTGAAGGTGTTCACTTTGTTCATGCTCACACAGGGTTGGAGAATTTCGATGTAACTGAGGCCTCTGTGCTTCACGCCCATCTGAATCAATTCGGACAGATGTTTGGTGTCGCCTGAAAAACTGCGCGCCACAAAACGACATCCAAGGGTCAGCGCCAGCGCCGGTCCGCGCAGGGGATACGATATCACGCCACGGGGCTGAAGCCTGGTCTGCAGTCCCATGTCACTGGTGGGGGACGCCTGCCCCTGGGTCAATCCATAAATCTGATTGTTGTGAACCATCAGCGTCACATCAATGTCCCTGCGGAGGGTATGCAGAAAATGTCCGCCACCTTCACCATACATATCCCCATCCCCGGAGTTCAGGAGAATGGTCATATCTTCATTGGCCAGCTTGGCGCCGGTGGCGGCAGGCAGTGCACGTCCATGAAGACCACAGTATGCGTTGGCCGTGATGTACTGGGGCAGCTTGGCTGCCTGACCGATTCCAGCCATCATCATCACTTCGTGGGGTTCTTTGCCCAGCGCTTCCAGTGCGTCCTTTACGGCGGCAAGAATGCCAAAATCGCCGCAACCGGGGCACCATGCGGTTTCTTTTACTGTACAGATATTGAACGATTTGCACTCACTCATTTTACCACCTCCAGAACCGCTTCGGTCAGGTCTTCGACAATATAGGGCCGACCATCGTATTTCGTCATGATTTCGGGCTTGATGCCGGTGCTCTGAGCGATGATGGCTGCCAGTTGACCCGTACTGTTGCCTTCCACCGAGATGATGCGTTTGCTTTTTTCAACCGCGCTGCTGAACTGTCTGGTTGGAAATGGCCAGATATCCGTGAGATGCACGTGATTGAGATGCACCCCCCGTTCTTTCAGAATGGCCACGGACTCTGACAGGGTATCTCCAGTGGAACCCCAGCTGACCACTGCCACTTCAGCGTCCCTTGTGCCACTGGTCTGCACATTGTACGTGGCACTCAGTCGCGCGGTTTTCCGTGCGCGCTTTTCAACCATAGCCTTTCTGATTTTCGGATCATCCGTAATGTGGCCGGTCTCCACATGTTCGTGGCTGTCGGTGAGCATCAGATGTTTGCTCTGCCCCGGGTACGCTCTGGGAGAAATGCCTGAATCCGTAATGGCATATCGTTTGTACTCAGTCATCTGAGACAGTGTTCTGGTTGAGATCATCGACGTTTCTGTGGGAATCCGATCCAGATTGTACTGATCAACCGTGAAGAACGAATCCGCAATATGCTGGTCAGAAAGCACAATCACCGGAATCTGGTATCGGTCGGCGATATTGAATGCCCTTGCGGTGATGTAAAAAATATCTTCCGCGTTGGTGGCGGCCAGAACCGCCCGGGGGAAATCCCCATGGCCGGTGAACGTGGAGAAGAGCAGATCGGCTTGCTCCTGACGGGTGGGAAGCCCGGTTCCAGGACCGCCGCGCTGGCAGTTGACAATGACAAGAGGCACCTCTGAAATACCGCAGAGGGAAATCGTTTCACTCATAAGCGCCATACCGCCACCGGATGTGGATGTCATGGCGCGAACGCCCGCCATGGACGCGCCCACTGCCTGATTCACCGCGGCGATTTCGTCTTCTGCCTGTTCTGTGACGATGCCTGCAGTCACCTCGGCATTGGCCAGGTAGGTGATAATACCGGTGGAAGGCGACATGGGATAGCAACTGATGAATTTCATGTTCGCCGAAAGCGCTCCCAGCGCAGCGGCTTCGTTTCCGTTGAGAAACAATCTGGATGGCGCGCCGTCAATGGTTGGAAGCGAACCCAGTCTGCCCGCATGGGCTTTTCCCCGGGTGTTGCCTTCCGCTGCCGCACCGATGTTACCGGCCGAGATGGTCTCGTCCCTGAAACGCTCCCTGAAAAGGGTATTGAGAAGTTCAATATCCAGACCAAGGACACCCAAAACGAATCCCACCGCTGCGGAGTTGGAGTAAATGGGCTTCTTTCCAGTCTCCATCGCAATCTGTCTGAGTGGGACATCGATAATCCGGGGATCGGCGATGTTCGCCTTCAGTGTAGCATTGTCAACGATCGCAATGCCATCTTTGTGGAGCGCTTCAATGTCGCTCTCCATTTTTTCCCTGTCGAGGGTGACCAGTAAATCCACCTGCTTTTTCATCGCCCACACGGGGACATCGCTGATGCGCAGTTGAAAAAAGTTATGTCCGGCGCGAATTCGCGACTCTGAATCCTGCACGCCAAACACGTGGTAACCGGCCCGCACGCAGGCCTTTCCCAGCAGTTTTCCGGTACTCAGAAGTCCCTGTCCGGCTGCTCCAGCCAATCTGATATTAATGTCGGTCATGAGGTCTCGGGCTCCATTTTCTGTTGATATACATTGAGAATAGTATCTCGCTTTCTATATTCGCAATCACCAGAGTTAAACACATCTCAGGCTGAGTGCAACCTCACCGTCGTAACATCCGGCCTTCATCGGACAGATGCTTCGGGAATTACATCAGACATGAAAGTAAACATGATGCTGCGCGGCCAATCAGGCGCCATCGAGACCATGACGCTCTGATGCGTCAAACCAGGCTTCGGGGTCCTGCAGATACGCAAGGGAATCTTCGATGGAAAGCTGGTGATCATGTTCGATTTTTTTCAGAAAACCGAAGAATTCCTGTTCTCTGGGGTTCTTGCATTTTTTCACCAGATCCGCATAGAAGTCTGCGGCGTCTTTTTCAAACTGAGCTGCCGCTTTCAATGCTTCAATATCACTGTCGTCGTGGGCTTTTGTTTCTTCAGCCTTGTAGTCGAGTTTTTCGAGCTCTTCTTTTACATTGCTGTCCTGCATTTCCAGGTTCACATCTTCTGGCCATGCGCCATCCGCCAGGAGCGTACTGTGGAGTTTGTTAATCCACCGTTTGTGGTCTTCCTCTTCCTCCGCCAGCGTTTCAAGCAGACGTTTCACCACGGGATTGGTCGAACGGGCCGCCTCTTTCAGATAGTAATCTTTTTCGCGTTGCTCATTGTCCATTGCAAATTTTATTGAAGAAATTTTATCCATAACTTTGCTCCTTTACAAAAATCGATGTCCACAAAAGTGAAAACTAGTTTTCCACCAGCACAACCTCATCGTATTCGACTTCAAATCGCAGTTTGTGCTTTGCTTCTTCCTGGGCCAGCGCAAGAAACAGCGCTTTAATCTCGGGGGTATCCACTCGACTCGCCAAATCCATGTACAGGCGGAATGCCTGTTTCTCCTGTTGCATGGCAAACAGCAGAATATCCTGGTACGACGGGGATTCACCCAGCTTCACAGGAACTGTATAATCCGAGAGCTTCATATCGGATGTCGCCGAAGCGCTCTCCAGTACATCTTCGCCTTCCAGAACGTCCTCAAGCTTTTTCCGGTGTTCCATTTCTTCTTCAGCGTACTCCAGAAAGATTTTTCTGATTTCATTGTTCTTCGCCCTGGCGGCCAGATCGGTATAGAGTACCGCTGAGCGCTGTTCAAGAGATATGGCATACTCCAGGATGTCCTTTGTGCTCAGGTGTCCGGTCATCGTTATATTCTCACCATTACGTAAGACAGGCACGGGTGTTGCGCAAAACGCTTACGGATTCGGGCAACACTTTCGCGCCTGCGGATTCATCAGAAATATCGTTTCAACAGTCCGGCAAATGCCTGACCGTGCCTTGCTTCGTCTTTGCACATTTCATGTACGGTATCGTGAATGGCATCGTAATTCAGCTGTTTGGCTTTGGTTGCGATGTCCTTTTTCCCCTGGCAGGCGCCGTGCTCCGCAGCGACGCGCATTTCCAGGTTTTTCTTTGTGTCTGCCACAAGCACTTCACCCAGAAGCTCAGCAAACTTGGCCGCATGTTCCGCTTCTTCGAATGCAATGCGTTTGTATGCTTCGGCAACTTCCGGATACCCTTCGCGTTCCGCCTGTCGGCTCATGGCGAGGTACATGCCCACCTCCGTGCATTCGCCCATGAAATTCTGACGCAATCCTTCCAGTATTTCGGCGTCAACATCTTTGGCCACGCCAATGCGATGCTCATCCGCCCAGGTCATTCCGGTACCGGACTGCTCCTGAAATTTTTCTTTGGGGGCGCCGCATTGGGGGCATTTGTCCGGCGCACTGTCGCCTTCGTATACGTAACCACAAATGGTGCAAATGTATTTTTTCATTTGATACTCCTCTTTTTTCAATCGGTTAATTGTTGTTGATGTGATTGCATCATTAATGTCTCCGCGCGTATTGTCAATCGCTCATGTGTGCCACTTGCCTGCAATCCGATGCTTCTCACACTCTTTTTCTGTGAGTTTGATCAGTCTGTAGGCGGTATCGCGCAAAATACTGTAAATCACGCCACAGGAATCATCATCCCTGTCCCGGTCGCCCTCATCCGCCAATGCCAGCATTTCCTGGCTGAGTCGCATGGTTCTGAGCAGATTGTCGTTGTACGGTTTGTACGGTTTTGTCATCTCGCCATCCATTCTGCGATGTATCACCATTTTTCCGCCGGCATCGCGATGGCAGGCTATTTAGCGAATGCCATGCCAGTTTAAAAAAACGTTTAATATCAACCTGTTGATTGAATTGTTGTTCAAAAATGTCTCATTGGCAGTGTCTCGGCGCGTTGCTTCCGGGGCTGTGAGACAAACGGCCGACGAGACAGATACTGCGGCGACAAATCGGTGTTGGTGCGGTCAAATCCTGCCTGAAAGAGATTGTGTCGAGGTTCGCAGTAGCGGCGGGAACTTCCATGATTACAGTGGTGAAACAGCAGATCACAATCATATATAACCGTGCAGTTTGCACAGTGATACAGGAGAACAATGATGAGCAGCCCCAAAACCTATGAATACAGGGCCAATCTTTCCCGGGAACAGATTCTGGAATATCTCGAGAATGTTGCAGCCGGTATCCGGTCCGGTAAAGTGATATTACAAAACGGACAGGGGGAGCTGGCGCTGGAAACAACCCCCACCACCAGGCTCGAAGTGTCTGTGAAGCAGAGCGCTAAATCCACCGGTCTGAAACTCAAGTTCAAGTGGCGAAATGATACCGATTCCCGGGATGAGTCCAGTACCGCGGAGAACTGAGCGCCGCCGGGATGAGTTCTCTCCCCGGAATGCCGGGATGCGATTCCCATGGTTTTACTGATGGTGAATATTTACCGGATTTTTGAAAACGGATGTTTTATCACCGAAATATGCCGAAAAAGTGGAAACCCGGTCTTCAGCACTGTCCGGAAATGCCGATTTTCAGGGTGTCTCTCAATTGCGCATGTATCGCTTATGCGAGCAAACCAGTTGGCAGAAACATTGAACAGAACTGAAGCATTGAACAGAATTGAAACATTGAAATCATCACCATACGAACCCGGGATAATGAGAGATCATGACCTTTTTGGAACCGTATTCGAGCCCGCGTGTACTTGCCACGGCCGGTCTCCCCAATGAGCAGGATCGCTTTTCAGACGCAGGGATAATTTCGAAAGCGCCCGTGGAGGTGACCCACGAACTGGCTTCGCTGCTGGCGCACCTGCATGAGCGCGTATCTCCCAACTATCGTCCGCGCGAAATCATTCTGGAGCTGTTGGCCGAGCTCGAAAGAAAATCGGCATTCACCGCCCAGCATTCGATGAAGGTGGCCACCGTTGCCCGCATTCTCGCCAAATCACTGCATCTCGATATTGTGGCCCTGGAGCGAATCAGCCTTGCTGCGTTACTCCACGACGTGGGCAAACTGGTGATTCCCATCCGCATCCTGAACAAAAAGAAAGCGTTGTCGGATGCAGAACGCCGTTGCATCCAGACCCATGCCGTATTCACCGATGTCATCCTCTCCGCATTTCCCATCTTCGATGCCATTCGGGGGATTGCCACACTGCATCACGAACACCTCAATGGCACCGGGTATCCGTTCGGGTATGGCGGCAGCGACCTTTCCATGGAAACGCGGATTATCACCGTGTCCGACATCTTTGTTGCATTGACCGAAGATAGACCCTATCGCCCCGGCGTGACCCAATCCGCCGCACTCCACAAGCTGCAGATGCTGGCCAGTGAGGATATTGTGGACCGCAGGCTGGTGGAAAGTGCCAGGCAACATCTGCTTCCCCACAACCACTCTTCCGCCATCTGGTTTCCATCCCGGACCGCCATCTCCATCGCCCTCGATTTCGAGTCCCTGCAGACTGCCGGAATGATTTCGTAATCACCTTTCTTTCAGGGACATAAGAAATATGCGACGTGCGGGTCCTGTGCTATAACAATCTCTGGTTTACAAAGCGTGACAACAAGGGAGGTCCTATGAATCGATTGGGTATCAGTCTCTGTATCTGCATCTTTGCCATCGGTTGCGGTGGCGGTAATCCAGCCATATCGGATTCGGCAGTTTCACCTGCCCGGGAAAATTCTGATGGAAACGTTTCCACGGCACCGGGAGGCGTTGATGAGTTCGGCACCAGAACCGGTGATGCATCCGGGGGCGGGGTCAGTGGTTCGAAGTTGACCCCCACGGAAACCGAAGCCGTGCTGAAACTGATTGTGCAGTCCGAAGGCGTTGGGCCAATGGCGAAGGTGGTGGTGAGAGCGGTGACTTTGGACGGAAAGAAATTTTACACGCCGGAAACGGATTCCATGGGATACACGGAAATTCTGGTGCCCAGGGGAGCGCAGTTGACGCTCACGTATCTGTCTCTGTTCACCGATGATATTCAGAAGCAGACCGTCATTCCCGACAAACCCCATGTGACCATGAAACTGACACTCACCTGGATTCCCCCCAAACCCCGGCCCATTGAAACGCCGGATCCCGGGGTGCTGATTGCGCAATCCCCATCTGCTGAACCATCTCTCATCCTGGATGGCGTGGTGTTCGATACCGGCAAATCCACGCTTCGTCCGGAATCCTACGAGCACATTGAATCGGTGCTGGAATACCTCACATATAAACCCAGTGCGATTATTGAGCTGTCCGGTCACACGGACAACGTGGGCAATCCGAAGAAGAATCTGAATCTTTCCGAAGATCGGGCAAACGCGGTGCGGGACTATCTGATTTCAAAGGGGATAGATGGCAGTCGCATCATTGCAGTGGGATATGGCGAGCAACGGCCGATTGCGTCCAACAATACCGAAGAAGGACGCCAATTGAATCGACGTACCGAAGCCAAAGATATCGCAAAACTATAGCGCCACGGGCAGGACGGTGCGACGCTTCCCCGGTGCGCCGGGATGTGAAGCCCACCGCATCGCCGGTCTGTCGCCTAAACAACGAGACGGCCTTTCGTAATATTATTAATTTAGCAATTATTTGTTTTCGGTAAGTACAGAAAATACGTGTAGTTTTTGGTTCGCGCAGTGGTATAAACCTTTGGAACGGATAAAAAATGATTTTCGCAACCCCGGACCAGATATGACATTGATCCGTTTTTTATTGAGTGCGTCCCTGAAAATGACGCTGCTCACCATATTCGTGGCACTGCTCAGCGGCGCATTCAGCGGCGCCGTTGTGGCTGTGGTGCATCGGACGATTGAATCAGACCGTGAACTGACGCTGCTGCTGGGTATCGCATTTGTTCTGGCGGCGACCGGTAAACTGATTACCGGATATTTCAGTGAAGTCATGCTCACCAGAAGAGCGCAGACCGCCGTCGCCGCGTTGCGTCTGGACCTGGTTCGCAAACTGCAGCGGGTGCCGTTCAAGCGCTTTGAGGAGTTGGGACAGGCGAGGATTCTCACCACCTTCACCGACGATGTGGCGTCAGTAAGCCAGGGGCTGTACCAGCTGCCGGCATTCACCATCAACGTTGCGGTGTCTCTGGGCGGGGCGCTGTACCTGGTATATCTGTCGTGGCAGACACTGTTTCTCCTCGGCGGGCTGTCGCTCATTGGCGCCCTGGTGTATCGCTTCATGCTGAGACGTGCATGGCGGGTGTATGGCCTGGCGCGCGATGAGCGGGATCGACTGAACAATCACCTCGTTACATTGACCCGGGGTATGAAGGAACTCAAACTGCACCGACCGCGACGTCATGCCTATACCGAAGTTGAGCTCCAACACAGCACCGACAGGCTCATGGAACTGGATGTCAAATCCCACTCGCGGTATATTCTGGCCCACAGCACCACCCATTTTTTTCTGATGGTCCTCATCGGACTGATTGTATTTGTCTCGCCCCAGCTCCTGCATATTTCCGAAACCACGGTGACCGGATATGTGTTGATTGCACTTTTTCTGATGGGACCCCTGAGCGGGATTGCCGGCACCATGCCGGTATTCAGCCGGGCCGGGGTGGCTGTGGATCGCATCCGCAAACTGGGGATTTCATTCGATTCCGGCAAGCAGGAAAAAGCGGTGGTCACTGCAGAGGACGCCGCGTCGTTTATGGAAATATCGCTGAATGAGGCCACATGTGTCTATGAAAGGGAAGGGGACGCCCCCTTTACCCTTGGACCGGTGAACCTGAAATTCGGTCCGGGCGAATTGATTTTTATTACCGGCGGAAATGGAAGTGGCAAGTCTACCCTCGCGAAGTTACTCACCGGTCTGTATGCACCCGGGGACGGTCAGATTCTGTGGAATGGCACACCGGTGACTGACGAAAATCGGGATGATTACCGGCAGCTGTATACCACGGTGTTTTCAGATTTCTTTTTATTTGAATCGCTGCTGGGACTGGATTCCCCCAATCTGGACACCCGGGCGCAGAGCCATTTGAAAAATCTGGGACTCGATAAAAAAGTGCGCATTGAACATGGCGCATTGTCAACGGTGAATCTTTCAACCGGACAACGAAAGCGGCTGGCATTGCTGACCGCATATCTTGAAAATCGACCAATCTATGTGTTTGACGAGTGGGCAGCGGACCAGGACCCGTCGTTCAGAAAAGTGTTTTATGAAGAACTGATTCACGATTTGAAAGCAGAGGGCAAAACAATCCTCGTGATTACGCATGATGACAGATATTTTCACCTGGCGGACCGACATTTTGAAATGAGGGACGGGCAGATGGCAGAACGGGACAGACAAAAAAAGGAATAGTATTTTTTATGTTGGCATATGGAATAGATACCATCAACGAAGCTTTAAAACGAAATGCAGAGCAGTATGGCGACGACATTGCGTTCCGATTCATCCAGGGCGGTACAGATGAAAAGAGTATCACCTACGCCGAACTGTATTCGAGAGCGCTGCAGATAGCTTCGCAGTTTCGATTGGCAGAAATCCCGTTACAGTCGAAGGTATTGATTCTGTATCCGTCCTCCCTTGAATACATCTGCACGCTGTTCGGTTGTTTTCTGGCGGGGACAACCGCGATACCGGCGTATCCACCGGTGTTCAACCGGTCACTCTCCGCCCTGCGGAATATCGTTCTCGATTCCGGAGCAACCATCGCCTGTGTGGAATCGGCGATTCGGGAGCAGTTGCAACCGTTGCTTCACACGGAGTCCTGGCTCGAAAATCTGAACTGGATGACCCCGGAAGAAGATGTTGACGACGCCGTCGATACGAGCGCCCTGCCAGATGTGGCGCCGGAAGACCTGGCCGTTCTGCAATACACGTCCGGTTCCACCAGTGCCCCCAAAGGCGTGATGTTGTCCCATCGAAATCTGGTGGCCAATGCCCATATGCTCATGGCGCGTGTGCAGGCGACCGCCCGGGTAGACAGAATGGTCGCCTGGCTGCCCCCGTTTCACGATATGGGTCTCATCGGGAGTATTCTGGCGCCGGTATGCGCCCGGGTGGAATCCACCCTGATGCCCCCCAGTTCGTTTATCAAAAAGCCCCTTCGCTGGCTGGAAGCGATTTCCAGATATCGGGGAACCATCACTGCGGCGCCGGATTTCGCGTACGAGATGTGTGTGCATCGCACCCCTCCGAAGCAGCGGGAACTGGTGGATCTCTCCAGCCTGCGCGTGGCCCTGAACGGGGCGGAGAAGGTTCGCGAAGACACGCTGAACCTGTTCTGTGATGCGTTTAAATCGCAGGGATTCTCAATGTCGGCATTTGCGCCGTCCTACGGGTTGGCGGAAGCGACACTGGGGGTTGCCATCAAACGGAATGGCAATACGCCGCTTGCCCGCCGATTTGATACGGAGAAACTGAAGGAAGGGTTGGCGGTCCCGGTCGGCGGCGATGACGGCACATCCCTGGTCACCTGCGGCAAGCCCCTCGATGGCGTGGATGTGAAAATTGTTTCCATTGAAACGCGGCAAGTCGTTACACCCGGGATGATTGGCGAAATTTGGGTGCGCAGCGCCAGCGTGTCCAGGGGATACTGGCAGAAAATCGAGTTGAGTCGTGAGATTTTTGAAGGAACGCTGCCTTCGGATGGCAGACCGGATGAGAAGTATCTGGCCACCGGTGATTTGGGATTCCTGTATGACAATGAATTGTATGTGACCGGCCGCCACAAGGATCTGATCATTGTGCTGGGGGTCAATCATTATCCGGAAGACATCGAGAAAACAGTTGAATCCGCCCATCCCGCCATCCGGCAACATACTGTCATTGCGTTTGCGCTGCCGATAAACGGGACCGAGCGCGTGGTGGTGACCACTGAGATTGCCCGGGGCAATGAATTCGCCCTCGACGACATCATTGGTGCCATCCGCAATGCCATCAGCACCCGACATCAGTTGCCGGTGTACGATATTGTGCTGCTTCCCCAGGGAGGACAGGTGGCCAGGACCACCAGCGGGAAGCCACGGCGCAGCGCGTCCCGGCAGAAGTACGAAGCCAACGGGTTTACGCCGCTGGGAAGCAGTCAGATGCAGCAGGGGACAGAATCGGGTTCTCCGGCGGAAGAAATTGCAGTGGTCCAGCGGGTCATGGCGGAAGTGCTTTCGGTGGACCGGGTTTCAGCAGACGACGACTTCTTTGCCCTGGGCGGACATTCGCTCATCGCCACCCAGCTGGCCTCCCGGTTGGCATCTCTCTGGGAAAGAGAGGTGCCCGTGCGGGTGATATTCGAGCGGCCGACGGCTGCCCGGCTGGCGGGGGTGCGGCACTCGCTGCCGGTGACCGGAAAACGGAATCAGATACAGAAGGTGGACCGAAGCGGTCCGCTGGTGCTTTCCCACTCTCAGGAGCGAATGTGGCTGTTGCACCAGCTGGAACCGGATGGCACGGCATACAATGTTTCCGGTGCGGTAGTGGTGGATGGTCCGTTCAACGTGGTCCATTGCCAGACGGCGATGCAGCGCCTGGTTGACCGCCATGAAACCCTGCGAACCACTTTCCCTTCCGAAGGCGGTACGGTTTCTCCCATGATTCACTCCAATGTGAAAATCAACGTTGTTTGTGAAGACCTGTCGAGCGCCGATGACCCGCTGGAACAGGCCGCACGCAAGGGGTCGCTGCTGGCCCACAGGCCGTTTGATCTGGCGAGGGATTTGCTGATACGGGTTGCCATATTCAAAGTTGCCGACGTTCGGCATGCCATTGTCATTTCGATGCATCATGTCATCTCCGATGCATGGTCTCTGGGCGTGGTGCTCAAAGAAATCATGGAAGACTACCTGGCATTGAACCGGGGCGAAGTTCCGACTTCGGTGGTGCCGGACATTCAGTATGTGGATTACGCGGCCTGGTTCCGGCCCGTCGTGGAAAGTGAACGGTTCAATGATGAACTGTCGTATTGGCGGAACCGACTGCAGGGCACACCGAATCTTGAACTGCCCACCGATCGGTCCCCGGGTTCGAATGTGAGTTCAGCAGGGGAAATGGAACGACTGCAAATTTCGGAAACCCTGCGCAATGAAATTGAGGATTTGGCCCATCAACATGGCGCCACGCCATTCATGGTGATGCTGCTGGCCTTTGAAACCCTGTTGTACCGGTACAGCCGGCAAACGGATTTTGCCATCGGGGTGCCCATTGCCAACCGCAATCATCATCAGTCCGAACATCTGGTTGGCACCCTGGTCAATACCCTGGCTTTCCGCGCGAATCTGAATCCAAAGGAGGCATTCAGTGCGCAACTGGAACGCATCCGGGAAGACTGCCTCGATGCGTATGCCCATCAGCAGTTGCCGTTTGAGCGGCTGGTGCAGGAACTGCATCTCGAACGGCGAGCGGGACAGACGCCCCTGGTGCAGGTGATGTTTGACTACGCCAATCCGCCCATGCCAAAGGCCCGGACCGACGAATTTTCGCTATCGCCCCTGTTCATTTCGAGACGGGCTGCCCAGTTTGATTTGAGTCTGCTCACCCTGGATTCCGAAATCGGATTCGTGACAGCGATGGAATATAGGAGCGATTTATTCGATGCGTCCACCGTGCGGCGCATGCTGGACCATTACCTGCGTATTCTGAAATTGGCGGTCACCAATCCCACTCAGCGTCTTTGTGACATGGCGTTTCTTTCTCAGGATGAAATCCGGGAAATCGTTGCTCTCGGCGCCAGCACAAATATGAAACCGGTTTCATCGGATACCACGGTCGCGCGCATTGTGGCTGGTGCCGATGGGGTGACAGGTAAAATGGCGGTGACAGATGAAGTCGATGGGATCACGTACGGCAGGTTGATGGAACTGACTCGTACGGCTGCCGCAAAGATGGCTGCGGCCAACGTGGCAGCGGGAAGCCGGGTGGCAGTATGTCTGGAACGGTCACGGCTGATGCCGGCGGCACTGCTGGCGGTGCACTGGCTGGATGCGGCGTACGTACCCATCGACCCGCATTTCCCGGCTGAACGGGTGAGATACATGCTGTCGGAGACCACGCCCGCGGTGGTGGTCTGCGATGAGGCCACCACCGCCGCGTATCCGGAGTTGGCGCAATACCCGTGTCTGCGGATTGAAGACGTGGTACAGAGCGAGCCCCTCACGCCACCACCTCTGACCACCCGACCCGATTCCACGGCGTATATTATTTTTACTTCCGGCTCCACGGGAAAACCAAAAGGAGTGGAGATTCCCCAGCGCGCCATGCTGAACTTTCTGGAGTCCATGGCCCATACACCGGGAATGACTGCCACCGATCGCCTGCTGTCCGTCACCACCATATCGTTTGACATTTCAGTGCTCGAAATCTTTTTACCGCTGCTCTGTCAGGCCGAAGTGAAGATTGTCGGCAGCGATACGGCATTGAACGCCCAGAAACTGCGGGGAATACTGGAAGAGACTGATGTCACCGTGATGCAGGCCACGCCGGTCACCTGGCGGATGCTCATTGAATCCGGATGGGCAGGCAGCGATTTGTTGACGGTACTCTGCGGCGGTGAAGCAATGCCCGCTGATCTGGCGGAACAGTTGGTTACTCGCAGTAAAGCCCTGTGGAATATGTATGGGCCTACGGAAACCACCGTGTGGTCCACGGTTCAGCAAATCAGAACAAAGGAAGCCATTGATATTGGCCGGTCCATTGATCGGACCGCAGTGTATATTCTGGATGCCACAAAACAGCTTTGTCCCATTGGTGTCACTGGCGAAATCTATATCGGCGGCGCCGGCGTGGCCAAAGGATATTTCAAGCGTCCGGAACTCACGCAGGAGCGATTTGTCAAAGACCCCTTTACCCCCGGATTCGGCGATCGCATGTATGGTACCGGCGATCTTGGACGCATGCGATCGGATGGCACATTCGAATGTTTCGGTCGTCTGGATCATCAGGTGAAAATTCGTGGATACCGCATTGAGCTGGGTGAAATTGAAGTTGCGCTGAAACAATTGCCCGAAGTGGCGGATGCGGTGGTCATTCCCTGGGAGGTAACCCCCGGGGATGCGCGTCTTTCCGCCTATATTATCGCAGAAGGGACGGCGCCAGAGAGCGAGCAACTGCGAAATGTACTTCGAAAATCGCTGCCGGGATACATGGTGCCCAGCTGGTTCACGGTGATGGCCCAGTTCCCCACCACGCCCAACGGTAAAATTGACCGCAAGGCACTGCCTGGCCCCGATGCGAAACTGGAAGTGCAGAGCCCGCTGAGAGTCGCCCCGCGGAGTGAGACAGAGAAAGCGCTGGCCGTCCTGTGGGCCCGGACCCTGGATGTGACCCATCCGAGTATTACCGACAACTTCTTCGATGTGGGACACTCGCTGCTGGCTGCCCGGTTGTTCGGGCAAATCGAAAAAGAGATGGGGGTTTCGCTCCCCCTGTCGGTGCTGTTTTCGCATCCCACCATTGAGATGCTGTCCGCATACATCGACGGACAGGTCGATGAACTGGGGTATTACGAACTGAAATATGTGGTGCCCATCAAACCCCGGGGGCGCGCCACGCCGGTGTTCTGTATCCACGGCGCCGGGGGGAACGTGCTCAATTTTGAGTCCCTCGCAAGGCATATCGACGCGGATTGTCCACTGTATGCCATCCAGGCCCGTGGGGTGCATGGCACGGAAACGCCCTTTGACACCATTGAAAAGACGGCGTCGGCCTATCTGGAAGAAGTCATGGAGATTCAACCGACCGGTCCATACATTATCATGGGATACTGCGCCGGTGGGGTTGTGGCATTTGAAATGGCCAGGCAGATTCAGTTGAAAGGTGACATGGTGCGGGATTTGATTCTGATAGATACGTTCCGTCCCGGGGTTGGCTATACCATTCCCTCATTCGGCAAACGGGTGCTTCGCGCGGCGACCAAAGGTCCGGGGCATTTCTTCCGACACAGTTTCTCCAGGCTGCATCGAATTAAAGAGGACAACGCCAATCTGAAGGCGCTGAACAGGCACCTGAGCGCCGGCGAGCCGGTGCCCCACGAACTGAGGACCCTTTGGCTGACCCGGGCGTTTCTGGACTCCGTTGAAAAGTACCAGCTGCCGGTGTACGATGGGGCACTCACCATCTTTGAAGCGGCGGATGTTCCTTCGGATCTGGTGTGCAGTGAGCCCAATCTGGGATGGGATGGATACGCTGCGTCCATCAGTTGCACCAAAGTGCCGGGAGGCCACCTCACCCTCACCGACGAACCCAACGCAAAAGTCCTGGCCACCGAACTCTGCAACCGCCTCCACCGCTGAATCACTGAATTCGAACAGGAAGACATCGGATACGCCTGGTTGGCGTATCCCCGGGATCGCTGGGCTCCAGTCCTGTTTTCTGCAGTGCACATTGATGTGTAGAGGAGGGGAAGACGATAATGACGGTCATTGCTTTCTGATATCGGCGCCGTTTTGCACTGCTGCTTCGGATAGATCATGATAAATTTTTAAACATGTTTCTGAAATTGGTGGCGATGAAGATGCCTCCAGAACACTCCGCCATTGTTTCAGCAATTTCTCCATCTCAGGACAGTGATCATTATAAAATTGCCACCTTGCTTCCGCTGCATCCCGCCCGACTTCGTTGCTCGTCGGTCGCATACCCCGGTATGTTCCGCTCCTCGCGCCTTGCCGGTCCGGCGCAGCAAATGCCATGTTGGAAATTTTATTTCGACCACTGTCCTTAGGTCTTGCTCATAAATAACTCTGCCATTCATGCAACAAACTTGACATCCCTGCTGCGTTGCTCCTCCTCGCCATACCGCCAGTATGACTCGTTGTCGCGCCTTGCCGGATATGTCATCCTGTTACCTGAATCAACAGATTTATTTATGAGCAAACCCTTAGACAAAATTAAATCTGAAGTTTAATTTTGTCTGATTTTGTTTTGGGGAACAGGAGATCTCCCCTGCTGGATGCATAAACCATTCAATTCAGAATATGGGGCAAAACGAGGCGCAGGTCTTTGTGTGGGATTTCCACGTCGCAGAGGTTGGCGAGGGTTTGGGATTTGCAGTTGAAGGCAATGGAGAGGCCGGCGGATTTGGCAATCCAGATGTCGTTTTCGTTGTCGCCCACAAATACGGCCTGTTCTGTGGCGATGCCCGCCTTTTCGCACAGATGACGCAACCCGTCGGCTTTGGCTTCCACGTCAAACGGGGTGTGAATGCCCCCGTCAATATCGCCGGATGCATTGAAATGGATGCGGTTGATGAGCACGTCGTCGAAGGCGAAATGGGGAAACAGCACATCGAGCACCGTCTGAATGGAACCGGACACCACGGCCACCGCCAGTCCCGCAGCCTTCAGGGTCTTAAGGGTTTCCATGGCGCCGCACATGGGTTTCAGTGTGCGACACATCTGAATGATACCGTTGCGGTTGGCCCCGGCTGCCCGAAGCAGTTTTAAATCGTGGCGAAACCATTCTTCGTAGGTGATGGCGCCGGAAAAATAGTCGTCGTAGGCCTGCTGTCGTTCTTTGGGGTCGGTATGGAACCCTTCGTGCAGGGTTTTCCAGATGTACACCGTATCGTCAACCAGGGTGCCGTCCAGATCGAAACATACAAGGGAATAGGGGAGCGGGAATTCAGATGTGTTCACAGTCGGTTCCGTTTTAAAAATTCTTCAATCTTAAGACTGATGAGGTCCGGATATTCCAGGGGAACAAAATGGGTGCCGCCTTTTACCAGTAAAAATTCCCGATGGGATTTGTCGCCCCGGGTGAACTCCCGGGTGCGCCTTTGCGGAATGAGTTTGTCCATACTGCCGGAAACCGCCAGTATGGGGTTCTGGGAATCTTTTACAATGGCGGAGGCATTGTGTCTGGATGCCATCTGCTGGTAGTAGGTGTAGTGGCGGGTGGGGATGTTCACAAAGTCGCGAATGATGGCATCCATAATCAGTTCGTCGGCGGAAGGCGCCATCAGGCCCAGTCTTCTGGCCCAGCGACTGGGATGTTCATTCTTTCGAATCATCTTGCGAAGTCTCGAGACCGCTTCTTCCTTCTGGGACAGCCATTCCACCGTCTGGGTGAGGTTGGGGCGGATGCCAATGGTTTCAAACAGGGGGTCGCTCAAGTGGGCAAACGGTTTTCCGGCAACGCCACTGATGGCGACCAGGGCCGCAATATCGGACGACGCCAGACACTCCGCTGCCACCTGAGTCCCGAAGGACCAGCCAATCAGAATGGCTCTTCTGTGACCGTCCTGCGCCATCAACTCCTGTTGAAACCCCGCCAGCAGCGGGACATCCAGCTCCCGTTTGGCAAAGAGCGAAGATGATGCGTCGTAGCC
Organism: Polyangia bacterium; assembly: GCA_050287845.1. Taxonomy (GTDB): domain Bacteria; phylum Myxococcota_A; class Polyangia; order JAAYKL01; family JAAYKL01; genus JAFGXQ01. The sequence continues at coordinate 71,172 of JBNKCR010000129.1, forward strand.
GGGATACTCAATCATGTAGAGCGGATGATTGCTTCGCAGCACGGCGGCAAGGCTGGACCAGATAAGATAGGTGCCAAATACGCCACCCCACATGTAGACGGGGATTCCGGAATCGTTGTCACAGATGCTGCGCACGGTGAGTTCGCAGTCACAATGCATCTTCCGGGATTCAATCTGCATGGTCAGTCCATCCGTGAAAGCACATCCACCAGCGCGTCGATTTTTTTCCGGTTGTGCAGCTCGGTGACGGCCATGAGAATCCGATCGTCGCCCATACCGAACCGTTGGAGATTCACGCCGCCCAGAATACCTTCGGCTTCCAGGCGAAAGAGGACCTCCGCGGCGCTGTGGGTGCTGCAGCGCAGCACAAACTCATTGAACGTGGCGCCGCTGTATCCCAGCTCAAAGTGGTTCAGCTGGCGGATTTTTGATTTCAGATATTCGGCCAGAGACAGGCAAAGGGAGGCCACCTGCTGATATCCGTGTTTGCCCAGGAAACATAAATTGATAACCGCGCTCAGCGCACACAATCCGTGGTTGGTGCAAATGTTGGAGGTGGCTTTTTCCCGCCGGATATGCTGTTCCCGGGTGGCCAGGGTCAGTACGTATCCGGTGTCGCCCTTTGTGTCCTCGGTGCGTCCCACCAGTCGCCCGGGCATCTGCCGCAGCAGTTTCCGGTCGTCGGCAATGGCAAAGAGCCCCAGACCGGGACCGCCGTAGGAAGGCGGAACTGCAATGGATTGCCCTTCGGCAGTAGCAATATCCACACCGAACGCGCCCGGGGCCTTCAATACACCGAAGGCGAAGACATCAAGGGTGGAAGTGACCACGCAAATCCCTTTTTCCCGGGCGATGGGAACGATCTGGTCCAGACGCTCCGCCACGCCGAAAAAGTTGGGATATCCCACAAGCAGACACGCCGTTTTTTCATTCAGGATTTCGGACAGTATATTGGTATCGGTCTGGCCAGTTATTTCATCGACCGGGATGACGGTGAGCGCGTCATCGCTGCCGTCCAGCGCCTTCAGATAGGTGCGCAGGGTTTCGATGTATTCGGGATGAATGCCGGCGGATACGGCTATCCCATGGCGCCGGTTCACCCGCCTGGCCATCAGAGCGGCCTCCACCAGCGCGGTGGCCCCATCGTACATGGACGCGTTGGACACATGCATACCCAGCACCCGCGCCACCACCGTCTGAAACTCAAAAATCGCCTGCAGGGTTCCCTGACTGATTTCCGGTTGATACGGGGTGTACGCGGTATAGAATTCGCTGCGCATCAGCAGGGTGTCCACGGCGCTGGGGATAAAATGCCCATAGATGCCAGCCCCCAGAAACGATGTCATCGACGACGCCGGGGTGGCGCTCATTTCACTGAGCAGCGTTTCCAGTTCCAGTTCACTCAGGGGCGCCGGAAGCTTCAGTTCTTCGGTAAACCGTGCCTGCCGGGGAATCTGCTCAAACAGCTCATCCACATTTGCCACACCAATTTTTTTAAGCATTTCTTCGACGTCTCTGGTCGAATGGGGAATGTATCGCACAATAATGCCTCGCTTCTCAGTCCAGGCTATCGAGATAATCTTCGTAGGCAGTGGCGTCCATCAGTTCTTCTTCGGACGCATCATCACTCAGTGTAATTCTGGCAATCCAGCCATCGCCATAGCAGTCGTCGTTCATCTTCTCGGGCTCTTCTTCAAGGGCTTCGTTCACTGCGGAAATTTCTCCGCTGATGGGGCAATACAAATCTGAAACCGCTTTGACGGACTCAATGGTACCCATGGTGTCTTTCGCGTTCACGCTTTCGCCAATCTGCGGACATTCCACCAGGGTGATGTCGCCCAGTTGCTCCACGGCGAACTCGGTAATGCCCATGGTGGCGCTTTCACCTTCTATCAGCACCCACTCATGACTTTTTGTATATTTGAGTTTGTCAGGTAAATTCATGCTCTGCCTCTATCTCGTCCGAACCGGGTACGGACGCTTGTAAAATGGGGTTTTCACAATTTTAGCGGACTTTATCTTTCCGCGAATTTCAATGCCAATTTCGGTGCCTGAGCGGGCGAAAGCGCTGGATACGTAGGCCAGACCGATGTTTTTGCCCAGTGTGGGGGATGGACAGCCGGATGTCACCTCGCCAATGGCTTCGTTGTCGCCGGAAAGCGAGACCACTCTGTATTCGTGGCGGGGAATGGCTTTTTCCGTCATTTCGAAACCCACCAGTTTGCGAACGACGCCTTCCGCCTTTTGCTGAACCAACGCGTCCTTGCCCAGAAATGAGTCTTTTTCGAGAGCCACTGCCCATCCCAACCGGGCTTCCAGCGGCGTGATGGACATGCTCAGTTCATTGCCGTAGAGGGGCATCTTCGCCTCCAGACGCAGGGTATCTCTCGCTCCCAGCCCCACCGGCACCAGGCCGTGTTTTTTTCCGGCAGCCATAATGGCCTCGAACAATGGGACAGCGTCCGCGTTGTCACAATAAATTTCATAGCCGTCTTCTCCGGTGTATCCCGAACGCGATACCAGGCAGGCGGCGCCGGCGATGGTGCCCTCGGTAAAACTCATGGTGGGCAGCGATACAAAATCGGGAGTGATGTCTTCCAGTATGGTAACCGCTGCCGGGCCCTGAAGCGCCAATTGCGCTGTTTCCAGCGAACGATCGGTAAACGTCACGTCGGCCGCCGGCAGATTGGCGCGGATGTGGGCCAGGTCCTGCGCTTTGCAGGCCGCATTCATAACCAGCAGGATTCTGTTGGCCGAAAACCGGTACACCATGAGGTCATCCACGGCCGTTCCCTGCGCCGTGCACATCACCGAGTATTGCATCTGACCATCCGTCGCGAGATTGAGATCATTGCTGACCAGATAGTTGGCGACCTTCAACGCGTCGGGACCTTCCAGCCAGAATTCGGTCATATGACTCACATCGAACAGACCGGCGGCATCCCGAACCGCACGGTGTTCTTCAACGATGGAACCGAATCGAACCGGCATTTCGTAGCCCGCATAGGGCACCATTCTCGCGCCGAGTTTTTTCAGTTCGGCATTCAGTGGGGTATGTAAAAGATCATTCATAATTAATGGAACCGCTGTAATATTTGTAAATTGACATTAAACCGACGTCCGTATTATCGACACATCGGTGCTTTTTAATCGGCGCTAGAATATGCCTGTTGTCAACGCTGCACAAGGGGAAAGTCAGCTTTTCAGAACCCTGTCCGCCAGCCCGTTCCGGCCCCAGCCCAGGTCACCCGTACCGGTGGGTTGCGATGCCTGATGAAGGGGAGAAACCGCCCGGAATATTAACTCGGAGAGGGCGGAATGATGGAGGTTGATGTTGTGTTGTGCGCCGATTTTCGAAGCTTCAGAATGGATTCCATGGCGCCCAGCACCACCAGGGTGGTTTCTTCTTTCAGCTCCGTATCCGGTCCCGGGTTGTACATGAAGTTGCCATCGGGATTCCGGATGGCGATGACCAGAATATCGGTGGCTTTTCGAATTCTGGAATCTGACAGCTTCCGTCCCGCCAGCGGAGAACCGGCAGGCAGGGTCACCTGCTCAATCCGATGATTCTGCTTTTTATCCCGAAGCATTACATCCAGAAATTCGGTCACATCCGGCCGGATCATTTCGGAAGCGATGCGCATTCCGCCCAGAATATTGGGAGCGACCACCTTGTTGGCCCCGGCGCGAATCATCTTGGAAGGGGCATCCTTTTCCATGGCCCGGGCCACGATGCGCAATTCCGGCTTGAGTTGCCTGGAAGAGAAAATCAGATACAGATTGTCTTTATCATTGCGCAGCGCCGCCACCAGACCGGCTGCCCGTTCGATGCCCGCCTGAAAGAGCACTTTGTCCTCGGTGGCGTCGCCGTGAATGTACAGAGGCAACCGTTTATGATTGGACGTAGTCGCATAGTTCTGCACCATGGCGTCGATGGTTTCCTCGCTGGTATCCACCACCACAAATGGCGTTCTGGTATCCATCAGTTCTTCAACTACCCGACTGCCAGTGGTCCCACAACCGCACACAATCACATGCCCCTTGAGTCCATCAATCGATTTTTGCATCTTTTTCCTCCGCCGTATCTGCTGAAGATCGGTTTCCACCCAGAGCGCAACAATGGTGGAACCAAAATAAATCAATGCCCCCATCCCCACCAGAATCAGAAAACTGGCAAACAGATGTCCGGGGGTCTCAAGAGACACCACCTCGGAATATCCCACTGTGGAGAGGGTGATAATGGTCATGTAGAAACAATCAAACCACGACGCATCGTTGACTGCGAAGATCCGAAAACCAATAGTCCCGATAGTGATGGCTATCAGAACCGCAGAAAGCGCCTTCATCATTCGTTGAACATTTGGTTCCATAAGTTGTTCTATTGTAATTTGATTCCGGTTCCCCAAAAAGTTTTTTGCCCACTGTTACAGGGAATTACATTTTTTTAAAAATAAAACTTGAACTCTCACCCGGAGGCTGCTAATAACCCGCCGACTTCGTAATGAAGCCAACTTTGAAAATTGATTTTTTTGAGAATATGGATGGGCCGCTAGCTCAGTTGGTAGAGCAACGGACTTTTAATCCGTGGGTCGAAGGTTCGAATCCTTCGCGGCTCACCATCCTATCAGGGTACAAAGCGTTTCCTAACCGGCGCTCCTGATTGTTCACCATATTCTCTGAATGATGGCCCCGTCGTCTAGCGGTTAGGACACCGGCCTTTCACGCCGGCGGCACGGGTTCGAGTCCCGTCGGGGTCACCATTTTTTAAAAGCGCTGAAACAGCAATGTCTCAGCGCTTTTTTTTTGCGCCAGGCATGGCGCGAAGCGCCGTGACTGGATTCGCATTCCACGTGGCAGGCCGCGCCCGCGTCACAGGAACAGACCGGATTGAGCCATAAGTGCCCCAGATAGAACAGCGTCTGGCCAGACTGAAAGACATTGAATAATGTGATTCCTATAAATTGGTATTTTTAAGTTTAATATTTTTATATGCGGATTCTTTTTATGCTGTATAGGATGTTTCATTAAAAATTTTAAATAAAACAGAAATGCCAAATTTTCGCAGGAGGAAGAATATGCGTTTTTCATTCATTGGATTAGTACTGATTTCTATGATTTCAATGTCATGCAGTGATGACAAAGATAGTCCAACAGGGCCGGAAGAAGGGAATTCGGATGTCTTTACTTTTGCTGAGATACAATCGCGGGTTTTCAATAGTTCATGTGCATTTAGCGGCTGCCATGACAGTTCTACAAAACAAGCTGGTCTGGATTTATCAGATGGAAACGCATATACAAGTCTGGTGAATGTTGCAAGCTCGCAAAGCAGTTCCATGATGCGCGTCAATCCGGGAGATAGTGCCAAAAGTTACTTGATTAAAAAATTAGCAGGTGATGGAACTTCGCAAATGCCACCAAGCGGTGCACTCAAACCGGAGACAATCGATAAAATTAAAGTATGGATCGACGACGGCGCTGAAAACAATTGAATCGCGGCGAACAGGACTTCCGTACCTCATCCTGCGGTTCCCGACGTCTGTATCCGCACGGTGCCGCCTCCTGAACGGCATGCAACATGCCCCTCAATCGGATGCCTGGACTCGATTGTTGCTATTTTGATATCGCAGCTCGACTCTGGAAACGCTCAATTTTACCGGTTTGTTGCGCACCTGCTTTAAAGGAAGTCAACCGTTCCTTCGGCTGGCAGTATTTATTCTTCGTCACCCTGAATGTTCATTTCGCTTTTTTCTGCCGCTATGTTAATAATAGGTGCGTGTAAATTCTACCCGTTTTGGGAACCGTGTCCGCTCACTGGGTCTATGTAAGGAAGGTAATACGATGAGATTACTGGCAGATTCGTTAAAAATCATAGCACTATGCCTACTGTTGCCCCTTAGTTGCGCGGAAAATGGAGGCACGACCGGCACCGATATCGGGAACTCCGACGGCGACACTGACAGTGATGCCGACGGGGACGGCGATGCTGACAGTGACGCGGATTCTGATGCGGATACGGATGCCGATACAGATGCAGACGGGGATGCCGACACGAACGGAGACGGCGATGCCGACACAGACGCAGACAGCGATGCCGACACGGATGCAGACAGCGATGCCGACACGGATGCAGACAGTGATGCCGACACGGATACAGACAGCGATCCTGACATGGATACGGATACCGACACAGACACTGACACAAATACGGACTCAGATATAGATACAGACACGGATGCGGCCTCTGACAAGGACACAGACTCAGATACGGACAACTCGGATGTCTTTACTTTTGCTGAGATACAATCGCAGGTTTTCAATAGTTCGTGTGCAGTTAGCGGCTGCCATGCCAGTTCTACAAAACGAGCTGGTCTGGATTTATCGGATGGAAACGCATATACAAGTCTGGTGAATGTTGCAAGCTCGCAAAACAGTTCCATGATGCGCGTCAATCCGGGAAATAGTGCCAAGAGTTACTTGATTAAAAAATTAGCAGGTGATGGAACTTCGCAAATGCCACCAAGCGGTGCACTCAAACCGGAGACAATCGATAAAATTAAAGTATGGATCGACGACGGCGCTGAAAACAATTGAATCGCTGCGAACAGGACTTCCGTACCTCATCCTGCGGTTCCCGACGTCTGTATCCGCACGGCGCCGCCTCCTGAACGGCATGCAACATGCCCCCCAATCGGATGCCTGGACTCGGCGGGCGCATAACATCGCCCGCTATTCGGCCGTTCTTTCCGTTTTGTCATTATACATTTTTTCGCACGCAGTGTCCTTAGTATCCAATTGGCTCAAGAAGCCTCCTGTTGTTGAACCAGTCGACCCAGTCGTTCGGTAACGGATGACAAGTATTGAGAGCCCCCCTGTTAAAAAGCCCCCTCCATTCCGTTTCAGTGCACACAATCGGGACTGTCACCGGTGCATTCCCCGGTCGCTTCACAGCTTGTTCCCGCAGCGCGATAGGAACTGATAAAACAAAAGTCCCCCTCGGTACAGGTGAACTCCATCGACCCGCTGACACAACTGGCAACCGAGCACTTTGGATAATCCGCCACGCAATTGGAGTAGCAGGTGCCTGAACCGTTGCACATGCTGGCGCCGCCCGAACCGCAGGTTGTTCCGGCCGATGCATATCCGGTTAAATTGCAGGCTGGTGGACCGATGGCGCAGGTGACAGTGCCGGATTCGCATTCCACGTTGCAGGCCGCGCCCGCGTCACAGGAACAGACACCGGATTGGCAAATGGAGTACTCCTCGCAGGTTTCACCTTCATGGGTCGGCGTCGTGGTGGCCACGCAGGCACAGCTCATGGCTGTGCTTGAATACTGAACCACATGTGTAACGCAACTGGTGCCGGGTGTGCAATCCAGTGGAGATGTCGGATTTATTGCGGACTGGGTGTCGTCGCAGTCGGTGAGCGGACAATTTTCCCTGTAGGTGGCATTGGGCGCCGTGCAGTTATTCACACAGGTCGCGTCCGGCGCACAATAGTCATCATCATCCTGATCTTCACACCATTTAACTGGCGCGCTGCAGCTTTCGATATTCCACTGTCCATCAACGCACTCGGCGACGCCGCAGGGGAGCGCGCCGGAGATGGCAGAACAATTGCGATTGCCAGGCGATTCACATTCGCAGTATTCCGGTGCACCCTCACAGGGTCCCCATGTCCGGTCATCCTGACAGATCTTGGTACCGCCGGGACAATTGTTAAGTCCGCCACTGCAGGTTTCTTCTGCCGTCGGTTCACACTCACAGACTGATGGGGCGTCACATTCCGTCAACCAGAGATAATCCTCGCCACAATATTGAACCCCCTCACAACCGCTGGTGCCGGTACACGGCCGTGTGGATTCGAACGGAACGCACTGGCACGTACTGTCTATGGTATTATCGGCCATACCGTCACAATTCAAATCCTGCGAACTTGAACAATCACGCGGCAGCGGGCCAACCGCGCCTTCACAGGGGCCCCACTCCCCCTCCTCTGTACATGTCTTTTCCCCGGCGTGGCAGCGTCCGGTGCCATCCAAATCCGGACGAAGGCCATCAATTACTTCTCCCGAGGACGTCTCATAGCAATCATCCCTGGTCCCCACAGCACATTCATTTTCTTCAGACAGGGACGAAGACGATTCTGTATCCAACGCTGTATCTTCCTTACCATCCGTGCCTGTTTCGGTGTCTGCCAAAGTATTGGTATCGGTGGTTTCAGTGCCGGTGCTGGAGTCAGCATCACTGTCGCTGTCTGTCGTCGCACTGGTGGTGTCAAAATCGGACCCTGTATCAATTTGAGTGATGCTCCCGGTATCGGTACTGCCCGAATCGGCAGGCATATCGGTATTCGTTGCACTATCTGATTTGGAGTCGGTGTCGGCGCTATCCAATCGGCTGCCGATCCGGTCCTTCTCATCCATCATCGCATTGCAGCTGCAGAAAATTGCGAATGACGCAGTGAGAAGCAGCAACGAACTGTTCAAGCGAAACGAGCGCAGCGACCCCATGACGTATTCTCTGAAAATCATTAAAAGCTCCCTTCGAGTACTATTCCTGTTGGATTGAACATCGCTGACACCGGACGGTCTTTGTTTTGCTTCTTTTTACTCAAAACAAGTAAGACAAAACTGGTTGCTGCCAATACCGCACCGCCTGTTAAAAAGATGGTGCTCGCATTCGCCAGTGACTCCCGGCTGTCCAGCAAATCGTACTCTGTGTCGTAGCAGCCGGACTCATCACACTTGCTGTTGATTTCGTCATTCTTATGCAGGGCAAGCCCTCCGGTAATGGCGCCGGCAATCAGAAACGACGTACTGACCCCCAAAGAAATCCACCCCAGTTTCTTAAGGGTTTTAGCGTTGTTGGTATTATGTATCAATGGGGGTGATAGCTGCGCATTGGCGGTTGTGTTCTCCGATGTGTTCTTCAATGATGTGGTGAGATTGTCATCGGGGTCGGCTTTTTCTGTGGGCATCAGATTCACCGTAGCCGTCCGGCCACCGTTCACTTTGGTCTCGCTTTGCGCAATGACCTTTCCGTCTTCCAGCGCCTCAACCGTTAAAATCACCGACGCGGATACCGGCAATTCCATATTCAGAGGCGACATGCCGCGAACAACACCGTTTACCGAAATCAGGGCTCCCTTTGGCGCGTTAAACTTCAGATACCCCACCATGCCGCGCAGACGCTCAATTTCCTGTTTTACTTCCTGTTGCCGTTCCCGGGGAACGTCATCACCGCCATCGGCCAAATAATGCTCGAATGCATCCAGCGCCAGGCCGTAACGCTTGCCCGCGACCTCCGCCTGCCCCAGATTATAAAGCAGTTTCCAGGAAGGTTTACGCTGATATGCCCTCCGGAACGCATCCGCCGCTTCGATGAACCTGTTTTCAGAAAATGCTTCCAATCCCTTTTCAAACGCCTTTTCAGCGTCATCCTTTTCACTGGATAACGCCGGATTGCTCTGCCACATTGCAGTTGCAAATATCGACAAAATCAGCATAAGTGCTCTCACATTTTACCTCGTCTTCCCTCGTTCATGGGGAGTCTGTCCCTGTTGGAATGTCCGATTTTACGCAACTAAAAAAAAACGTAAAGCTTCCTGGACGAATTCCAGCGTGATTGGGAGATCAGACACCTGCCACCCAATTTCCCCGTCTTACACCCTTCGAAGGTATTGCGCAGTAGCGTTTTTCGTTGAGGCCCATTTTGAGCCTGCGTTGGCCGAGACATCGTCCAAACCTGCGTCTGTTGGACCAGCAAATGCACCTGTGCTCGGCAAACCGCTCACAGGCCCATCTGATGCCCATCTGATGTGTCCCCTGAATCGCTGCGTCGTACGGTATCCCTTGAGCACTCCGGGGATGGGCGCTGTGAGGGGTTTCTTGCGTTACTTGCAGAAGAATCGTCGTTTTTGAACGTAAAGAAAAACCCTCCTCGCCCGAATATTCTGATCTCGGATGCAAACATTCCGTCGGTCGTAGACAGCACGTGCCAGCGAGGCGCACCGGGGACAAACTTCCCACGCTGAAGTCTTCACTGCAAATATGTCGATAACTCCGTTGTGCTCTGAATTCTTAACTTTTTCCAATTTTAAGTCGGATAATAGAGCGACGATCGGTTTGATTCCGCCAGCGAAATCGTGGAAATAAAAAGAATTCTCCCTTTTGGCAACCGTGGCGGTACGCGGTGGGACCGCTGTTCGAAAGTATTTACGCCATCATCATATGCTCAATAAACGAAACCTGTGCGGTCGTTTCCTCGCCTATGCAAGCTGTTTGGGGTTCGTTTTGGTGAGAGTGGGCGCCAGGGTAAGGGCGTCTTTATTGCAGGCGGCAACACAGTTAAGGCATCTGGAGCAGGAATAGTGGGTGGAAGCGTTCTGCTTTCCTGAAACGTGCAGACTGTAGTTTTCATTGTTGGCCGCGATATAGCAGACACTGTCGCATTTTCCACAGGAAGTACACGCGTGGGGTTTGGTGGATACCTTGAATAAGCTGACCTTATTCAGCAGTCCGCTGATCCATGCAATGGGGCACCCTACTTTGAAATACATATACATGGCCTGCATTTTGGAATCTTTTCCGCCGCTTCCCATCATGGTTTCCATGATGAACCCCATGGGACACATCCAGCGACAGAATACTTTTCCCAATACAATACCGAGGGCGCTACCGCCGATGACAATCCAGAGCAGCGGGACCCCATATTGCACCATGGCAAAATAGATGGCGACGCCGACAGTGGCCTGAATAATGCGTCGCTTGTTGATAATCGATTTTAGACTCATAACATTCCAATCGGGATTCGAGTAATGAAAAATCAGGGGCGGACCCTTTCCGCAGAACCAGAGAGCCGGGAATCCGCAGCGGGGTGTCGCAAAAACAGCAAAATATACTCATGAGCACTCGTCTTTCCCAACTTGATTGGGAATCCCGATGTTTTTTTGAATTCCGCTGTATAATAGGTTTTGGTCATGATTATTTAAGAGGCGGAGAGGTCAACCATTCAGAACTGCGTCGAAATTGTTGTGTACAGAGCGGGCAGACCGGTTGCTGCCCCCTGTTTTTTGAACTGAAGCGGGTTCCCGTTCTGGTTTTAAAGGCAATTGTTCACAATTTAAAACGTAATCAAATCATATTGGGATGCAACTTCCATGGTGGGGGGGCGCAAGTTGCTGGTTGCGTTGTAGGGTGTTTTGCATCTGAAAAGTACTGGGATGAATGCGGAGGTATTTCGGAACATACGGAATTCAAAAAGAAATTGTGGTCGTGGCGGCGTTTTGCTGTATCATATTTTTAAGAGAAAAATTTCGTTGTCACAATTATATTTTGGCTATGTGGGGGAGATAGAACCAATGGCTGCTTTTACAACACATGGTGCACTGACTGAACGCCAGACGGAAATTATGGCGCTGGTTCGCAAAGGATTAACCAATCAGGATATTTGCGGTGTTTTAGGAATCTCGGCCAATACCGTTAAAGTTCACCTGGCCAATATTTATAAAATACTGGATGTTGCCAATCGTACCGAGGCAGTGACGGTTCTGGGCGAAAGTGTTAAAACCGAAGCGCCTCCGATTCGGAAGTTCCATTTCAGGAAGCCGTGCCTGATTGTCCGCAGTGATGGAAAGCGCACATCATTGCCAGACAGTCTTACAACAACAGTAGTTCATTATATTGTCAGCAGACTTCAGCTGTTTGAGACCTTTCAGATTCAGTTGGAGAAAGAGCCAGACGAAACGGAGAATACATATATTATTGCCGTGGAAGAAAAAGGCGAGACTCCCGGTAAATACTTTGTTTGCATGCATCAACTGGAAAACAGTAGCATTCTATGGACCGATATTCTCGTTATTGATGATCCTTCTCAACTTACTGTAAAGGTTGACAGAATGGTATCGACGCTTCACTGGAAATTTGAGCTTGCAGCTGCTGAACGATACCGTGCTACCGGGGATAAATCGCTGAACGGCTGGGACGCAGTATACGGCATAAAGCATTTAATAAATCACCGGGAAAAAAAAGAATGGCATAATATGATGTTATCCCTGCGGAGGGTTCAACAGATGTCAAACAACGACATCTGGTCACTGTATGGGCTTGGGCTGGCATGGTATGTCGCATTATTGGAAAAATGGTGTGTTGAAGCCGATGGTGTCCGGGAGCTGATGTCTATTGGAAAAAAAGCCATGCAGGTTGCCCCGAATTCCCAATATGCCTGGTCATTGATGGCATTCATTTTCATTGTTGAAAAAAGATATCAGGATGCAATTGGGTATTTGACCCGGGTGGTTTCATATAATCCATATAATCTGGTGGCGCTGCAGGTCCTGGCTCAAATTTATACACTTGAAAATCAATGCACCGATGGTATTCGGCTGATGGAACAGATGAAGATGCTGGCGCCGGAATTTTATGAATCTCCTACTACGCAGGCGGCGGAAGCGGTGCTGTTGTTTTTCCATGGAGACTACGATTCCTGCCGGAAGCGGGTCGATGACGCCCTGTTTGTTTTACCGGAATTTCTGATTCCGAGGTTGCTGAAAATAGCCCTTGAAGTTCACGCCAATAATAAAACCGGCGTGGCAAACCAGGCAAATCTGCTCAGAACGTACCATCCCAATTTCAACGCGGACAGCTTTGCTGAGTTTGTATCCGGTGTTCACCCCAAACATCTGTTGATGCTTCAGGACACTTTAAAAGAAGCAGGCCTTTGATGCCGTTGATTCAGAATGGATAGCCCGAATGGGTTATTCCATTACGACACATTTGCCACTAACGTTGTTTTGCTGATTCATCCCAAAAAATGAAATGAAAGGATACGCCATGACAGAATCTCAGAACAGTGTGGGTTTTGGTTTTGGGGACATGCGTCCCTGTGACATGATCATTTTTGATGGAGAGGATGACTGGATTGACAATGCCATTATGAAGCTGACCAATTCCACAGTTACCCATGCGGCATTGTATATGCAGGATAATCCATCGGTCTTATCTGACGCCGGGCTGAGCGGTCTTCAGATGCATGAGATCACACCACGGCCTGGCCGGCGTGTGCACGTTGTGCGGCACGATTTTTATCAACAGCTGGATTTGACGCCGGTTGTAAAAGCCGCCAATGTGTATCTGTCAGACGATCTCTCATATCCAAAGGCGAATCTGGTGTTGCTGGCTTTAATACTGGTGTATAAAAATCATAGTCACGCGGGGTTGGCCCAGGTGGTAATTATGGATATTCTGCGGGCTGCCAGTGCGGTGATCATAGACCTGTTGGACAAAGAATTTCGCGGTGGAAAACATCCAATGGTTTGTTCCGAATATGTTTTTCAGTGTTATGTGGATGCGGGGAAAGTGGATTCCCGATTGAGTTTGAAATTGCACGATGCAGATATGGAAGGCCAGCTTGCGAGCAGTCCCGGCGGTTCTCTGCTGGATTTGTTGTCCGCCGAGCGAGCGCCCACCAATATTAACGAATTGATGCGTACCAAATTAACGAATGACCTCGATGGCGCGCTTTCCAGAGTGATGGAGCGACCAGAGGCAACAACACTGAAAAGCCTGAACACCCTGAACGAAGATCTTGAACAGGCAATCTGGCAATTTATTAGCCTGCACCATCGCATGAAAACAGGTGAAGTGAAGGAAAAGGACGTACTGTTAACTGCTGCCAAAAAACATCAGGCCGAATTTGTGACACCCAATGATTTGCTGAATCATGTCACCAACGCCCAGGAACTGGGCGCGTTTAAACTGACGCGCATAGATACGCCATATTCCAATGGCAGAACGCCTGTCGTCAGATAAATACCCCTGCCTTAAAACTGTTACGGGTTAGCCCAAACGGATTATTTACACCGTCTCTTTGTGACCTATGCTTAGTGCATCATCAAAAAAATATATTCACTGAGGAGGGCATCATGACGCAGGTCACAACAATTGAACAGTTGGAAGCAGAAATCAGGGACTGGTACGCCAACAACACGGATGGTTTCAAAACAAAGTATGATGCGGCCGTGGCAGGAGTAAAACCCATTCCGGAAGGGCAGGATCCGAGTAATGTGTTTGACTGGACCAACGCCACAATCGACACCCTGTGTGATTTTTTACTGGAGTGGTTCAACTGGATGCCCAAAGTGTCAACCGGACTGGAGTATATTCAAAAATTTAGCTGGCTGTATTATGAAAATTCGGCGGGACTGGAATTTGTCACAACAGATCCCGGGCTGATGATGACGGGACAGTTCGTTGCGATTCGCGGCGCATTTATGGACAGCTCCAAATCACAGCCCCTGGTGGCAGAGTGGATTACGGAGCTCGGCCCGAAACAGATGGCGCAGTTTCAAAAGACTGAACCGTCGGATTTTGCGACTTTTAATGACTTTTTTATCAGAGAAATAAAGGACTCCGCGAGACCGGTTTGCGAGCAAAATAACAACAACATCATCGTTGCACCTGCGGACTGCGTCATCAACATGATAGTCGATGACCTGGTGCTGGACTCACAGATTCCGGTGAAAACAGTGTCTTTAAGCATGAAGGAGTTGTTGAACAATTCGCCATACGCCCAACGATTTGTGGGCGGTACAGCAGTTTCGTGCATTTTGATGCCCAATACGTATCACCGATATCATTCCCCCGTCTCCGGGCAGGTGGTTGAGTCGAATGATGATGTTTCAGGCGAATATTTTGGAATTAAGGATTTTCCTGACCTGCTGGACAAAGGTGATGTTGGTTATGGCTATGACTACAGTGTGTTTGAGCACTTCAGGCGTGGTTACCTGATCATTGAAACGCCCAATTATGGGCTGGTGGGGATGGTGCCGGTGGGGTTGAACACCATCGCGTCGGTTGTGTTTCAGGAACCATACAAGTGCATATCTGCCGTTGACAATACGACGCAGCCCATTAAAAAAGGGGATGAAATCGGCTACTTCAAGTATGGCGGCTCTCTGAATATTCTCCTGTTCGAACCAGGGCGCTTTCCTTCAATGAATTTGCTTCAGGGGGAAAAAATTGGTGTGTTTAATACGTCCTGCACGGTTGCTGCCAATGTGAAATGGGTCAACAGCGGAATCCGCATTAACGCCACAGACACTGTTGAAGTGCGTTACAACGGCGGTATGTGGACGGCCAATCCATCTACCGGAATGACTGATGCCAATGGTAATAGCGCGTACATTGCGAAAGATGGGTACACGCTTCCCGGAAAAAATGAAGGCGCGCTGTGTGGCCGCATCGGCGAAAATGGCAATGTCTTTCTTGTGGGCAAAGTAGCGACACTTCCCAAAGGCGAATCGGGAAGTCTGTACCTTTGCATCAACGATGACCTGGACGGTCGATATGGACCAGGATTAAGCGACAACACCGGTGAAGTCACTGTAAACGTGGATATCACTCCAGCGACGGAAAATTAAGGAGGGAATCATGAATAGGAACTCCTCTGCAGGCGATACGCAGGTGACCGCCATTTCCCGGTATATAAAAAGCGGGCAATGTTCGGGAACATATAATTTAAATATGATGTCCTATGCCGGATACATCAACGTCAGCAAAACAGATGATAATTATTTATATTACTGGTTTTTTGAGAGCCGCGCCAGTGCGGCGGATGTTGCTGAGGTACCACTGGTGATCTGGTTGAACGGCGGCCCCGGCGCATCGTCTCTGGCCGGGCTTTTTTTAGAAAATGGTCCATTTCTTTTAAAGGACATCTCTGACGATGAAGCGGAAATTGTTGAAAATCCAGACGGATGGAATCGCTCAACCCATTTGTTGTACTGGGACCAGCCTGTGGGTACGGGGTTCAGTTACAGTGGCAGGGATAAATATGTAAAAACTGAAGCTGAGCTGTCCGAGCAGTTTTACAACGGGCTTCAGGGATTTTTTAATACGTACCCCCAATATCGAAACTGCGATTTGTATATTACCGGTGAAAGCTATGGCGGAAAATATATTCCAAATATTGGGTTGACCATTAAACACAAAAATGAGGTCAGCCCAGCGGAAGCGCAGATAAATCTCAAAGGTCTGGGAATCGGTGACGGGTGGATGTATCCGGAGCTGCAGACTCAGCTTCAGATTGCATACGGCTATGAAATGGGATTTGTAGATACCAGGCAGAGGGCAACTATTGAGCAATTGTATGCTGCCTATAAAGCGGCCATGGACCGGAAGGAGCCTGTAGCTGCCTTTAATCTGGGCAATAACGTTTCAAATACCATTTTGAATTGCGGCGGAAACCCAGACATTTATGACGTTCGGAGATGGTCTGATTTGTCCATAGCAAATTTGCAGCAGTATCTGGATTGTGAGGCGGTGAAAAGCAGTATTCACGCGAGGGGAAAGTGGCAGTTTGCAGACGCTGACAGCAAAGTGGCGGACAATCTCATTGTCGATCTCGAAAGGGATGTGACAGCATTGTTTCCGGAGCTGATCAATTCATATCGCATGCTTTTTTATACAGGCAATTTTGATATGTCCTGTGGATATGCGGGAACCGAGCAGATATTGCAAAACTGGAACTATCAGCAGAATTGGAACAATGTGTTGCGTAATGTGTGGTCAGCAGCCGCCAGTAACGATCCTCAGGGACCATTGGGATATGTAAAAACACTTGGAAACCTTACCCAGTGTGTGATTCCTGATTCCGGGCATCAGGTGCCGGTTTCAAAACCGGGAGCCAGTCTGGCAATGATTGAGACCTGGGTTTTTAAGAAGAAATTCGCCGGATATATTCCGGTGGTGGTGTCCGCAAACACTATTTGGGCAGATACGGAAATCCATATTTTTGCTGATCAGGAAACCACCATCCGATATCTGAGTGGCACCTGGACTGCCAATCCTGATACCGGATTTGTCGATGAATCTGGTAACCCCAACTATATTGCAAAACCCGGTTATACATTACCGGGCGCCTGTGAAGGCGCACTCTGCGGACGGGTGGGGGAAAATGGAGAGGTTTTCCTGATTGGAAAGGAATTTAAACTCCCCACGGAAGCAGCGGGGAAACTGTATCTGTGTATCAATGACGACTTATCCGGCCAATATGGATCGGGGTTCAGTGACAATCTGGGGGCATTGACCGTGGGTGTTTATGTAGATGTGTAGCATTTCGTTCGATCTCAGCCCATCGGTCGATGTAGCGATGGCTACACCTCGGTCCTTAGCGAATATGAATTTTGTTTTTCTGGATTGAATCAGTAAAGGCGGGTCAGTCGGAAGCCCTTCCTGACTGCTATTCAACCAACAGTCGCATCAGCTCAAATAGACGGTTCTCTGAGGATGAGGAATTTTGCCCACTGCCTACCACATGGCAGCCACAATTCTCATTGTCGCCGCTTGAATCCTCTGCACCCGTGTCGTGACCTTCCATATCGGAATCTGCATCTGTATCACTGTCCGAGTCTGCATCGGCGTCACCATCCGAATCGGAGTCACTGTCAGAATCGGAGTCACCATCAGAATCGGAGTCACTGTCTGAGTCGGAGTCACCATCAGAATCGGAGTCACTGTCTGAGTCGGCATCACCGTCTGAGTCGGCGTCACCGTCTGAATCGGCGTCACCGTCTGAATCGGCGTCACTGTCTGAATCGGCGTCTGCATCAGTATCCGCATCAGTATCGGTGTCCCCGTCGCTGTCGCCGAAATCGCAACAGACCAACCACATCTCAGCACAGGTGCCGACGGTTTCCGTTCCTCCATTGAAGGTACACTCGGCAGAGACCACACAATCATGATTGCAATCGCCGTCAGCGTCGGAATCGGAATCGGAATCGGTATCGGTATCGGTATCGGAATCGGTATCGGTATCGCTGTCGCTGTCTGTATCCGTGTCTGTATCGGTGTCCCCGTCACTTCCCGGATCTGGATCTGTGTCGTCGTTGTTCGGTGCCGAGGTGTCCAGTACATTCGTATGCGCCCAGGTGTGATCGTCCGTTGAGTCGGACACCACCCAGGAATAGGTTGCGATTTTCTCCCCTTCGCCGGGCCACGGGTTTGTGTAGTAGAGCGTCTCACTTTCATCGTTCAAGTAACCGCGCCCGACGATAAAATGTCCATTGCCGTTTCCCCATACCCACCGGATCACAAACGGTCGTCTATTATCGATGTTGCTCATGACGTCTTTGTAGGTTAGAGCTCCTTGAATCCCATGACTGGAAACGCCCCAGTGGTCAAGAATTTCCTCGATACTTCCGCGTTCTCCCCAATTCCAATTCCAATTATTGCACGCGGCAGAGCTGTCAAATTGATCGGGAGGAATCAGACAGCAATCTTCACTGCCCAGCTGGGAAGGGTTCTGTGTTCGCGCCCAGTCTGCGATGGTACACTGTTCCAGATCATCTCCATATAAGTACAGGATGGACTGAGTGACGCCGGCCCAACACCACTCACTATGTTCTTGGGTATCAGAGGATACGTCCAGAAGAACCTGCGCAGATGCAAGTTGTGTGATCGTGGAAATCCATGCAACAACAATGAGGAAGCGTATCGTTTTCATTTCGCACCTCCCGATATTTGTTTTCGGGTCCATTCGATGAGTTGACTCTTATTGAAAGACGGAGTCACCGAAGACGTGAGCGCCGTTGCTCTCACCGAAGACGGACGCGCAGCGTCCCGGTCCCCTGGAATTGTCGAAGTCGGATAGAACCTATCGCCGTTTTGAAGCCCTGAAATGCCGAGAAAGTCGCGGCGCAAATCGGTAATGCGCAAGAGGAACCTGGATTCCGGCCCGACCTTCGATGTGACGACATCCAGCGAATCAAGCGACTGCGCCATCCCCGCGGCGCCGAAATCAACCGCTTTCAGTCCATCCTCTGTTTGAACTACAGTAAGCAGCGCACGAAGTTCACCATCTACTGTCAATGGAATTCGCCATTTGTTCAAAGGACGAATATCGTTCGAGACCTCCGGTGTCGTTCCACTTCGATCGACGTCAAGGGTGTGCACGCGCAGCGGATCTGACGTGCGCACTTTGTCGAATTCTTCTCGGCTCCTGAAGCCGTACTCCGACTCATGACCGACGGGAATTCGATTTAAAAAGGCCGCGACATCACGATCCGCGGCCGTGAGGACAGCAGCAGTCGTTATCTCTGCTGTGGTCGATTCGATAGATTTGATCGGCGTAGATTCCTGTGCGCATCCCGCAGGTATGAACCCACCCACGACAATCACCCAGAAAATGTTAACTGCGGAAACGGATTTTTTTAACAGTGGTATAAACGGTTTTAATTTGTTCATTGCAAACCTCCTTATATACCTTAGTTGTCCGGGTATCGCGGATACGGCTCATACAATCTTCATGTTTTGATCTCGCGGCAACGCACCGTGCGTGAGCGCTGGGATGAGAATTTATCCAAAATCATAGGTTTGTATAAATTGAGCAGATGCAATTAAGAAAATCTGCTCACACCGTTTACAAGACGCAATATCACATAGTGTTCGTTGCAAGATACTGAAGAAAAATCCTCGTGAAGGGAGTCAGTCAGTATTTGAAACAACTTTTTCACGAAATTGGAAAATTTCACGCGGATGTGGAGTTCATAGAGATCAGCTGTGACAAAGATCATGTTCATTTATATATGGTATCACCACCGAAGTATGCCGTCGGCGATATCGTTAAGGCGCTGAAAGCGAACGCCGCGAGGACACTGAAGGCGAAATTTGCGTTTCTTGAAAATGGTTATTGGGGGACAGATAGTATTTGGTCTACGGGATTTTTCGTACTTTTGCGGTTCACTTCCAGTTACACGCCGCTCCTTCAATACAGACGCTCCAACAATCGTCGAGCACGGACGGAAGATACCCTCCGGGACAATAGGGAATCTGTGCGGCGCCAGCGCATGACAAATTCGTCCCATTGCAATTGCCATACGTATACGGAAGCTGACAGTGTCCATTCCAGCAAGCTACATCAGAGATGTCCACGCCGAGATTCACACATGGGGTAGACTCAGGCGGGCAGGCGATATTGCACGATTCTGGAACCGTACCGCGCGGGACAGCCGCGCAATAGCAGCAATTGGAGAGAATCTCACAATCTGAATTGCTCGTGCAGATAGCACCGGTCTCTATGTCGACATCTGATTCTGTTTCTGTGTCCGATTCCGTATCGCCGGCCGTGGTTCTGGCGGAATCAGTCCATAGAAGGTCTCCCTCTCTGCTGCACCCCGTTCCGTTCAGAATAAGAAATCCAAGACACAAAGAGGAAAAACGCTTTATCGAACAGCTCACTCTCATTTTCATCTCTACATATCCTCTGTCCACGCATGATGCGCAGTTAATCACACATGCTCACTTCTATACCGTCCGGAGGGGTACCTGAATTCAAAACGTCACGCTGTGTAACGCTGCCGGTCAGACGATCTCTGACCTCAATGGAGAAAGACCCGATTCGACATATAAACGACATTTCCGGCGGACGCCTTTGCGTCTCCTCATTCTCTGCCGCATACGACGGTGTTTCGAACAATGACGCACCTGGCAGCACAACCCAAAAGGAAACATGCTTCATACTACTCTTCGCTCACTCCGGAATATAGGAAATTCAAAGTACCTTTTTGGGCAACTTGAAATCCGGCAACACTGATCGGAACTCCCTGTTTACGGGTCTTCATATCAGAGATATTAGCGGTTCTGCGAAAAATATGTACCTTAAAACTTGTTTGCTATTCATCAACGTTGAATTTTTTTGCTTCATTTTAGCCCCAGGGTGCAACGATGCTTCGATTTGAGCATTTCGTTTCTTAAAAAAAGCCCGACAAGAAAATCAGGTGCCTTCATCACAATAAAAGTCGTCAAATTCGAAACCCCGCAAAATCTCCGCCCAGACACAGCTGACACACCCTTGCGCGTTTCAATTCATCATTTTTTGCAACGTTAGCGTATACTCATTCTTTATGCTGCACGTGTTGGGTAAAAACTTTAAAATGTTTTAACGCGGTTTCAAATTGATATGCTTCGACCGCGGTGTACACCCGCATCGCCAGGGTCCATGCCATTGTACCTTCAGCAAGGCTTTGCATGATTGATTCCAACAATGACTTTGCCTCCAAATCGTCGTTGGAAAGGGCATTTTTCAAGGCACTAATATCGTATTTGGAGATGCGCCTCCCCTGAATGGTTTCATTTGCCCGGGGCGGCTCTGACAAACCGGCCGCCGTTGCGTCATCTACTGTATCCAATGGGTCGCCGGAACTGTCATTACCTGCATTGTTGGCAGTGACTGTGTCTGTATCGCTGTTCCCGCTGTCTTGACTATCGTGGTTAACCGAGTCATTTTTTAATCCGTTTTCAATTAAGTCCATCTCTGCCCGGGTCAGATTGACTTCCATGGGAATCACCACAGTAAAGTGACTGCCATCCCCGGGCACACTGTTTACATTGATTGAGCCGTTCATTTTGTCGATGAGCTGTTTGCACAATGGCAATCCCACCCCTGTGCCGCCAATCTTTCGCACCGTTGAATCCTCGACTTGAGAAAACAGCTGAAACGCGTTGTCAAGCTGATCGGAGTGAATACCGATGCCTGAATCAATCACACAAAATGACACTTTTGTGAGGTCTGACTCTGTGCCGACTACATTAATATGAAGCGCAATCCGCCCCTGTGATGTAAATTTAAGCGCGTTGTCAATCAAATGCTGCAGCACACTTTTAATTGAAGTGGCATCGCCTCTGACACAACACGGGACCTCTTCTGACATCTGAAAATCAAATTCGATGCCTTTTCGCGGGATTTCAGTTTCAAATATCTTTTTTATTTCGAACAGCACCTGGTGCAAATTAAAGGGTTCTCTCACACTGTGAGTCGTATCAAACTTGAGATTCGCTATTTGAAGAATATTCTCAAGTAACCGAAACAGCGACCGCGCGGCACCGCCTATAACATCGACATACTTTTTCGCCTGGGTATCCAGCGGCATGCTTTTTAAGTGATACACATTTCCTGTAATGGCGTTTAAAGGCGTGCGAAGTTCGTGGTTCATGTTGTTTAAAAAATGGGTCTTCATTCGGCTGGCCATTTGAGCTTCATTTTTTGCAGCCACCAGTTTTCGATTCATTTTTTCAAGTCGCTGCCCCCGTTCAAGCAGAACCCGCTCAGTTCTGAAACGAAGTGCCGCCATCGAAAGCACCAAAAGAAGAATCGTAATGGTTACAGCGATAAGAGATACGAGCCATACATTGCGAACAAAATTGTACAGTTCAAAGGCTTCAATTTTGTCCTGCTTGGCAACAATACCCATTGAAAGACGACTGTCCCAAAGCCACGCGCCTACAGTTTCAACGCCGCGATAATCGCGATACCCCCGCAGGCCCCAGCCCATATCCCCATTCAATGCCTGCTGCGTCATATAAGTTAGAGGTAGCGTATTCCACCTGCTCACTTCAGCACCTTTAAACATCTGGGTGTTTATCGGATTTCCCGGATCAGAAAGTCTGATTCTCGCAGCTGTATTTTCTTTAGCAGAAATGATTCCTGCTTTTGCCAACACATTTTTAAATCTCGATTCCGAAACCAGTATGCCTTTTTGATCGAAAGCGTATATCTCCCCGGTCCGTCCGATTCTCCCCCTGTTTGCAATTAACGAAAACTCCTGAAAGTAATCCACTCTGAGCGTAAAAACACCAGAGATACTTCCCTGCGCATCTTTAATGGGCGTCGCCAGAAAAAGGGTTGGCGGCAGGATGTCGTCTGCGGTATCGCCCAGGGGAACATCCGATATTATGGTTGGAATCAGCAGCGTCTTTCCCTGTAATACATCATGAAACATCTTTGGGCGTTGCTTGGCTATTAAATTTTTTGTCCACAGATTGGTATCCCGCATAGATCCCAGACTGATGCCTTCACGATCGATTACAAAAAAACCGAGATCGCGATTTTCTTTTAAAATTGGATTTAATTTTCGGCGTAGTTGAGCCAGGGCCGGTGAAATCGATTTGTTGCTGGGAATCCTTTCACGCAGCACGGCGTCGACCAGGGGCGATACGTCGGGATATGTCACAACAGTTTGAATTTGGTAGGTGCGCTTATCAAGCCAATACAGATATAACGCGCGCACTTCGTCGCGAACCAATTCCAGGTTCTCCCTGATATGGATATTTTCTTTTTGATAAATTCGCTGCATGGATATATAGGCGACACCCCCTAAAATGAAAATGGCAATCACAGCGAATCCCAATTCCCAGTGCCGGAGTATTCTGGTCTTTGAATGCGACCTTATTGTCCTGAGTATCATTCCCTGCTCCGGCGGTCAGCCATCCTGGCCGGAATCAGAAAAAACATTGAGGTTTTTTTTATCGGAATATTTCTCCTTTATTTCGAGTATGCGACTCTCCACCTCAAAGAACGCGTCCACCACCTCCGGATCAAAGTGCGTGCCCCGCCCCTCTCTAATAATGGCAAATGATTTTTCAAGAGAAAACGGTTCTTTATATGGACGTCTGGTTGTCAATGCGTCAAACACATCGGCGATGGCGACAATACGGCCGGCCATTGGAATATTATGCTTATCGAGCCCGCGTGGATAACCGTTGCCATCCCATTTTTCATGATGGGTAATTGCCACCGTAGCAGCCAGTTGAATCAGAGGCACTTCTGAGTTCGCCAGAATATCGTATCCCATGCGGCAGTGTCTGCGCATAATCTTCCACTCATCGTCATCCAGTTTGCCTGGCTTTAAAAGAACATTGTCCGGAATGCCAATTTTACCCACATCGTGCATTGGGGCGGCATGCAGTAAATCGGTGACATCGTCCCTGTCCCATCCCAGTCGCTCAGCCACGGCGGCGGAATAGTTGCTCATTCGCAATACATGGGCGCCTGTATCGTCGTCTTTATATTCGGCCGCACGAGACAATCGCACAATCATCTCCAGAGAACTGCGCCGAATCCTGCCGACAGCTTTTGCCAGCAACTCAGTACGCTTGCTCACCTTTTCTTCCAATATAAGATTTTGAGACTGCAGTTTTTGCCTTGCAAAAGTCAGCTCCAGATGATTCTTTACCCGCTGTTTTACAACGGCCGGACTGAACGGCTTGCTGATATAGTCGACCGCTCCAATTTTCAGACCTCTTGTTTCATCGGTTTCTTCGCCCAGCGCTGTCACAAAGATAACCGGTATTTCAGACGAAATCGGATTTTCTCTTAAGCGTTCGCACACTTCGAATCCATCCATTTCGGGCATCATCACATCGAGGAGAATTAAGTCTGGGGGCTCATCCGAAATCGCTTTTTCGATAGCTTTTTTTCCGTTTAAAGCAAACACGCGACGATATTCAGCCAGCAACTCTCCCAGTATGTTTATATTCTCCGGAGTATCATCCACAATTAATATTTTGGGTTTGTAATCATCTGACAAATTCATATGCAAATCCCCCACGGCTCAGTCTGAAATTGAAACATTTGAATCAATGACACCAGGATGTGGTGCGAATATGTATCCTTTACCATAACACGGTTTTGCCGAGCTTCAATTAAGAGCAGCTTCAATCAATTACCAGTATAATTAGACAGCGACGTTTAAGGTGGTACGATTTATATTAACCGAAATTGCGGACTGAATTTACTGCTATGGCAGTAATCCTGTTACAGGCGCTTATCGCAATGTCTGAACGCCTTCATTGTGTGGGGGACATGATGATTAACCGGGAATATATCTGCTCACAGATAGCCAACATCCTAATCAAATCGGACAGCATCATTTCAGCCCTGGATGACACCATCAGAGTACTTACAGCGACCGATGACTGGCCCCTTGGCCATGTGTTAACAGCCGTTTATGAGAACAGCGGTGCCACCATCGCACAAAGTGTAAAACTGAGCGCGTATGGTGATACCATTGTGAAGATGACAGACCTTCACATTTCTCTCGCCATGTCAGATTCCAGTTTCTTATCAAAAATAATCGCGAATCAGAAAGCCGCTTATTGTGCAATTGCGAGTGAGGGCTATAAAGATCCTCGCCTGGTTTTTTTTAAAACAAAAAAAATTCAGTCTACGGTCGCTGTACCTGTCATGTTCAACGGGCGAGTCAAGTATATTATCGAGCTCTTTTCGACTGATTTACAGGAATTCGACGGTCTTTTCCTGGAAGAGCTCAACCAAATTTCAAACAATCTTGAAATTGTTATGAATCGCGAAAAGTCATCACAGGAATTCCTTCAACTCTCCCGTGCCATTGAGTCGAGCCCCCTCTCTGTAGCGATTTGCAACACTGAAGGTACCATTGAATTTGTAAATACCGAATTCTGTAGGTCCACCGGATACGCTCAAAGTGAAGTCATTGGTGAGACGCCGCGCATCACTAACAGTGGTCTGCATCCAAAATCGTTTTTTAAATCTATGTGGACCGATATTTCTGCCGGAAAGAACTGGAGCGGTGAAGTATGCAATCAAAAAAAAGATGGCACCCGATTCTGGGAAAGAGTGACCATCTCACCTATCCGCAATCAGCAAAACATTATTTCTCACTACATTGCTTTTAAAGAGGACGTCACGGAACAACGGGCGATGGAAAATGAATTGCGCAGAACCAGAGCCGCCGCCATTGAGGCCAATCAGGCTAAATCGGACTTTGTTGCCAATATGTCTCATGAAATCAGAACACCCATGAACGCCATTATTGGCCTTAGCCACCTGCTCTTGAAGTCGCGAATGGCCACCAAACACCGACGAAAGGTTAAACAGATTGCTTCATCGGCAGAGGGGCTGCTGGACGTAATCAACGCCATTTTAGATTTCTCCAAAATTGAAGCTGGAAAGATGGAGCTGGAAACGATCGATTTCGATTTGTCAATGGTGCTCGATGAAATCGGCGTTATTATTGGCCAGCGCGCACGGCAAAAAGGCATCGAGTTCGTTATCGACCTGTCCCCCGAAACCCCGATTGGACTGGTCGGGGACCCCGTCCGGCTGAGACAGGTGCTGTTAAATCTGTGCGGCAATGCAGTAAAGTTCACTGAACAGGGAGAAGTGGTACTCAGAGTCGAACTACTGCAAAAAAGTGCTGGGAATGTGTCATTGCTTATCTCTGTAACTGACACCGGAATTGGAATCCCCGACGACAAAATGAATACGCTTTTTTCGCCTTTTACCCAGGTTGACTCATCCACAACCAGACGATTCGGAGGCACCGGTCTCGGGTTGAGTATCTCCAACCATCTTATTGGTATGATGGGAGGGCGATTGCTTGTTCAGAGCACACCGGGAAAAGGCAGTTCGTTTCAAATTGAATTGCGATTTCCATTGGCGCAAAACCAATACATACCGCCAGGCATCCCATCCCTTTCTGAACTTAAAATGACAATCGTTGAAGACAACGCAGAGGTTAGGAATTCGATTCGCCGACTGATGGGAATCTACGTAAATACCATTGAGACATTTCCCACCGGCGCCGAGTTTCTCACATATATTCAGAACAATATTGAGAGTAATAATCTGCCAAATCTGATTCTTCTGGATTTTCATCTGCCGGACATTGATGCCGCAGAAATAGCAAAGCGTCTACACAAAATGGGTGTCAATCATATTCCGATGGTGGTATTCACCGGAAGAGACGACGAAGCCATTCGCGAGAAATGCAGTGCCTCAGGCGTTCTCGATATATATACCAAACCCATTACCCGATCTGTGGCGGTGGATATTCTAATGAACTGCTGGGTACAGGACCCCCAACGGGTGTCCACACCGGTTCGTTCCATATATCCCCACCTGGTCGCACAATCTCATAAAATACTGCTTGTCGAGGACAACCCAATTAACATGGAAGTCGCTTCAGAAATTCTTGAAGCTGAGGGCTATACGGTTGAAGCTGCCACAGATGGTAAAGAAGCTGTCGAAAAAATATTCGGAAATCCCCCCAACTACTTTGATGTTGTGTTGATGGACCTTCAAATGCCGGTACTCAATGGAATGGATGCCTGTAAAAAAATACGCGCCATGGAAGAATTTGACCATTTGCCGTTGCTGGCTCTGACCGCGGATATTATGGAAGATGTAAAAAAAAAAGCGAACGATGCCGGGTTTAATGATTTTATTTCAAAGCCCATCCGTCCCGGTGTATTTTTCAAAACCATTTGCAAATGGTTACCCGATACAACAGCTTTCGAAGATGCCCCAGATACCAGCGTACCTGCCATTTCATCCGAGGAAGCAATGGAGGGGGAGGTCTCTGGCGAAGGACTTGTGGCAATTGATACTGCCAAAGGGCTTGCGCATTTAAACGGGAACCACACCTTATATATCAAACTGCTCAAATCATTTCTAAGCGCCCATGCAGGTGATGCAAAAAAAATAGGTGAATATATCCGCGCCAACAAACCAGACAGCGCGCGACTCACCGCGCATACGTTGAAAGGACTGGCAGCAACCCTGGGCTTCAGCTCCGCCGGCAGTTGCGCAGCCAATTTACAGGCAGCGCTATTGAGCTCTGATATTAAAGAGCAAATGCGATTCACCGAAATGCTGCAGCTTGAAACGAATCGAGTGGTTCACGACATCAAACTTATTTTAAAGAGCAATCAAGCCAACAAATTTGGTTTAAAGGAGAAGCCCGCCACTGTTACAGCAGATGTGTTTGAACAGCTGCACCAGTTTATTGTTCTTCTCGAAGAAGAAAATCTGGATGCCGCCACTCGGCTGGACGAAATGCGAGGGCAAATGAACTCTTTACTTAAAATCGATACAGTTAATCAGCTGGAAGATCAGATAATGCGTCTTGAGTTTAAAGCTGCCGCATTGTCGCTACGTCATCTGTTAGAGGAAAACGCCGGTGGAGATGATGATGTTCAAAACGAAAGATGAAACCGGTGGGCGTCGTTTAAAACTTGTTTGCTGGCAAATCGCCCCTTAAAAGTTGGACCATCTTTTCCGCCGGTCGATTCTTTCCCTGAGTGAACTCCTGTCCAATCATTATCACTTATTGGTGGAATCGGTTCACGGCAATCTGAGTAAGGCGTGGGAGTACCGAGGGTTTTAAAAATAAGCGACTTCGCCGTGGCCACCCCCCTTACCCGACAAAGTAAGGTGGACAAAGTATAGGCTTTGTCTCAAACGTTCTTTTGGTATAAGCTGCCCCGAAGGGGCCCAGGCATATCAGCCCCGGGCAGCGCCCGGGGTTTCGGTGAATTGATAAATATATTCAGCCCTGCAAAGGGCGTTACATTCGGGGCTACAATAGTCGCCTTTAAAGGCCCGTCGACGGATGTGGCGCCCTTACAGGGCTATTTTCATAAATCATCATCCGTCCCCCGGGCGTTGCCCGGGGCTATTATGCCTGGGCCCCTCTGGGGCAAAAACAAAAGATCGAAAGGTTCAATTACCCTTTTGGGACAAAGTACTAGTAATCCATCCACTCTATTCGATGCTGCTCATTGGTATATCCCATTACAGACTCGCCGTTGTCTCGCGCTGCGAATAGGGCATGAATCATATTGGGGTCATCGCTGTACCCCACGTAGTCTGAATTGCTGCCCGGCGCTGTGTACGCAAAAACCTTTTTTCCCGTTGAGCCGGGCTGGTCGTATATTCGGAGTCGGCCGATTTCGCCACTCCACACTTTTTCTTTTCCAGCATTGATGGATTTCAACGCCGGATACTCTTTGGAACTGGGCCGGTTTATTTCAAAGTCTTTCGCCGCGGCTTTTCCTTTTTTTGCGGTCATTTGTTTTTTTGTGGGAACTCTTTTTTTTGCGGTGGCTTTGTTTATTGATGTGACTTTCCGTTTTACCATGTTGTTCTCCTTGTTTTGTATAGATTCGAACTTTGTTTAAAACGTGGACATCTCACCTCTCATTACAAATCAGGACAATTCAGGAATGACAGCGCTCAACTTTCGCACAGAAGGGTAATGATTTTTTTCCACGAATTCTATTTAACCTTAACCTTAACCGCGATTGTATGTTCGACAACTTTTATACGCCATTTTCGCTATCCACCGCAGATGTCACAATCCGCCAATCGCACGTTCACACTGCTGTTTCCCCTTGCGGGGACCCCGTGGTCATCTGTAGAAATTGGGTGTTTACAACTGATATATAAGAGGAGAATAACGAACAATAATAGCAGGCTTTTCCAATGTGATTATTAACCGTAACACTGATCCTTCTCTTTTCTGACAATATGCTGGCGATACGTCTGGTCTGTGAAATGATGGAATGCGAAAAATGGAATGCGTATTGTGTACAAACGCGGTTACAGGTGATTGTGGCAATGATTGTAGCGGTGGGTTGTTATAAGATGAGCGGCCTGCACGACGATGCTGATTCGGGTTATACTGATTCGGATTATTTGGTGTCAGCACAAAAAAATTTAAAACGGGTGCGTGGCAACAGTTTGGGGGACTTCGGATGGTCCAGAAAAGATTGCTTCAATACTTTTTGCATGCCCAAAGCCGGTTCGTTCAGAAGGGGCTTGCGATAGGTCACTGTGCACTATTTTTAAAAGGGACTGAATGTATGTCAGCCGTTTCGATTTTTCTTTTTGACGTTTTTGTTGTGATGTTTTTTGTCACTGAAATAATCACTCTCAGCGAATCAGGCGGTCTTTAACTTCATGCTGATCTTGTCTCTGTCTGATGTTTGAAAAGTACGAAACAGGTGAAGAGTTGAAGACCATCCCTTTGTGCACATTTATCTGGCTAACAGAATATCTCAAGGAAGTTGGCGCGAGCCAGTCAATGCGGACTTATCGACACCTGCCATTAAAAGAGTAACTGCAACAGTCCGGATGGATTGCGGGGGGGGACGCCGACCACAGCACAACTGCACGACCCGGTGTTAGAATTATTGTCATCCGCACCGAAACCGTTTTCAGAATCAGAATCGGAGTCGGAGTCGGAGTCGGAGTCGGAGTCGGAGTCGGAGTCGGAGTCGGAGTCGGAGTCGCTGTCGGAGTCGGAGTCGGAGTCGCTGTCGGAGTCGGAGTCGCTGTCGGAGTCGGAGTCGGAGTCGGAGTCGCTGTCGGAGTCGGAGTCGCTGTCGGAGTCGGAGTCGCTGTCAGAGTCGGAGTCGCTGTCAGAGTCGGAGTCGCTGTCGGAGTCGGAGTCTGTATCGGTATCGCTGTCACCGCCAGTTTCAGTGGCTGTGTCTGCATCGCTGTCCACCGGAACGATGGCGCCATCACAGCACCGCTGTTCCCCCGGGCATGTTCCATCCATCTGTGTTCCACCCCACGAACTACAATGATCGAGGCACTCGTACGCACACGCGCCATCTGTATCACTGTCTGAATCGGTGTCGGTGTCGGTATCTGTATCTGAATCGGTGTCGGTATCTGTATCTGAATCGGTGTCGGTGTCAGTGTCGGTGTCAGTGTCGGTGTCGGTATCTGAATCAGTGTCGGTGTCAGTGTCCGTATCGGTGTCGGTATCTGTATCAGTATCGGTGTCGGTATCTGTATCAGTGTCGGTATCCGTATCCGCATCCGTGCTGCCCTCACCGGTCACAAACGTCATGGTATCCGACACTGCGGAAATGGAATGGATATCAAGCAGTGA
>JBNKCR010000130.1:0-12321 GCA_050287845.1 Polyangia bacterium
TACGTTCACAACAATCCGGTTCGTGCGGGAGTCGTGTCACGAGCCTCGGAAAGCGGATGGTCCAGTCATCGGGCATATTTGGGATTGGTATCGTGTCCGTCCTGGCTGACAACGGAAGCGGTGTTTGGGCCAGACGAGGTGAAGCACGAAACGATACGGCATGAGCTTGCAACCTATGTGGATGAGGGGCGGAGCGAGGGGCGGCGGCCCGAGTTCAGCGGAGAGGTGCCGCGTCGGTTTGCCCGTCAGGTGCGAAAGCTAATGGGGGGCGAGGTGGAGCTGAGCTATCCGGTGCTGGGACCGGATGAGTTTGTTGTATCGTCATTGAAAGAGCAGGTGGCGAGACACCGAGACAGGAATCGTCATCTGTCAGGTGAATTGAAGGCGAGCGACGTTGTGCAGGCGGTATTCGAAGCCCTGTGCATCGAGCCGCACATGGCCCGGAAACGAATAAAACCGGCGAATGTATCTCGTGGGAGAGCCCTTTCAGCCTGGATATGGGTGGAGCGACTGGGGCAGTTGCAGGTGACGATAGCGGATGCCATGAGTGTTCGCCGAACTGCGGTGAGCGGAATGCTGTCAAAGCTGAGACGGGATGGGCTGAGCAGAGAGGATGAGCAGTTGGTCGAGACCACATTTGATAGATTGACGTGACGGAAAGCGCCAATGAGCCGCTGATGGAACCAGTGAAAGGTATAGAACCAAAGGTGTTTGTTCTCAAAAGGGACCGAAAGAAATTAACATTTGACGTCCGTCCCTGTAGCACCCGTCCATCCGCACATTCCGAATCTGAAGGTGTCTCAATCTGTTGTTAATTTTCTTTTTGACGCGCATTCCAAGCTAACCATTGATCCCAATACCGAGGGACGAGTGGTCTACATTGATGGTCAAATTGTACTGGTCCCAACTGATCCGGAACGGTCTGCCATAATTTGTAAACGCATAGAAAAATCAATCGAATTGCTGGAGGCAAACAAAGGTGCCGTGACGGCGGTTTCGGATGTCGGCCGGGTGGGAGTGTTGGCAGAGATTGATGTGCCACCTGAATTGCGAGATGCGTGCACTTTGGCGCACAGAAACAAATCTATTGTATTGACAGATGATTATCTCTATCTGTTCGCGGAGTCTGTGGTAGCAGAACAGGAGGTGCCAGCGTATTGCTCCTCATTTGTATTGATCAAGGTTCTTCACCAGAAAGGATTAATTTCGTTCGATGACTATTCTAACTATTTCTCTTATCTCGCATCGTACTACTGTCGTTTTTTGCCATTGGATTCTAATGACTTGATGAAAGCAACACTTGGCGAAGGAAAAGTGAAGTTGATTCAGCCAGAAAATCTCAGAGGATTTCATCTTCATATAACGCTTTCAGAGAAATATGGCGTGTCACTCCAAAATGCCTTGGACGTACTCTGTCGATTCCTGGCAAATATAATAGCAGATGATTCGGTGAGTATAGAAGCAACAAACAGAATATTTGCGGAAGTACTTCCTCCTTTTCTCGAAGGTAGAATGTCCGACAAGCTTGAGGCCGCTGTGCTCGTTGCAGCGGTATGTAAGAAGCACATTGAAATATGGAAGTCTCAAACAAGCGTTAAAGTTTCGCAAAAATACATAGAAGCAAAAATGTCGAACCTGGAAAGTCAGTTGGTATTGTTCTACACAGGAGCGAACATCGTCGTCCCACTTCAATGAATTCACGCCCTTCAACCTGCCGGTTTTTCGGTTTCTCCTTTGATTCTATACAATTTCAATTTGAGTGAAAAAGCAGCAATTATATGGACGAGATTGCTATAAAACGTTAAAAAATCAGCTTTACAGTAGAATTTATGCCATTTTGTGGTTAATTTTACCATGAAATACGGTTTATTCTATTGGACTGGAGGAATAAGGATGCTAATTGATTTCACCTTGGAGAATTTTCGTTCATATAAAAATGAAACTACGTTGAGTTTGATTGCGTCATCCGACAAAACGCATTTGGAAAGCATTGCTTCTGATGTGTTTGATACAGGATTCGATGTTTTGAGAAGTGTTTCTGTTTTTGGCGCGAATGCTTCTGGAAAGTCAAATTTGCTATTTGGGTTGTCTTGCATGCGGCAGCAAGTTTTACAACCTGTTGGTCAACCCATGGTCGATGGATTTTCGCCATTTGTTTTGGACAGTTCAATGCTGGAAAAGCCGTTGGTTATGGAGGTAACCTTTATTCAAGATTCGGTGCCATATCGATACGGCTTTTCAGCTTCGTATTCTCACAACGAGATATTGGAGGAATGGCTTTATTATTTTCCAAAGGGACGACGAAAAATACTTTTTGAACGCAAAGCCAAATGCCGGGATTCAAAAGTTGAGTCTACAGCTATTAAGTTTGGAGATGATTGGAGGGGTGAGGCTAAATCCCTTGAACATCGTACTCGTCCAGATGCATTGTTTATATCACTCGCATCCAGCTTGAATCACGAAATTGCATCGACTGTGGTCGATTGGTTTCGTCGTTCAATTGTCAGCTTGGGGGGGAGTCATCTTCAAGATACCTTGGAGAAAATTCATTCAGATGAGCGAATAAAGAGAGCGGTGACAGAGTTAGTGCGGAAAGCTGATTTGAACATTGAAACAATTGAAACATTTCAACGCCCATTCCAACGCCCGTTTTTAGAATCGTTTGAGCCTAAGATGCGGGAAGCAATTGAAGAACAGATGAAGCGAATGAAAGTTGTTGACGCCAGTATCGTTCACAAAGGGGTGGATGCAGAGGGGCAAAAAACGTATGTGCAGATACCGCTTAGCGAGGAATCCGCTGGAACAAGGAAGATGATTGGAATACTTGGCCCGGTTGTATCTGTCCTGGCCAATGGCGGGACATTGCTGATTGATGAATTTGATTTGAGGCTTCATCCTGTTTTGGCGCGAACAGTGATTGAATTGTTTCATCATAAAAAAACGAATCCGGGAAATGGTCAGCTGATTGTCACTTCACATGACGCAAGCTTGCTGGATCAAAATTCGCTATTTCGCAGGGACCAGGTTGTTCTTGTGGAAAAAGACGATGCGGGCAGTTCCTCGATTATTTCACTTTGGGATATCAAGGTTCGCAATAGAGAAAACATTTTCAAGAATTATATGGCTGGTCGGTATGGCGGTGTTCCTTTTGCCGAAGTTATGTTGGAGCAGGATATAGCGAAGTTGGTTTCGGGTGAGTAAATGTTGAGCCAAAGAAGACGTAAATCGATTAGGCGGCCGAAGGTTCGAAAACGATTTCCCAAACCATCTCTGTTGGTAGTGTGCGAAGGAGAAAAAACTGAAGTTGAATATTTGAATCAGCTCAGGATGAGTAAACGGTTGCAAAAGGAACGCTTGAAGATTGTGCCCTCATGCGACTGCGGTGGAACTGATCCGCGAACTCTTGTAAAAGCCGCAAAAAATTTGAGGGCGAAACTGGCAAGGGAGGATCAGCTTCAATACGACGAGGTTTGGTTTGTTATTGATCGTGATCAACACACTACGTTTGATGCTGCCATTGATGAGGCTGAGGCAAATGGGTTTGAGGTCGCGTATTCTGTGCCTTGTTTTGAACTATGGTATCTTTTACATTTCACACCGCAGACTGCGCCAATTGAAAGGCACGTTGTCAGACAAAAGCTCAAAGGATTTCCTGGGCTGGCGGATTATGACAAGGAAGGTTTGTATGGCGTGCTCATTGACAAACTTTCAGATGCCCAAAAGAATGCTGCGGCATTGAGAGCTTACCACGCGCGAAACAACAACCCCGAAATTTCAAATCCTGTCACCAGAGTGGATGAGTTAGTCGCCAAAATAGAGAGTATGAAAAAATAAGCTTAGCAGACCGTGTATTGATCATTGCTATTGAAAATAGCCCCAGGGTTCATGGGGCACTCAGTGCCCCACAGCTACACAGCTTCTCCTGGTTGTCGGTTTTTAAACCGATGGTCGCAACCAGAAATCTCATGGGGCACTGTGGGGCACTAAAAAATCATTTTTGACACAATTTTGGCAAAACGCGCCGACCCTCTTTTGCAAATACCGATGGTCTCACGCCATTTCCATGGGGCACTCATGGGGCACTTGCTCCCAACTTTTGTCCATTTTCGCCAATAACCGGCAATAATGGGAGTAGTCATTTGATTGAGTATTCAACTGGGAGA
Source organism: Polyangia bacterium (assembly GCA_050287845.1). Taxonomy (GTDB): domain Bacteria; phylum Myxococcota_A; class Polyangia; order JAAYKL01; family JAAYKL01; genus JAFGXQ01. The sequence goes on from JBNKCR010000130.1 coordinate 4,164, forward strand.
GAAAGTCGTGGATTGACTGCGGTGGCTGCGCCATCCTCGTCGAGATGCTTGAAATCCGGCAGCTTCATGGACTTGCGTCCATTACGCCGTGCCGTATTGCAATCATCTTCCTAAACCGGGGGTCGCAGGTTCGAGTCCTGCTGGGTGCGCCGTTCATCTTTTCCGCGTCGCGGAAAAGGGAACACCGCGGCAGCTTATTTTGCGCCAGCAAAATGAGCGAGAGCGGCGATTCGATTCGTTTTTGATACCGGGGGGCATTACTTTGAATCCATGGGCGCCGACAAATCAGACTGAGCGAGGCGTGCGGGGTCCAGCAGTCGACGCAGTGTTGTTTCGTCGATATTTGTTTCCCGGCGTGCCACATCGAAAATGGACTCGCCGCTCTCATAGGCCAGTTTGGCGATGACCGCCCCCTGTTCATAACCGATAAAGGGATTGAGCGCGGTGACCAGAACCGGGTTATGATGTACCATTCTGGCAGTATTCTGAGGTTGGACCTCGAATCCCAAAATGGCCTTGTCCGCCAGATGCAAGGCACTTTGCTGCAACAGGCCGATGCCCGACAACACATTGTATACGAGCAGTGGGAGGGTGGCGTTTAACTGGAGTTGCCCCCCTTGTCCGGCAAGAGTGCAGGTTACATGCTGGCCCATCACCTGGGCACATGCCATAACCACAGCTTCGGGAATCACCGGATTAATTTTTCCAGGCATAATGCTGCTACCGGGTTGCAGCGGTGGCAGTTTAATTTCTCCAAGTCCCGCGTATGGGCCACTGTTCATCAAGCGCAGGTCATTGGCGATTTTAGTGAGTGTGACTGCAAGGGTGTTCAGGTTGCCGCTGAGCGACACAACGGTGTCCTGGGCGGCGATGCCCTCGGCGGGATGCGCCAGACAACAAAACGGTTTTTCGGTTTTTTTCGCCAGACGCTGAACCACCGCTTCGGCAAATCCATCCGGTGCGTTGACGCCGGTTCCCAGCACCGTACCGCCCTGACTGAGTCTTGCCAGATCTGAGAGGGTGTGATGCAAGTGTTCTTCCTGACGCCTCACCTGCAACGCCCAGGTGGTGAGCTCCTGACCAAACGTTATGGGGAGCGCGTCCATCAGGTGAGTGCGACCGGTTTTTAACTGGTTCTTCAATTCTTCGGCCCGTCTCATAATAATTTGTCGCAAGTGTCTCAGAGCGGGAAGCAATTGCTCGTCAACCGCCAGATAGGCGCTCATCTGAAGCGCCGTGGGGATTGTGTCATTGGAACTCTGCGCCATATTGACGTGATCGTTGGGATGCACCGGGACGTTAGCATGGCGTGATGCGACGGTGGCGATAACCTCGTTTATATTCATGTTCGAGCTGGTGCCTGAGCCGGTCTGAAATATATCCAATGGGAACTGGGTGGCATGCCTGCCCGACGCCACCTCAAGCGCTGCAGTCTGAATGGCGCTGGCAATGTGGGCAGGAAGACTGCCCTGTGCTTCATTCACATCGGCACAGGCCCATTTGATCAGCGCCAGTGTTCGAATAAACTGCGGCGGCATTCTTAAAGGCGAAAACTGAAAATTGTCTTTAGCACGCTGGGTCTGGGCGCCATACAGAGCGTCCTCAGGAACCAGCACGTCTCCCATACTGTCAGATTCGATGCGGGTTTTTGTCGTGATTTTATCTGTCAACTTCTCGTTTGTCCTTTTATGCGCGGTTTACCGGTAAAGTGTGTGCAGTGTCCGGAAAACAGTTCCGCTGCCTCCATAATCGTTTCCGACATGGTGGGGTGCGGATGAATGGTGAGCGACAGGTCCGTTGCGGTGGCCCCCATTTCAATGGCAAACACGATTTCACCAATCAGTTCTCCCGCATTGGGCCCGACGATGCCGCCCCCCAGGAGCTGTCCGCTCTCGGGTTCGACGATCAGTTTTGTGAAGCCATCCTGAGAATGCATGGTTTTCGCCCGACCTGATGCTGCGTGGGGAAACTTGAGTACCCCAACCTCCCGGCCTTCGGCGTCGGCCTGTCGTTCGGTCAGACCGCACCATGCGACCTCCGGACTGGTAAACACCACCGCCGGAAAGGCTCGCGGACCATACACAACGTTTTTACCCGCTATGGCCTCTACCGCGGTGCGGCCCTGATGGGTTGCCGTGTGCGCCAGCATGGGCGGACCGGCCACATCTCCGATGGCGTAAATATGGTCAACTGTGGTGCGCATGGCGTCATTCACCGGGATGAAACCACGATCATCCGTGTCAATTCCCGCGGTTTCAAGACCAATGGCAGCGCTGTTGGGGCGACGCCCGACTGCTATCAGACATTTGTCAAATGTGGCGGCATGCGGTTCGAACGCCGCTTTTTCCTGCGCCGAGGTCAGTGTGACCTCGATTTTCTGGTCGCGTTCTGCAAAGTCCGTCACTTTTGTGTTGAGCATGATATTATCAAATATCTTCGATAGATTTTTTTTCAGTGGCCGCACCAAGTCCGGGTCAGCACCGGGAAGCAGCGAACCGGTCATCTCGGCCACAGTGACGGCGCTGCCGAGGGAAGCGTACACCAGTCCAAGTTCAAGGCCGATGTAGCCGCCACCGACCACCAGCAGTCGCTCTGGAATTTCAGGCAACTGCAGCGCCGCATCGGAGTTCCATATTTTTTCCGACTGTGGTGCGTGGGGCAACCAGTTTGGCGCCGAGCCGGTGGCGATGATTATCTTTTCAAACTCGATTACCGTTTCACCGCCGCCGTTTTCTGTCGTCTCCACCGTCAGGGTATGGGCATCGGTCAGTCGTCCCACACTACGCACATGATTTACCTTTCGGGCACGGCCAAGCTGACCAAGACCGGCCGTCAGAGACGAGACCACTTCGGTGGTGGACGCCCGCACTTTTTCGAGATCAATTTGGGGCGAATCAAATGTCACCCCCACTGCGTGCATCTCTCTGGCTTCCCGAATGACCGCCGCCGTGTGAAGCAGGGCCTTGGATGGGATGCATCCCCGGTATAGACAAACGCCGCCAGGGTTTTTGTCCGGGTCCACCAGAGTCACGTCGATGCCGAGATCCGCCGCGAGAAATGCCGCAGGGTATCCGCCGGGACCGCCGCCCAGCACCACAAGTGAAGTACTGATTTTATTGGTCATTACGCCTCCTTATCCGGCTTCCATGATCAGCTTTAACGGGTCTGTCATTCCTTCGCAAATCCACCGCAAAAAGCGGGCCGCGTCTGCGCCATCATTGGCGCGGTGATCATACGACACCGAAAGCGGCAGCAGGGTCCTTGGAACGAACGCGTCGTCCTGCCACACCGGCCGAATATCCGCTTTGGCGACGCCGAGCGCGGCCACATGGGGCCAGGTGACCAGCGGTCCAAATGATGTAGTGCCAAGGGCGCCCAGATTGCTGACCGCGAACGTGCTGCCGCTCATTTCTTCAATGGTAATTTTTTTGTCCTTTGCTTTGTCGGCCAGTATCTGCAGTTCGCTGGCGATGAGAAAGACGCCTTTTTTATCTGCGTTGAAGATGACCGGTGTCAGCAGTCCATGCCCGGCATCCACCGCCACCGCCAGGTTGATGTAATCCTTGTAAATGAGCTTGCGCCTGGTCATGTCCACACTGCAGTTGAACCTGGGAAATACCTTGAGAGCAGCGGCGGTGACTTTAAGCAGCAGCGCCGTCATCGTAAGTTTGGCGCCGGCTTCTGCGGCCAGTGCATGCCATTCCTCGCGCAGGGATTTGAATCCCGATACATCGGCGAGATCGTGCTGCGTCACATAGGGAATCTGTTGCCACGAAGACGCGGTGACTTCGGCCGTGGTGCGTCTGATGCCAGTCATGGGTTTCTCTTCAACGGCGCCCCATCTGCTGAAGTCCGGCAGTGGGGGCTGCAGTGCCGGAACCCCTCCCTTATTAGACGGTGTAGCAGAGGGTGACGAGGACTTTGCACCAGACTTGTTTGCACCAGACATCATTGTTTTCGCGTGCTGCTTTATATCATCGGGAACAATTCGGTTTCGGGGACCACTGCCAGTTACCTGCGAAAGGTCAATGCCCAGCTCTCTGGACATTCTACGGACCTCCGGTCCGGCGGGAATCAATATGCCGCTGCCCGCGTCCGAAGGGGGAGCGGGCGGTAAAGGTTCCGGCGGCGGTGACGACGTTACATATTTAGTGGCGGATTTGGATGGCTGCTGGGCTGCGGCCGAACTGGCTGTATCCGCAACCTCAGCCTCGTCGTCAGCCACTTCCACCTTCAGCAGCGTTTCGCCCACCTGAATGTCGTCTCCCACTTCCTTGAGTATCTCTTTGACAATACCGCTAAACGGCAGTGGAATCTCCGCAGTGGCCTTGCTGTTTTCGAGCTCCGCAACCGCATCATCCTGCGCCACTTCATCCCCAACGGAGACTGATATGGACACCACCACCGCGGATTCAACGCCTTCTGCCAGTTCTGGAAGTTTGAATTCCCTGATCATTGCCTACCCCTCCTTCGCGTCGTAGTAATATGGGTCGATCGCGTCCGGTAACACACCGAGGTGGGCCATGGCTTCAACCGCTGCACCCCGACTCATGCGGCCCGATTGGGCCAGCCCTGAAAGCGCGGCAACAACGATGTGTTCGGCGGACACTTCAAAAAAATCGCGAAGCCGCTTGCGGTCCTCACTGCGACCAAATCCGTCGGTGCCGAGCACCTGGAATATGCCAGGCACCCATTTGGAGATGGCAGCGGGCACCGCTTTCACATAGTCAGAGGCCGCCACCACCACCCCTGGTTCCGTTCCCAGCATCTGCGTCACGTAGGGCGCGCGCGGGGAGCTGTTCACATGCAGCCTATTGTGTCGGTCCGCTTCGACGCCATCGCGATACAGATTTTTATAGCTGGTCACACTCCACACCTCCGATGACACATCAAACTGGGTTTCGAGAATCTGTTTGGCGCGAATGGCTTCGTTGAGAATTGCGCCACTGCCCAGTAACTGGACCGCTTTTTCACCACCGTGAATCGCGTCGGCGTACTTGTACATGCCTTTCAGGATGCCCGCTTCACACCCCTGCGGCATTGGTGGCATGGCATAAGTATCGTTGGTGACCGTCAAGTAAAAAATAACGTCCTCGTTGTCGCCGTACATGCGACGAATGCCTTCCTGCACGATGACGGAAATTTCGTATGCGAACGCCGGATCGTAGGCCACCACATGGGGATTGGCAAACGCCGCGAGATGACTGTGCCCATCCTGGTGCTGGAGGCCTTCGCCAGCAAGTGTGGTTTTTCCCGACGTGGCACCAACGAGAAAGCCACGGACGCGCATATCCCCCGCAGCCCAGATCTGATCGCCAACCCGTTGAAATCCAAACATCGAGTAGTACACGAAAAATGGCAGCATCGCGATACCATGGGTTGAATAGGCCGTGCCTGCCGCCGTGAATGACGCCATGGCGCCGGCCTCGGTGATACCCTCCTCAAGAATCTGGCCATCCTGGATTTCCTTGTAATAAAGCAGGGTTTCTCTATCTACCGGCTCGTATTTCTGTCCGCTATGGGCGTAAATCCCCACCTGGCGAAACAAGGCATCCATACCAAAGGTTCGGGCTTCATCCGGGATGATAGGCACCACCCGAGATCCAAAATTTTTGTCTTTTAGGAGCTTGGAGATCAAGCGAACCAGCGCCATGGTTGTGGAGACTTCCCGTCCGCTGCTGCCGGCGAGAAGTTCATCGTAGACTTTATTGTCGGGTAATTCAACAGGGTCGTATGTTGACGAGCGTTGTGGCACAAACCCACCCAGCGCTTCGCGACGTTTTTTCAGATACTGCATCTCGACGCTTTCTTCCGATGGCTTGTAAAAAGGGGCGTCGCCAACCCGCTCATCGGCAATGGGGATGCCAAACCGGGAACGAAATTCCTTAAGCTCTGAATCGTTGAGACTCTTTTGCTGATGGGTAATGTTGCGGCCTTCTCCTGCCTCGCCGAGGCCGTATCCTTTGATGGTGTGTGCCAGAACAACGGTTGGAGCGCCCGTGTGAGCGACCGCCTGGGCGTAGGCGGCATAGACTTTCTCGGGATCGTGACCGCCTTTGCGCAGACGTCTGATGTCTTCATCGGACAGATGCTCGACCAACGCCTTCAGCCTGGGGTCGGTGCCAAAAAAATGTTCCCGGATATAGGCGCCGGATTCCACGGAATATTTTTGAAAATCGCCGTCCACCGCCTGATTGAACCGATCAATCAGAACGTTATCGCGGTCTTTGTCAAAGAGGGGATCCCAGTCGCTGCCCCATACCACCTTAATGACCTTCCAGCCAGCGCCCCGGAACAGCGTGTCCAGCTCTTCAATAATTTTACCGTTGCCTCGAACCGGACCGTCAAGGCGCTGCAAATTGCAATTAATAACAAAAGTCAGATTGTCCAGATGCTCGCGGCCGGCAAGGCTGATGCACCCCACGGATTCAGGCTCATCCATTTCTCCATCACCGGCGAAACACCATACACGCCCCGTGTTGGTTGCTAGTAGGCGGTCTTCGAGATAGCGATTGAAGCGGGCCTGATACACTGCTGACATTGGTCCCAGTCCCATCGAAACAGTGGGGAACTGCCAGAAGTCGGGCATCAATCTGGGATGCGGATATGATGAGAGACCGCGTTTATCTTTTCCGGGGAGCTCCCGCCGAAAATTGGCAAGCTCATCTTCGGACAAGCGTCCTTCGAGAAACGCCCGGGCGTAAATGCCCGGCGCGGCGTGCCCCTGAAAATAGATTTGATCACTGCCGGTGTCTGAATCGGGGCCCTGAAAAAAATGGTTGAACCCCACCTCATACAAGGTGGCCGCGGACGCGTATGTGGAAATGTGTCCGCCAATGCTTTTGGTTCGCCGATTGGCGCTAACCACCATGGACATGGCGTTCCATCTGATAATGCTCTTTATCCGCCGTTCAATCTCCCGGTTACCCGGATAGCGCGGCTGATTCTTTGTGGAGATGGAGTTAATATAGGGGAGGCGGGCGTTAAGAGGCAGCGCCACTCCCCGCTCCGATGCGCGGGCATACACGTGCATGAGCAGGCGGGATGCTACTTCGGTCCCCTGTTGACGCACAACGTATTCCAGGGAGTCCAGCCATTCTTTAATTTCAATCTGCTCAAGTTCCCTGGCTTCGGAACTGGTAAAATTGTTATCGGCCATGGTTGTCTCCTTTTCGAATCGGTGTCCGTCCCAGACATGACGAGAATGACTCAATTATTGCGTCGACTAATGCAGTCTCATCCGTATCGCTGGGCACGTGGGTGATTGTCCGGGTGATGTGGGTCTCTGATGTGTCAAACACCCTGCCTTGCTGGGCGGCGTCCAGTCCAAGCAACAGGCTCCCGTGGACCAGCACCGCTGTTTTTAATCGTCGCTGTGCACAGCCAAACACTTTTCGGCCATTATGCAGCAACGTTTCACCATAGTTGGTCTCAAAACAAATGGTCGCGCGCGTCGGATGGGATTGCGCTGAATGGTCCGGCGCCACGACATGAATTCCGATGCTGGAGAGCGCGTGGGTCACCCGGCCGGTGAAATGCGCGTACAGCGTGTCGATTCGCCGCGTCCATCCGTGCTGTGCATCCAGAATCAATGCGATATTGAGTGACCGCTGGTGTAACACCGCAGTACCGCCGGTGTGACGGCGGACAACTGAGATACCTTCCCGCCGGCACACCCCGGCATCAATGCCAGCCATGGACTGACTGCGGCCCAGCACCAGCACTGGCGTTGACCATTTAAATAAAAACAGTCGTGCATCGCCGTGGGTGGTTTCCCGCAGCAGGCGGTCTTCGAATGTAAGGTCTTCGTGTGCACGCCGATTGTCAGACCAATACACCTGCAGAACCCTCGCAATATCTCTTTCGTCCGTTTTCCAGCTCGCGGACATGTCCCCAGTGGATACTGCGCCGGAATTCTTCGTCAGGATGTGATGACCGTAATTATTCATAGACAAAATCTAAACATTCGTAGACCGGATTGCCACACAATCAATACGTGTTTTGATGCGGTTTCCGAATCGAGCTATTCGAGGTGTTCTGAATCGTTGTGTTTAAGCGGTTTCTAAAAGCTGTGCAAAAAGAATTACCCCGGTATTTGTGCAGTAAAGCGACAATTTGAGGGAAAAGTGGTGAAGATACAGGAAAAATACCCCAGCTC
>JBNKCR010000131.1:0-35894 GCA_050287845.1 Polyangia bacterium
TGTAATGGAGGCATTTTCTCAACGGATTGCCCTGCGTCACACCATGCCCCCTCTCGCTCCGGATGAAACGGTGGAATACGTCGAAAAGCACATGAAACTGGCGGGCGCTCCGGAACCCATCTTTACACCGGATGCCCTTGCCAGCTTCCACGAAATTACTTTCGGTATTCCCCGGCGAATCGGCATGGCCGCCGAAATGGCACTCACCCTCGCAATGATCGAAAACAAAAAGACAGTAGACGCCGACCTCATCCTCAAAGCCAAATCCCTCAGCTGATCACATCGCCAATACCCTGATTTGAATTTACAAACATCGGTCAGAATAACGCGGGTATTTCAACCAAAATCCAAAGAACTGTTTTGGTGAACCAGCTGATTCTGTCATCTTTTCCGGTCAGAATAATTGCTTAATCTGCGGTCAGAATAATCTTGCGAACAACAGCTGCTTTCTTCAACCTTTTTGCCGCTGCATTGCTCGTACATCCGACGCATTCCTGAAATGGTGCGTTCCTTGCCCGCGCCGAATCCCAGAACCAACGTCCAGAAAAAATCCACAATGTTGATTTTTCGCTCTCGAATGACCGCACCGGTTTCCCTGGAAGCTGTTCGAATCATTTTTGGAGAAAACATCTTGACGAGAGGGGTGCGAAAATTGAATTCTTTGTGTCGAGCCATCACTTACTCCTTAGGCAATTTACTAGGTTACCAAAGGGTTAAGTGGTGGCTCTTTCACTTTAAGGATCAACTATTTACGTGCTTAAGCGAATACGCATGTTGACTTGTTATATTTTTGACAATCCTGGTTTGATTACTGTCCGCGGCTTTCAGGTAAAGCTGCCCAATCTCACTACTCGGGTTATGTCCAATCATCGCGACGGCGTACATTGCAAGAACAATCGAGTTGGCCCCGTTGTTGAAAATTGTCATTTCGAGTATCTGATGGACGATAGTATAAATATGAGTCAAGACATTATCTTTGCTGTGAACCAAACAGGCGAAGAGGGGAGAGAATTCAAATTAGACTCGCTTAGGTGGAATAAACAGAAGACTCGTATGATGGTGGGTGATAGAATTAAGATTTTTTTCCCAGATGTTGCTTCCTCTAATGCCGATCCCTATATCGAAACTTTTGTAAAATCTGTAAGTGGCAAAACTGTCACCTTCGAGGATAATATTGGAAAAGTAACGACAATAACGGGTTATAATGAAAAGGGCGAAATTATAGCGCCAGCTACGGCCACACATTTCTACAATATGGATGCGAGCAACAGAGACTATGTTGTACGGAACAATACCTTTGGTCCTCAGCGCCGCCACGCCATATTGGCACGCTCAGAAGATGGTACAATTGTTGGAAACGTTATTAAGGGAGTCAATGGAAATGGAATCGTTTTGGAAAACGAATACGATAATTTTAGAGCGGGTCCATTTCCGCAAAATGTAGAGATTCGCAATAATCACATAGAAAACACAGCGTGGAGTCCAGTCAAGATACACGCTTCCAGCGGTCCGGAGAACACCCGGCTCGTTAAGAATATTTGGTTGAGAGACAACACACTTGTCACCCGGAATGATTTGGATGTGGCGCTGGATTTGTATGAGGAAGACACCGACGGAAATGATGTTAGTGTAAGAACCGCGATCGAGATAGAGAACGCAGAGAATATTTTTATTGGACGAGGGAACAAAATCTACAAAGGTAGCGCAAACTACAACGCAAATATCCTATGGACAGACCCGATTGATCAAAAAAATGTAGCGTACATTGGCTATCCCTATTTGCTGGATGGGAGCTTCGAAGCGGATTTCAATGACCCGGAAAGCGATAGGTATGAGTATCGCCCGGCCGGTACACCATGGAATTTTGGACCACCGCATACCGCTTCAGGGTATAGTAAAAATAGCTCCGATTTCACAGGAATGAACGCTGATGCCCCTCATGGAGATCAGGTTTTATTTTTGCAGGGAACTGGTTTTGCGGCTCAAGCGGTATATTTCGAACCGGGTATGTACAATGTTTCTTTTTTAGCTGCGATGCGCCAGGGGTATTACACAACACAGCAGGTGAGCGTACTTATAGATGGGGTTTCGGTGGGACAGTTTGGATTCAGTGATCCCAATTCTGGCGCTTACGCTCCCAATGGTTTTACTACAGGCAACTTTGCCGTCACGGATGGATTTCACGGTATCAAATTGTCGGGAAGCGTGCCCGGTGTAGACACAACAGCCTTTGTAGATAACGTACAGGTGAATCAGCTGTACAGTTTCGCATCAGTAAGCGCGGCACTTTCTGTTTTGTATTGACGGTTGCAACATTGGGTAGCGTTGAATGCCGCATTTTATGGAGACAGTATCACAACTCTGGGCGGTGTTTCTGCTGTAAAGTCCAAAAATGAAAATGGCCAGATAGTGTAATAAAAGGTCTAAAAAAAAAGATGTATAAGTACAAGTCGAATGATTTTTTGAAATTGGGCGACACTGAGGGAAACCAGTGCTTGGGAGCGGCGAACATTGATGCAAAGTTGTCTCAGGAATTTGTACCCGATTTGGCGTTTATTGCTTTTGGCACGAATGACAGTCCATTAGTAGCAGATAATCCCAATTCCTTGAAATCATTCTCAGGCATCAGCAGCAACAATTTCAACCACACAATTGATTATATGTCGGATTTCTTCCCCTGGTTACCCTGACTGGTAAACCGATTTTGACTCACATGAATAATTCTCATATATCAGAAGTCGGGTTGCGATTTTATAAGAAGTTGGTATGCATTATTCTCTCTTCAGAAAAATTCACACAGGAGGTGGCATGTACTGGAACAAATATCTGACAATCACAGTTCCGGGGATTACGGGACACACTGAAAGACTCACGATTTTTTTTCTCGTTGCTTTGACATCCGTATTGGATGTTGCCTGTAGCGTTTCACCCGATTCCGCATCTGAACCCAGTCCGGTTGAAGACACGTGCGCCAGTTGGTGCGAAATAGATTGCGGATGCGACGACGAATACCCTTATCCCATCAGTCGATGTATCAGCGACTGCGTGAGGGGCGTCCGCTACACAGAGTATTTCACACCGAACTGCACGGCATTGGAGCTTGAATATCTGAACTGTGTGGGGAACCTGACATGTGAAGAGGCGTGGGGAGATATTTATTTAAACAGCGATTCTACTTCTGAATGCGAGGCCCAACTGGATGCGGAACTGGCATGTATGGATGCGTATCAGGGAAGCAAAGCAGAGCAGCTTGAACAGATTGAAGAACAGGTCGAACAGGCATGCCTGGATTATCCGGAGGGGACGCGTTGTGGCGAATATACCGACGACATGGGGTACACACCCATGCTTCATGTTGCGTCGTCTGAGGATGTGGCCCGGTGGGAACACTGCAGGTGTTTTCGGATGTCGGTGACTTTTCCCTTGCAGGTTATTCAGGAAATTGAGTTGCCGGAACTCGAAGAAGTGGCGGGCGATCTCCGTTTCAGCGGAGAAGAATACAGCATAGATCAGCCAATGAACCAGGAATTGAGTTATCTTTCTATGCCCAGTCTTCACACGGTAGATGGTGAATTATCGATTTTCGGAAACAAAGGTCCAATGGAGATATCCTTCCCCGAGCTGCGAAAAACAGGTGCGCTTGAGCTTCGTGTTACCGAAGAGATGACTGATCTGGAGTGGTTGAGTACGCTCGAAGAAATCGACTCGGATATGCATATTTCGCAAAATGATTCACTCACCAGTCTGGACGGTTTGGCCAACCTGAAATCAGTGAATGGAACAATACGTATTTCATACAACGATGTCCTGACAGATGTCAGCGCTCTGGCCAACGTGTCATTCGGATACGAGGAAGATTTCTGGCCTATCTGGACCGGACTGGAAATCATCGAAAACAATATGTTGCCCACCTGCGACGCGATGGCGTTTAAAAAGAATATCGCTCCGGAATCCATGCCGGTCTGCATTGAAAACAATCTTGCTGACAAATGCGCCGGGGACACCTCTGGCTGCTGAATACAGGCGCTCCTTACTGCTGAGTCACAGTGTTAAAAGCTCACCGTCGCGCCCACCATGGCGCCATTGCGCGTAGGGGCGATGCCGATGCCGGAGAGTCTGAATCTTTTCGCGGTTTCCGGGGCATAGTACTTTACATAGGGTTTCATTTTTTTCAGTGCTTTGGCGGCTTTTTCCTTTCGATCCATTCCGGTGGTCAGCGCGATTAACCCGGACAATATCATGGCACTGCCCGCAACGATGCATCCCCCCGCTGCTATTGCAAGTAGCCCCAAACCCCATGAATCATTACTGCCTTCCTCGTACGTTTCGCTTTTTAAATTTTTTTTTGTTTCGTACAGAGCAATGCCACCCAATACCAACATTGGTACCGATGCGATCAACAGCACTCGCCCGGTTCTGATTCGTCGTTCACCGCTCTCGTACAGCCGTGCGTTCAACTCGTAGGCGTATGCCAGAAAGTTTTCGTATTTTTCGAATCGGAGCAGGTATCGGTAGTAGTGTTTGTCGAGGTTGACGCCATCCATCAGGAGTTCCACCTGCGCCTGACTGACGGGTTCCGCGCTGTTCAACGACGACGCCGGTGGCGTCCCGGAGGGGTTGGTAGCAGTGGGTGGGTACTCGGTTGCCCCGGCAATGGCAGCTTCTGCCAGAACCATGGTGAAAAATGAGAACCCCATCATATATCTGAAAAATATCAGTCGCGTCATGCGCTGAGTGTTAGCAAGGGTGATGCCATTCTCGTAACTGCTTTTAATTATTCTGCAATATTTATGACCTGTGAAATACAGTGACACAGATTTCGGTCACCACGTGATACATCATCACAGGGCAAGGCAAATCTCAAATGACTTGAACATCCCTTACTTTGAGGGCGCCCGATTTTTCATCAGGATTTTTTGGGGAAACGGGAATCTCAAAGCTGTGCATCATCCACAAGTGCTGTTGCACTTTTTCCAGGGTTCACACTATTTTTACGAACATAAATCTAAGCGTGAACGAAAAACCAGCAATCAGGCTGCATGAATGGTAAAACCAAAATGGCGTTTGTTTGGGGGAAAGATCATTATTTTCCACCTGTTTTTCCATTGAAAAAAGCACTTCTATGCATGATTTCAACACTGAAAAGGAAAACAATAAGGAAGAACATAATGAAATACACAGTAACTTTTACCTATTTACTCTTCTTTCTCGGACTTTGTTTCCCCCAGGGGTGCACACAGGAAAATGGAAAAGGGGACTCAGATACTCAGAGCGACGCCGATACGGACACTGATACGGATACGGACACTGATACCGACACCGACACTGATACGGACACGGACACTGATACGGACACGGATACGGACACGGATACGGACACCGACACGGACACCGATACGGACACCGATACGGACACCGATACGGATACCGACACCGATACGGACACCGATACCGACACCGATACGGACACCGACACCGACACCGATACGGACACCGATACCGATACGGACACCGATACCGACACGGACACGGACACGGATACCGACACGGACACGGACACGGACACGGACACGGACACGGACACGGATACCGACGTGACCCCCAGCAATGGATGTGGCGTCGCGGACGGTGCGCAGACAATCACAGCAGGCGGCCAGTCGGTCCCGAGGGGCCTTGCAACATCGACTCGGCTCAGCATCAACAGCAACGGAGCGGATCGCGCGTTCATCATCGACATTCCCGAGGACTACGATCCCAATACCCCATATCGACTGATCTTCTCCTGGCACCAGGCCTATGGTTCCGCGGAAGGAAATGCCAACGGTCAGTATCCGGCTTTCCAGGGTCCCAACTTCGATGCTGAACACTATGCGTACTTCGGACTTAAGCGCGCAGCGAAAGCGGTTGGAGACTCTGCCATTTTCGTTGCCCCAGATGGCATTGGCAATTTCCCCTGGGATTACGATAGAGACGTCGCCCTGTTCGACGCTTTGCTCGAACGCGTCACCGAAAATCTGTGCGTCGACGAAAGCAGAGTGTTCACGACTGGTTTCAGCTTCGGCGCAATGATGAGCCACGCGCTTTCGCTGGGGCGCGCCGACAAGCTTCGCGGCGCAGTCACGATGGCGCCGGCGAACTATAACTTCACCCAGCCCACCGACAGCGCCGACGCTGTGGCCTACTTGTCTATCACTGGCATGAGCGACGGTACCTGTCCCTGGGTCAGCAACGATGGCAACCGGACGGGCGGCAAGTACTGCTCCATCACTCACGCCGAAGAAAACGGCTGCACAGTGCCCAATGACCTCCCGACAGCGGCGGGCGGAAGCAACAATCACGTTTGCTACGACTACGAGGGTTGCACTGAAGGGTTGCCGGTCAAGGTGTGCACGTTCGATGGCGCACACACCCCGTCGAGTATAAGCGATGGGTCACCGGGGGATGATGGCTTAACCGCCTTCGTTCCGCCGCTGGCCTGGGAATTCATCTCCCAGTTGTGAAACGACGAGTTCAGCCAATGGACGAGTTCAGCCAACCAATAACGGGATCACCCATTAGAAAGTAGCGTCAAGAGATAAAACGAGTGCATGGCGTTTTTTTCACGCCCCTTGTTGCTATTGACGGTCAATACGTTTCTCCCTCTTTTTGCAGTTGCATTTCGGGATACCGTTGTCTTCATACCGGCCCACATCTTTACTTCGCAAAGTTGTTACACCGGTGTTCACTTTTGCGTTGCAAAAGATGAACTGTATGGTCGCAGCTATTACCGACGGTCCATCAATTGGAAAATATCTCGACGGAGTCGGAGCAGCCGAATCACTGCTTAATACAGCTGGAGTGCTCTCTCAATGGCGGATGCATCATCCTTTTGATATATATAGCTGGTCCGCTCATCTCAGCAACACCCGACCATGGCGCAACTTAAAGGCCTCCTGTTCCACACGGTGCAGATTGTTTTCCCGCCATTCAAAACCGAGACATCTTCCGCATCCGGTACCACACAGAAGACTGACCTGTGACGTGTCGAAAATCACTGCGGGTCCCTTTGTGAAAAAGACATGTGCGGATTTGTGCTTCTCGCGGTCCCAATTCCTGTCGTGCACACCAATTTTTACATCGTGCGGTCCCAGGAATCCATTCGTGCAGAATGCTTCACACGTCATGCAACGGCAAAAGTGACTGCGAAAAGTCTGATTTGCCCCACACTGCCAAGTCTCGTTCGAAACCAGCATATCCTGGTGTGGAAAGTCTTTCCACTGCGTTGTAAAGTGTGAGATTGATAACAAAAAAGTAATATTCAGGAAAAGAAAGAAAATCAGTTTCGCTGAATAGAGGATATAACTGAAATGGCATTTTCTTTGCTCACGGGATTTGGGGGAAGACAATGAAAACCAACCGCTCGTTTTACATCAATGCATTACTATCCATTTTATTGTGTGCCGTTTTTGGTCCCCGATTGCTTGCTGCTGCCGATAATACTTCAAGGGAATCTCAATCAAAAAAATCTGAGTTGAATACACATTCATCTGAGTTTCACCTTTTTGTTCGGCTCGCTGTGGGATTCGGTGGTGTACGAATGGAAAATTTTACGTTTTATGACAACGATGATTCTTTTTATTTTTTTTTCTCTGAGCCTGTTACAAATGATCCGGCAGAGATTTTAATATACGAAAACTCCGGGGAAAACTGGGGGGTGGCGTTTGGAATATTGAATTCAAAACGGATTGGATTTGGCCTTTTTTACGAAGGAGGGTTGAGCTCAAATCTGGCGTTGAAAAAGAAGGAAAACGTCAGCAATACAGCAGCCGTGCGGGATACGGATTCAGTGCATTTTGGGTTGGTTGGTCCCGTGTTCGTTATGCGCCTGCCCTTTCTGCAAAATAGGATTCGGCTGGTATTGAAGACTGGTCTCGCACTGATGAATCCCAAACGCCTACCCATCGACAATGCAAAGGGTCTGGGAGGCGCAATAGAGTTGGAGTATGATTTTCTACCCGACCATCTCATTCACCCCGGCATCTCACTTTTTTATACTTTTGCGCGGACCAGTTATGAAGAGCCGGGTGATTTCGGAATATATACCTACGGTTTCAGACTGCAAACGTATGGACTTCGTCTGGTATTGTCGTATCGATAGAGCGGCATTCGGACGGTGACCTGGGAGGATCTGCGAAGTCGCCTGATTTTCATCACGATTTTTTTGGGAAACGGTATTCTCAAAGCTGTGCATTGTTGCGCCTTGAGCCGGAGAAGAATAAATTTTTACAGTGAACTGAACATTATCCACAAATGCTGTTGCACTTTTTCCGGGATTAACGCAGTTTTTACGAACATGGATCTAAACGTGAACGAGAAGTCGGCAATTAAGCTGCATGAAAGGTAAAACCAAAATGGCGTTTGTTTGGGCTAAAGACCACCTGATTGCATCGGCATTGTTTCTATTGGCGGTCGCCACGCTCCCGCTGACGGGATGCAGCAGCAAGGAAAATGAGGCCTCGGTCGATGACGACAGGGACACTTCCGGGGACACTTCAACTACAACAGACAGTGCAACCGATGGGAAGGCACCACTCACCCCCTGTGAAGGACAAACCTGTTCCGGTCACGGCACCTGTGTCGAGACGGGAATGACAGCAACGTGCTCATGCGCGGAAGGATACACCACACAAGGACTGAGTTGCGCCCGTCAATGCGGACGACCCGCAAAGGAAAAATGCTTTGCCGGCGATGGTCTCCCCCCGGGCGACGATTTGGTCGCTGACTTGAGAGTGACCCGCACGCAGGGGGTCGCGCCGCTCTATGTATTTTTCGATGCCACGAACACCACTTCGACCCAGACGGAACGCTCCTTTCACGAGCTCGGCTACTGCTGGAATTTCGACGACGGTGATGCGGGTTGTTTCGCAACCACTGGGCGCAGCAAGAATGAAGCGTTTGGTCCCCTTGCAGGACACGTATTTGAAGCGCCCGGAAGATACGAGGTTCGGCTCACGGTTCGCGACCAGGCCCAGCATGAAGATACGAAGACCGTCACGATCGTGGTGGAGGATCCGAACGAAGTGTTCGCGGGGGCCAACACGGTCTGCGTATCCGGAGTGGGTGCGTTCGATGGCTGCCCCGATGGAGCGACCCATGTAACGCAGAATACCCTCGCTGACGTGCAGAATCATGTTAAAACGGGGCGACGAATTCTATTGCACCGCGGTGAAGAATTCTCAGGGTCCCTCAAGTTACTGGAAAAAGGCCCTGGTATCATTGGTGCCTTCCCCGGTGAAGGGGCTCGCCCCAGAATCCTCACGGACGGCAATGGGTTCAACGTCCACAACCCTCAGGGAACAAGCATTGCAGTGGACTGGCGCATTATGGACATCGAAGTCGATTGTCGTGCTGGAGACGCCACCAGTGGAGTGAAAGTCGAGTTCTCGCCTGAAGAGATGGTGCACCTGCTCTTTTTGCGTTTGTTCGTGCATGATGGCGCGGGCGGCATCCGTTTCGAAGGCAACGCCGTTGCTCTGCAGGATTGCGAAGTCACGCGTCTCACTGGTGGAGCCGGTGGCAACTTGCTCTACGGTGAGGCCACTGATCTCTTCATCGCTGGAAGCACCTTCAACGATTCAACGGGGGGAGAACACGCAATGCGTCTCACGCACGTCGTCCGTGGTGTCATTTCCAACAACTACATTGGCATGGTTCCTGCGCCTCGACTGGCCATCAAGCTTCACGCCCCCGACTTCTCGACAGACCCCCGATACACTGAATTCGTAAACATTTCGGACAACATCATTGTGGGCGACGGAGGGCAGCGATGGATGGTGGACTTTGGACCTCAAAACGAAGTGATTGACCAGCGAGTGCGCAACATTCTGTTTGAAAGCAATTTGATAAAAGCCTCGGACGACGTCTATATCTCCATTCTCGCGCTGGGCGATGAAATCACCATCCGTGAAAACCTGTTCACCCGCCCCAGTGCAAAGGGTTGGACCGCCATCGATTCGAGAAGCCGCGGTATCGCTCCCGACCCGAATCACATTTTCGTTTACGGCAATACCACCGTCACAACAACTGGCGCAGTCGACTTCTGCGGGTTTGGCGATGAGGTTCAAACCTTTACGGTTGCAAATAATTTCCTCGTCTCACCTGAACCGGGTTCCGTATTCGAGGCCCCTGTTTCCGGTGGAACCGCCGAGGGAAACATCATTGGGATGGGAAATGAAATCATTGCCCACCCGCCGCAGGAGTGGGAAGACTTTCGCCCCAGCGAGTCCAGCTCTGCTGTGGGTGCGGCGAGCCCGATGCATCAATGGTTCTTCGACTTCGCGCGAGACGACCGACCCCATACGGCGTCCGCAGGAGCCCTGGAACCGTCGTTTTAGCGTCTGCACGACGTATCTCCCCCAAAATACGGAAGTGCCACGCTCGCAGGCACTCACAGTGAACAAGGTTGCAGCAGAAAATGCACGAATAATCGAGATGCTTCAAATTTCTTATTATTGCTACCGCCTTTTTTCAGCTGCTTAAAGCGCGGAAACCCTTATGAATAAAGCGCCGTCTCGACTCTGAGACAAAGAGCTGTGGCAAAATCCCTCGTCCAAAACAGGCAAAAAAGCTCGGCCATCAATGCAATCAGCAAAAGGTGCTTTATCCTTCCTATGTCCTTTGAAGGAAGACCTACGCTGTCTAAATATCTCTTGATGGATACGGCGTCGGTAACTGCTGTAATTATTCGGACTCTATCGCCGCAACGATTGCAGGCTTCCAAGTCGAGGTTGAATGTTCTTGCCAACAGTGCCGCCCAGCGCAGCCTATTTTTCATGAACTGGAAGGCGCAGAATAAAAACGGTTCCCTTTCCCGGAGTGGTTTCAAACGTCACGGTGCCGTTGTGCATTTTGACGATAGTATTGTAGACAATCGTCAAGCCCTGCCCTGTCCCTTTTCCGACCTCTTTAGTTGTAAAGAACGGATCGAAAATACGCGGTTGCGCCGCCTTGGGAATACCTGTGCCGGTATCTTTCACGCGTATTTCCACGTCATTTCCATCGAGCCGAGTACAGATGGAAATTTTGCCTCGGGTATCGGTGGAACTCTGAATTGCGTCTCCAATGGCATGGGCGGCGTTAACCACCAGATTGAGGATACATTGGTTGAACTCGCCGAGAAAACAGGGCACTTTCGGCAGCATGGGGTCGAGGCATAGTTCAAGTTCGGCGACATATTTCCATTCGTTGCGAGCAACCGTAGTGGTGGTTTCAATTGCTCTATTCAAGTCGGAGGGGAATTTTTCTTTCTTCCCTGGGTGGGAGAACTCTTTCATTGCGAGGACAATTTTGCTGATGCGTCCAATGCCCTCCATGGTTTCGCTGATGGCGGAGGGGATTTGTTCTAACAGGAATTCGATGTCGTTTGCCTCAAGCGTTTTTTCAATTTTGGAAAGTAGCTCCGGAAAAATTTGGTCGTTTCTGGCAGCAATCAGAAGCTGATTGTACGCATCAAGCACCTCGGTAGTACTATTAAAGGATTCATTCAGAAATCTAATATTGTCTCCAACGTATTGCGCAGGAGTGTTTATTTCATGGGCGATACCAGCAGCAAGCTGACCAACTGCTTCGAGTTTTTGAGCGCTTCGCAACTGGACTTCAACAGCGTCGCGTTCGGCTTGCGCTTGAGCGCGGTCTTCCTCTGCCTTTTGACGCTCTGCGATTTCAACCCGCATTTGTTTATTGGCGTATGTCAGTTCAGCTGTACGCTGTTCAACGCGAACTTCCAGTTGTTCGTTCAGGTCCTTGAGGTTGCGAAACGAAAGTAGACTGGTCAGCATATCGCCCAGGCGCCTACTAATTTCCAGAAACAATTTTTTTTCCTGTGGTTTCCACACTCTATTGTAAGAACATTGATGCAGGCCGCATTCCCAGGCGTCGCCGACTCTGGGGAGAATGGCCATGGCCAGCTGGGATTGAATTCCATACGTTTTCCAGACAATGTCCTCAGGGTCCAACCCCTTTCCGACATAAATTTCATGAGGCTTATTCGGATTGCCGAGAAGCTCGTGAAACAATTTTTTGACATCGGGAGACATCGGAACAGTGACCGCCCGCGAAAAAGCCCCGGGATATTCAGGAGTCGTGCGCTCCATGGCGATGGTGAACTCCGGTTGCGCGGGATCGCAGGGGGTAGCCAGAAAAGCTCGATCGCAACGAAAAATAGAAATCATGGTATCGAGAACATTGCTCATCATTTGTTCAATGTTGTCTACGCCCTGCATTACGCGGTTAATGAGATCCATACTTTCAAAGAACCAGAGATTGGCCGCCAGTTTCGCCTCCGCACGTTTACGATTGGTAATGTCGTTAGCGATTCCCATAAAACCGATAATGTTTTGTTTTGAGTCCCGCAATGCGGTCACAGACAGTAAAACCGGAAAACGCGATCCGTCTTTGCGAATATACGTCCATTCATATTCGTTCGGTAAATTGTAACGCGCTTTGGCGACAAACACCTCAAAGCCCGGCTCAATCTGTATACTCAATTCCTCTGAAAACAGTTCAGCGCGCGCAATCACCTCATCCATATCGTGGACAATAGCAGGCGTCAGCTTTCCCACGCATTCCTCCGCAGTGTATCCTAACATCCGCTCCGCCGCAGGATTGAACATGGTGATGATTCCTTCTTCTGTGGTGACGATAACCATGTAGCTGGCGTTATCAATAATGGCGCTTTGGTAGCTGGCCAATTGACGAAAATGTTCCATGTTTTCTTTTTGCGCATCGAACATTTTTTCATGGAATATGTATTTTTCATCCATAATTTGTTTTTCCAGCGATCGGTCTCCTCACCACATTCATTCGTTAAATACGGACACCTGGGCGTCGTTTTCCTCAGTACTATTGACGACATTGGAATTCGAAAACTTTAGAGTCCTTAACCCTGAAAAACACCTTCAGGACGAATCAGAGCCATTTTGCTTCTACCTTCCAATCAACATAGTTGCTGATTTCTCGTTCACATTTGCGTTCATGCCCCCCAAAAAAATAGTACCTATCCCGGCGCAAGTGCATCAAAAATTGTAATTTATGTTAGCTATTGCTGGAATCTTTCACTTTGTTTCTGACAAAGGACGCAGCAATACATCAATTTGAGATTTTGTATTCTCAAAAAAAGTCTGACAGAAATCAGGCGCCTTCAAAATAATAGTTGTCTCCCTATTCAACGCTGGTATCAGTATGTGACTTGTCCTTGCTTTAATAATTAGATTAAAGCGCCTTACTGGTCTTAATTTGAATAGAAAATCAAAGTAAACGAGGTTGTATGAAACGACTGAATCAAGAAGGCGAGGCGTGCAGGAAAGTGTAGTGATGCGGCGGAGATACCCCATGGTAAAAAAGATGACATTCTCCCCTGGACACGTGTGTCTGATGTGTCCGGGAAATGATTTTAAATCTGCTGAGCCACAGTGGTTAGAAGCTCACCGTCGCGCCCACTATGGCGCCATTGCGGGTAGGGGCGATGCCGATGCCGGAGAGTTTGAATCTTTTCGCGGTTATTGGGGCATAGTACTTTACGTAGGGTTTCATTTTTTTCAGCGCCCTGGCGGATTTTTCCTTTCGGTCCATTCCTGAAGTCAGTGCGATTAATCCGGACAACGCCAGAGCACTTCCCACAACAAACAATCCGCCCGCCGACGCCCGAAGAAAACTGGAATCAATCCACCCCGATTCTCTTCCGTCTTCGAAGTCCTTTTCTTCTTCCTTTTTCAGCTTTGTCGATCTGTACAAGTTTATTCCTCCCCAGATGAACATTGGCGCCGACACAATCAGCAGCACTTGCCCTGTCCTGATTCGGCGTCTGCCACTTTCGTGAAGTCGCACATTCAGTTCGTAGGCGTATGCCAGAAAGTTTTCGTATCTTTCGAATCGGAGCAGGTATCGGTAGTAGTGTTTGTCGAGGTTGACGCCATCCATCAGGAGTTCCACCTGCGCCTGACTGACGGGTTCCGCGCTGTTCAACGACGACGCCGGTGGCGTCCCGGTGGATGCACCGAGGGGGCTGGTTGCAGTGGTTGGGTACTCGGTTGCCCCGGCAATGGCAGCTTCTGCCAGAACTATGGTGAAAAATGAGAACCCCATCAAATATCTGAAAAATAGTAATCGCGTCATGCGCCGAGTGTTAGCAAGGGTGATGCCATTCTCGTAACTGCTTTTAATTATTATGCAATATTTATGACCTGTGAAATACAGTGACACAGATTTCGGTCACCACGTGATACCTCATCACAGGGTACGGCAAATCTCAAATGACTCGAACATCCTTCTTCTGATTAAACTTCTGGACAATGAATGCTATTTTTACGGGCATGAACTCAAATGTGAACAGGAAACCGGCAATTTTGCCGTATGGACGATAGGAACGAAGTGGCGCGAGACGGTTACGGCGCGGGGGTTATCTGACAGCACCCGGTGGACCATAGTCCATCGGGGCACATGTCGTACGAACAGCTCATCCCCGGATCATCACAGGTGCCATCGGTGTTGCAGGGCTCATTTTCGCCGCCGGAAACCGCACAGCACTCATAAAGGTCACCGTCGCAGGCAACACCCGGATAGTAATTTTCGACACATGCAAACCCGTCATCACATGTTTGATCACCCAGGCACCGCTCTCCTTCGCCCCCGACAGACAAACAACAGGTGTGGTTCTCGAAGTAACCGGCACATTCACTCCAGTCGGAAACGCAGCTGAGGGCTGCATCGTCACAGGTACCGCCAGGCTGCCAGCAAGGTTCTTTTGCAGCGCCGGAACTGATGCAATAGCTCTTGTCTCCCCATGGTTCAGTCACACATTGATATCCGGTATCGCAGGGTTCCACCGGACTGCATTCCCCTGGGGTATCGACGCATATGGCCTGGGAATTCGCGTTAAAGCACACAAGATCCGCCTCGCAGGTATTGTCTTCGTAGCACACCTGTCCCGCATTTCCCGCTTCCTCGCATGTGCTGCCGTTACAACGCAATCCTGGACCGCACTGACCGGCGTCACTGCAGTCTTCGCCCAGCGTGGAGGGGGTGAGAATACAATAATTAGTTGTGTTGCTGCAGCTGAGCCCATCCAGGCATGGATAGCTTACGCTACACATTTCACCCTCCTGCCTGCCGAGCACACAAGTACCGGAATCTTCAGGCATCCATTGATCCCATACACACACCAGACCCGCGCTGCAGGTATGATCACCAAAACACGGTTGATTCTCTCCACCGGCCGGCGCGCAGCACCTATAGGACGCATCGGGACACACACTGCTATCGTAGGCGCAGGAAAGCCCCGCACCGCAGGTATTCGTTTCACAAACACTGCCCTGGGTGCCATCGGAAGCAACGCAACAGTTTTCGAGCAGATTATCGGCACACTCGCTGGCGACCATCTGATTGGCGCATATCAAATCACCACTGCACATATGCATATCGTCACAGGGCTGACCAGCGTCGCCGAATGGCAGACATGTATCTACAGCGTACATATAGTTGAACACGCACATCAGGTCCGATGTGTCACAGGTACTGCCATCGTTGCAGGGCTGATTGGCCCCACCGGTTTCGACACAGAAGTTCTGATAGGTTGCGTCGTTGTACATGCATCGCAGACCAGCGTCACACGTGGAATTGGCGTAGCACGGCTCATCCACCCCGCCGGCCTCCAGACAACAGCTGCTGCTGTCAAACGAACACACCGTGTCGTCATTTCCACAAATGAGTCCGGTATTGCAGGAATCATTGCTGTCGCACGGCTGTCCAACGGTGCCATCGGTGACGTAGCAGCACCCCGGCATTCCAGGATCACAGGCCGTGTTGTTGTGATTATTAACGCAGGCGAGACCAGTATCGCAGCTGTGTTCCCAGTCACATGGATTCCCCTCGCCACCGGTAGCCATGCAAATGTCCCTGCCGGAAACGCTGTTCCACAGACACCAGAGGCCTGCATCGCAGCTCTGATACTCGGCGCAGGGCTGATTTGCGCCCCCGACAGGAACGCAGCATTGGGCTCCATCGATTGCACAAACGCTGTCATCATTCATGCACATGTTACCCACCACACACGGGGCCCCCTCATCACAGACCTGTCCCTCAGTACCATCTGTCGCGATGCAGACATTGTCGAAATCGGGATTGCCACCGGCTGCGCCATGGTAGTTGTTCACACATGCAAAACCGTTGTCGCACGGATGCTCCCAATCACAGGCGTTGCCATCACCACCAGTGGCTACACATATTTCCCGGCTGGCCGAATTGCTCCATCGGCACCACAAATCCCCATCGCATGTCATATCAAAATTGCAGGGTTCATTTTCTCCCCCCACAGATATACAGCACGTATTTTCATAGTTACAGATACCCTCTTCCCACATACATATGTGACCGTCCATACACCCCGAATTATCCGAGCAGGGCTGGCCGTGGGTACCATCGGATGGCACACAACAGTTTTCGAAATCCGGGTTGCCACATGAGGCCCCGTTGAAATTGTTGACACAGGCAAACCCGGTATTGCACGGATGCTCCCAATCACACGCATTGCCGTCATCACCGGTGGGAACGCAGAGTTCACGATTTACCGAATTGTTCCATCGGCACCACAGCCCCTCATCACATGTCATATCAAAGTTGCACGGCTCGTTCTCGCCGCCCACTGAGATACAGCACGACCCATTCCCCGGACACACGCCCTCTTCCCAGATACAAACATGCCCGTCGCTGCAACCGGACACTTCGTCGCAGGGCTGACCCTGTGTCCCATCTGTCGGCACGCAGCAATTCCACAGGCCGGTATCCCCACAAAGCGTCCCTTTATTGTTGTCGTACACGCATGCAAAACCGCTGTTACAGGGATTCTCCCAGTCACAGAAGTTGCCCTCGCCACCGGTGGGCACACAGCAGTATTCAAGCGCATCATTGCACAAAGTGGTATCCCAGGCGTTCATACAGTACAGCCCTTCACCACACTCGAAATCATCTCCGCAGTAGGCGCCTTCTCCCTCGGTACTCACGCAGCACTGATCCATATTGGCGGGACACAGCCCACTGTCCATCCAGGTGTACATACAATGCGCACCTTCGTCGCAGGTTCCGTCATTGTAGCAGGGCTGTTCCGGTGCACCGGACTGAATACAGCAGGCGCCTGAACCACCGGGACAGAGCGCGCTGTTATACTGACAGCTAAACCCGTCGTTACAGGTACCGTCGGAAAAACAGGGCTGACTGGATTCACCGGCGTCAATGCAGCACTGAGTAAGCCCCGGGCCACAGTAATCGTCATTGTAGTTGGGCTGGCACACCAATCCATCGTCGCAACGCTTTTCAGCATAACACGCCTGTCCGGAGCCGCCGCTTTCGTTGCCAAACTGAACATCGTACACGCTGATTTGGAAATCCAGCATCGCCGCGTCATATGCAGTGACAATTGCGCCGCCTTCGACCACAAACGGGCCGTCAGTGCCCAAGGGGCTCATTCCCTTAACCTCGGATTCACAGAATCGTTTCAGCTCGTTGAGATCTATGGTGAATTCAACGGGTACATCTGACGTGGCCGGCAGTGGCCACGCACATCTGCGATAACCGCCTGCATCGAACAGCACAAACATCGCTGGACTGTTCATCCACACGTCTCGCATTATGGAATCACTATAAGGATCCATCATCGGATCCATCATCGGATCCGTCATCGGATCCGTCATCGGATCTGTCATCGGATCCTTCATCGGGTCCATCATCGGGTCCATCATCGGGTCCATTGCGGGATCCAGTGTACCATCCGGATTCATCCCGGTACTCATCATCTCGTACAGCAGTTTCTCCTGTTCCTCCACAGGCATACTGGGATCGATCATCCCTTTATCGATCATCTCCTGAAGCATCTGTTCTTTTTCCTCTTCAGTGAAATTCGGCGCCGCCACGTCGGTCGACGTGCCATTGTCATTTATTTCTTTGCCATCTGTCATCGAGGGATCAATGATCACTTCACCACCAAGGGGATTGAGAACGGTGTTCACCCGCACAGTGGAGTAACTGCTCAAATCTTTGGGTGCACCATTTTCGTTAAAAAAGAAAAGCAACCCGGAAATGGCGCCATAACTGCTTGACGCCTGCACACTCACTTCGGAGGCACTCGGTGAGTCCAGCCAGAAAGCAGATGCGCCCTCTTCTGCAAACGTACTCCAATAAAGATTTCCTACCAGCGCCCCCGTCTCAATTTCCAACGCATCCGGAACGATGCAGCACATCTCAAGATCAGGCGGGCATTTTTCCGGATCTGCGACACAATACTGATTGTTCAAATCGCAACTGAAGTCCGGGTTGCAGGAGTCGCACAAATCGCCCATGCCATCATTGTCCATGTCTTCCTGGCCAGGGTTGTACACTTTGTCACAGTTGTCATCGACATTGGTGATGCCATCGAAGTCCTGGTCCAGCACCCGATGCATGTCCGGTACGCCACCGCCCGCATCGATTTTTGACAATCGTTCTGACAGTTTCATTGCAATATCGTCCACATCAATTTGCGTCAGTGCTCTGTGCACCTCCCCTTTGACGTCTTCCTGAAGGACGCCATCCTGCAAATCAATGGCCACCTCGTTGAGCAGAGACTGCAGCTCTGCATCCACCGCACTGGGGTTGCGATTGGCCGCCACCTGTATCAGTACAGAACCCACCCCCAGAAGATACGCGTTGGAGTCCAGGTCGCCGCCTGTAATATTCATATCAATACTATTAACGCATGAAGTAAAGTCCGGTCGGGTAATGGCCAGCTCCTGCCACAGTTCCAATTCCGCCTGATGTACCGAATCGACAAATGAATTGCCCTGGGATACCAGTGACTTGACCCTATTGGTAATCAGATGGGTGATCATGTTCACATACGCATACTGGATGCCATCGCTATCGGGAACATAATAGGCGCGCAACGTCAGGTTGGCGGACGACAAATCACCGGTGATTTCATTGTAATAGAAACCCACACCTTCGAGCGCCACCGGCCCATTTGTTTTAAAACTGATGTTAAACTCACCGCGATTGTTAATTGTACTTGTTTTATAAACCTCTCCCTGAGGAGAAAAATTGGCATTCAGCGGTGAAACGGAAACCGACGATCCCACCACAAACGGCCCTTTTTGAACCGCGCCCTCCAGTTCTACTGAATATGTCTGTGTGCCCACAATGGCACCGGTTCCGTCTGCGCCGGGTTGACCCGACGCGTCGGAACCGCCGGTAGCGCCCGGAGTGCCGGCAGTATCCTCCGCTGCCCCGGGTGTTTTGCCAGTGCTGTTCCCAGCGTCATTGGTTTTTCCTGTCGGCGGGCTGCAGGCGAGACATAGAATGCCAATCGTGGCTAATAATAGGAGTGCTTTGTATTTCATGGAGGAACCCCCTTGGGAAGTGTAATGACCCATTCGTGGGTCATCACCGTGTTGAACAGATAAATGTAGGGGTCACCAAATCCAGTGCAAATAAAAAAATCCATCATTGGTGTAATATCATATGAATGCTGGAACTTACGCGATTAAAAAAAATTATGACTTTTCCGTCACTTTTGCCACAAATATTGAAAATATGAACAAATAACAAAAATCAAGCCGGATGGGGCTGGCTGCCCACGCCACATCCCTTAATTCTGGTTGTTGGACCATTTGCTGAACCGCTATGCCTCGAAAGTGAATGTACGATTCAAGTGTCTGTCATTTGACCAGATAAGATTACGGCCAGGGCGGCAGATGACAGCGGAGAACTCTCCTTCAAAATGAATCAGTTGCTTATCTTAAAGCTGCCATCCGGTTCACCATTGTCGTCGTGTGCCCGTTGGTGACAGGGCTGTATCAGAAGCGTAGTAGAGATCATAATCCGCTGTATTGTGCGCACAGGATGTCTCTATGATATCTGATCGCTCTCTTCGCCGCAAAGACACAACACGGCACCGGGACCATTGTTGAAGGGTATCAGTCTCTTTTCGTGTAAGTTTAAATTTCCAGTGCAACTCGCATCGGTGTACCTCCTGACGTCGATATAACGCAGGAGCGTCTAAAAAAAATACATAACGCCTGTTAATTTCAGATCATACAACAGGAGACACCCAGGGCAATCGAGTTTTGCCAATCGCGGAGCTCCAGCTCTGCCCGGCAATATTCAGATTTTTTTGCGGAGCTGGAGCTCCGCGTTCCCAGGAAAAAAACAGAACTCGACCGCCCGTGCGCCAGGCGACACCTTTTTTTCCTTCAGACTGAGATTTGCACCCAAAACGATTGAGACCCCGCCGTAGCCTTTTTTCGTAAGAAAAGAATGCGGAAGCGGGGGCTTTGTTATTGACTACCTTTACGGTGATGACAGTGCCTGAATGACACAATTTTTTTTGAGAATTCAAAATCTCGTGCAATTGGCCTCAGCGGGTTCGAAGACCACTGAAGTTTATCTTACAGAATACGACTGCGACTGTTTCGAGTAGCCGTTTGTATAGGCGATGAGATTCTCGGGAATCGTGCGGCAAAGCAGTACAGAGCAAGTGGACAAGGGTCATGATTTAAACGATCGCTGTTTGCAATTCTGTACCCGGGGGGTTCACATTGTGGAACCTCTGTGCGAATGAAGCGCGTTAATATCGCGTGAAAACACAAGGCCGCACGCCATCTCGACTTGGCACGCAATTTTTCAGCAGCCTGACCCAGACGAACCAGAACCGGTACGATGGACAGGGACACAATGGCAAAGAAGAAAACATGAAGATTGTGTGAGCCGTTTCCGCGGTCCCCGGACAATTGAAGTAGCATAAGGGGGTCTGCAATGGACAAATTGAAGACGGCTATGCCGTTGTCAGAAAAATCCGTTTTCGCAAAAAACATTTTACGGGTGATTGTTATGGGTGGGTTCATACCTGCGGGATGCGCACAGGAATCTACGCCGATCAAATCCGTCGAATCAACCACCGCAGAGATACCGACTGCCACTGTCCTCAAGATCGCGGATCGTGATGTAGCTGCCTTTTTGAATCGAATTCTCATCGGTCATGAGTCGGAGTACGGTTTCAGGAGTCGAGAAGAATTCGACAAAGTGCGCACGTCAATTTCGCTGGGCGTGCACACCATCGATGTCGATCGAAGCAAAACGACGTCGGAGGTCTCGAACGATATTCGTCCTTTGAACAAGGGGCGAATTCCATTGACTGCAGATGGTGCCCTCAGGCCGGACAAATACCCTTTCCCATCCCCTGTAACCCGGCCCTCAGGCCGATAACAAACCTGTGATGTCTCGCCCTGAAGTAGGGAAAGTGTTGACTGATATATGCTTTGACACAAGGCCAAAAAAAGAAAGGACGGTTTATAAAACAGAAAAACACAAAAAGAGAGAGGAGGCATAAAATGACTTAATGGGAAGGATACACTTTGTTGTGAACAATGACAGGTATTACGCAAAAAAAAATATGAAATGAGGCTGAAAAATGAAAAAAATCATGCAAAAAAATATTAAAAAAATCATGCAAGGAAATCCCGGGACAATCCTGGATAAAAATGTTGAAGTTCCAGACAGTAAACGCGGATTCCGAAAGTCGGCGCCCATTTTCCTCCTGTTCGTCGCCCTGGTGGTCGGAAACCTCATCAGTGTCCACGACGCCTACGCTCAGCAAACGCCGGTCTTCTGGGCGGACGGCAATCGCTGGGACTATTTCGCATTCATTAACGAGGTACGCCGCAATGTGAACGGATGGGACAACCGGGTCCCCGGCGTCCAGGGTGAAATCGTAGATCACACCGACGTCATGGCCAACCACCAATTCATCGACGTCTTCGTGGGAACCAACACGGGCCAACAGGTGCGCATCAGGCTGCGGGCTTCCGACCTCTACATCGTGGGCTGGTTCACCCACAACGACGTATACAACTATGTCGGCTCTGCCTGGGAGGTAGGAATTCCGGCAGATCATGGTCAACCCAACAGTGGGGGCCGGGGAGGAAACTGGCAGTTAGCCAACAGTGGGAACTACGGTGTTCTGGAGAACATGGCTGGCATATACCGTTCCCAATTTAATTACGACTCGGCTCGTGTCAATGCTTACGCCCTGAACCTGTGGCGTGCCGACGATCGGAGGCAGATGGCGGCCGCCGTGGTGTTTTTCGCCCAGTTCATCTCTGAGGCCGCCCGCTTCCAGGGCATCTCCGATACCATCGGTTGGAACGGTTTCGCCGACCGCCGAGAAGACAACTGGAGGATGTCCGCCGTTATTGACCATAACCTCATCAGGCAGGAGAACCAGTGGGGCACTCTGAGCCAGCGCTTCAACTGGATGCTGGAGAACGGTCGAACAAGGGATGATCAACGCTCGGCGCTGACCGGCTGGTACCGCGGTGCCGATAACGTTGTGAGATGGGCTCTGTTAATTACCCTGGCGGATTATGCGAAGGTGATGAACACCGTCCTCGGCTACCCCAGGCGCCGCTGATCATCCTCATGACATACTGCCAGCATGCCCCCCTTGAACCTGAATGCCGCGCTTGAACGCGACATTCAGGTTCAATTGAAACTCTTCGGCAGGAGGGGGGAGACGCCGGCGTTGTCGTCGTCGCCGAAAACGCGGATGAAAGTCAGATCATCGGTTCGGTGGAACGCACCAGAGAACCCCACATGCCTCCCGCATTCGCAGGAGACATGCCCATCCAGGGAATCGCCGCATTGCGCCAATGGATCAACGAAGGCACCCTCGACAACTGAACTTCTTCGCAGTCGGTGTCATCGCACCAGCCCGCCGGACGTCCAGAAGCGTCTGAAAAAAGTCGGCATAAGTTTTCATTAAAAAAATATAATTGTAGATTGGTTGATAACCCGCCGTTATAAAAAGACATCTGAACAGGAGGACTTGCATGACATTTCATATTGATTCGAAATCGATCAGTCTTGATGATGTGAAGGTTCGTTTACAGGAGATCGATCTCGTCCCGAGCAGGCAATCGTTACTTGAAGATATTGAAAATCGATTTGAAACATTAAAAAAACACAATGTTTCGAACCTTGCAGAGTTGAGAGATAAAATATCGACGTCCAAACGTATTGACGCTTTCTCAATTGTGACGAAAATCGAATCTGAATACTTGAATTTGTTGAGAAGGGAAATTGGAGGCTGGTTTCCAAAACCTCTCAAACTTCAGGAATTCTCGTGGATATCCAAGTCAGAGTTATCGAAACTGATTGACAGTGAATACAACAATTCGAAGGCGTTGCATGAATCCGTTGCCAGTGTTTCTGATTTTCGTAATATTTCAGAGTTGACGGGATGTAACGCTGAGGTTTTGAAGGAGCTTGTGAAGTTGTCGAGATTGACACGAATTCAATGGGTGAATCCAACAGTCGCAAGAATGTTGCTTTTTTGTGGCTATGAAACAATTGATGATGTTGCGTCAGCTGAACCTGAACATCTTTTTGATGGTCTTTCCAAAATTAATGACGAACATTGTTTTTACAAAGGAAAAATTGGCTTGCGAGATATCAGACGACTTGTAAATGCTGCCGCATTCCTGGCCAAAAATTCGCGTAACAACGGCTTACACGAGCACATCTAACCGCACTTTCGCGCAGTCAGCTGTCCGTAAAGCCGGGCGTTGTCCCTTTCCTCCACGACATATCCCAAAGAACAATACCCCTTCAGCCGTTTCTCATGCATACGTTGTAAAACATTCGTAGAGTTGACAAATGCTCTCAAATAGGGTTCCATATTCCGTGGATGAACTCTGATTCATGACGCCCTCGATGGTTGACAATTTCTGTTTTTAAATCAGCCATCTGAAAAGTGCAACCGGTTGCACTATTTGCGCAGAGGTTCCATCATTCATGTAACCACTTGAAATCAAACACAAAACAACATTAAAAGGCGATGTTAATTTTACAGAATCTGAGGTTGAACCGATTTTGAATCGTGTTTTGTTTTAAATTTCACTTGTCGTCTGGTCGCCATCACCAACCATGATCGCTTCTGTGGACTTTCGAATATGATGGGGATTGGGCACAAAAAAGCTCCGACTTTTTCAGCCGGAGCTTTTTAAATTTCGGATTCGACCGGCCCGCATCTTTACTTCGCAAAGTTGCTACATTTTGAATTCGACCGGCCCGCATCTTTACTTCGTAAAGTTGCTACATTTTGAATTCGACCGGCCCGCGTCTTTACTTCGTAAAGTTGCTACATTTTGAATTCAACCGGCCCGCATCTTTACTTCGTAAAGTTGCTACACCGGTGCAGCGGCGAAGCCGCTGCGATATACCAGAGGAGGGACTCGAAGACTATCGCTGTGCGACACATCCAGTGATAGTCCCAAGATTTCTGGGTGATAGCGATTTTGTGGAGACCCTCTGCGGTGCAGAAAGATGGGGGTGACGGTAAAAGGTCAGGAATGTCCCTTCATTGCTTTCTAATCCTCCCTGTAGCCATTTAAGACGGTTTGTATTTCAGGAATCGGCAGCAATAGGTTTTCAGAGAAGTTTTCTTGAATTTCTTTTAGAACCATCCCCAGGAGCATACCCTTGGCATCGAATGGGAAGAAAACTGTATGCTTCGAGGCGGTCCGTTAAAATGATTGTTATTTTCTTGATGACTCATAATTTTTCGCAAATTTAATTCAATGGTTGATTTTTATGATATTATACTTAAAAGATATGTACACAGATTAAAATGGATCAAGATGTTACTGTCAGCAGAATGCCGTGCACATTCCAAAGGGGTTGTTAAAATAATACAAGCCAAGGAGTACAGTGAATGGGTCGAGCAAAATTTAAAGCAAGTTCCTATGAACGCAGAGTACTTGTTGTGTCTGCAATCAATGATTTAAATGAACGGGAATCGATAATTGAAAAATCATACTTTATCAGTATAAAATCAAATATCGACAGGCACATTGCAAAACTTGACGACATAATTGTGCCCGTGGTTCCAAGAATAAAATTTGACTGGGATGAACATTCCCTGGGTAGTCAAAGAAAATATGAGGAATTTTTAAAAAAAGGGGCCGCGCATTTTCGAGTAGTTGTAAACGTCCACTCCGATCAATTTACTAATAATTTTTGCCACTCCAAAATGGGCATTTCTCATCTAGTAGAAATTATACCAGATGAAAATCGTGCCGGGGGATGGATACCCTCCAAATCCAGCGCAGGCTATTCTGTTTCACTTGTAACAGATTTAGATAAATTAGCATGCGCTATAGAGGACATTTGTATCGATGTTGTATTGTGCCATACATGGAAATTTTTATGTGATGAGGTAAACAATATCTTTTCAGCGAAAAAATTTTCGGAAAACAAAACAGAATTCGCATTAAAAAACTTTAATTCTTCTTTTTATGGCCCTATAGACATTGGCTGCAAATATACTTCACTAACTTCTTTTTGTAGGACGAAGGATGAGCTTGACTACGAATCAGTATATCGAGTCTGGAAAGAATTTCTTGAAGAATATTATTCCAGTCATTCAGCGCAAATAGAGTCACCGGAACAGGGAGAAGATGCCTTATATTTTTGTGAAAGGCCTAATTGCGAAAGATCCAGTTTGGCCCCAAAGGAGCAGTTAGAATTTGCTACCTTCAAAGACCAACTTCCAGATAAAATTTTTAAAGAAGTCAGCACCCTCCCTGTTGGTAAACATATTCTTGCAAGAATATCAAAAAACCCTAAGCGTAAAATTAAGCAGTCGCTACGAAAGGAGATTTTAACTTATTTTGGAGGCACGCAATTCAGAATAGGTAAGGCAAAATTCTTCCGGCTTGGTAAGTACTCAAAATTAAAAAAATTCTTTCCCTATGTTCAATTTTTCATGATTGAGGTGAAATGAAATGGGCATATTAGTTGGATTGACGGCAACCGGGATTGCAAGTTTGCAGAAGTACGATGCGGATACTTATAAACGTATCACCGAAAATTTATCGAGTATCATTGCAGCTGAATACGCCAGTGCCGACAATGCGTTTGTGGACATAAACTTCGCTGCCCTTTTTTTTAAAAATGCCAATGATGCCAAATTAGTCTATCAAAAAATTCGAACGAAATGTTTAGCAAAAGCAATTGCTCTCTCAGGTGTAATGCACGTCGGTGAATTTGATATAAAGGTAAAAATGAGCAATGGCAAAATAAATATTAAACATGGAAAATACACCCGTGATCTCAGAAAAGGATTGAGATTATTTAAGGCTCTCGGCATTAGGTTACCCAAGCCAATTCCTCCTCAGCTACAAAAAGATGTGACATCTAGCGTATTTTTACCGATTGCCGGACAACATAATTTGGTGGATTATTACGACTTAAAATACAAAACAGATTGTAAACAATGTGCAGCTGTTTTCGCCGAATATATCAGCAGCACCAAAGGGTCTGATAATCATCATTCGCGATATTATGTACCACTAATTTTAAACCTTGTTGGCTCGCTGGAAAATCAAGAATTTGAATGTACAAACACAGGTGACGGCTTTCTTTCAATTTTTAAGGAGCATACTAAAAAACCCTCTACATATCGTCGAGCTCTGGGATACGGTGTGATTTTAGCCCGTGTGATAGAAAGAATTGTTTCAATTGAAGAAAAGGATGAAACCTTACGGGAGACGCTCGAAGACCTATTGTCATCATCGCATGCTCGTAAATTGTTAAATCCGTACTTATATGATGAACGGGTCCTTGGTCACAACGCACTTTCTGCATTAGTTAAATTTAATTTAATCTAATCTAATTATGTAACCTCCTGATTGAACAAAAAGGTTACCATGAAAAAAATAACATCAGTTGCTGATGCGATAAAAATAGTGAAAGCGATAAGCGAAAGTTCACAACTTCATGGTTTGTGGTATCGAGGAATTGCAAATGAAAAATTTGATCTGCGACCGAGCGTATTTCGAATTAACCAGAAATCTTCAGAAGAAGACATAATCGCCCGTTTACGTGCAATCCGGCCAAATGAAATCGACCAACCTCTTCCTTTAGATACATTATCAATTTTGCAACATTACGGTGCTCCAACACGCCTGTTAGACTGGAGTGTAAATGTGCTTGTTGCACTATATTTTGCCACAGCTTCGCAGGATTGCTCTAAATTTGACGGTAAACTTTTCATATTGAAACCTCAAAAATTAAATGAAATAAGCCATTTTAATTTTTCGAGTCCATGCATTTCTTTCTACGACTCATCTTGCATAGATGTAATCGTTCGTTCATTCATGGCGATGAGTTCTTGCGGTTTAGAATTGACGACAAGGTTGGATAGATTTGGGTTTAGTAAAGATTTGCGTTCAGAAATTGACAATTCTCTTTTTAAATTTAGATGCAGCTGGGCTGTATTACCACCGCTGCGAAATGCAAGATTAATTGCTCAGCATGGAGCATTCACAATTCAAGGGGGAAAATTGGGCGAACGAGGTGCGGATGTAAATCGGCAGAAGTGGAGTTCAAAGGATTTGTCACCTGAGTATTTAGATGCTTCAGATAATAAAGATGAATATCTCAGCGAATATTTGATTCCTGCTGATGCAAAAGGGAAGATTTTTTCAGAATTGCAAATAATAGGAATTACCACCTATGCGCTATTTCCTGAATTGGAGTATATGGCTACATCGCTGAGATAACACCAAACTCAGGCACCAAAGTTCGGGACCTCATGCTATACACCCATAATTCTGAATCATTTCATGTGGTTAAAGAGTGGAGGAGGGGGCGAACACGTACCCGAGAAGACAGAGATGTGTCGCGGCCATGCCTATATGGCTTTGATAAAAATACAGTGTTGCAAATCGATCCAGAACGCCAGACGCAAATATTAAAAAGTCAGGATGTTCCCTTGTGGACTCACGAAATACAGATTTATTTTACAAAGAATCAAAATCCGGAGAGAACATACTTCGTTGTCCTAACAACGATAGTCGCAATAAAACTTGCCATGATGGGTCACCTTCATCAGCTTCTGGGAAAATTTCGACAGATGGCGCAACACGTAGCAAGCCATGATACCTTCCTTCTACTTTTTTAGTTGTTATAAAATTTAAAAATATTGGAAGCTCCAATCCCAAAGAATACTTTTTAGTTAACGCATCCCAGGAATACATCGGACCAAAAGCAAATCTCCAAAATCCTCTAATTGTATCCACTCCGCCAACAAGAAATTTTGCATCAACAGACCAGTCGCCGCCTTTGGGGGGGCCTAAAATACTGTCCTTACATACCTGAGAGGTCACAGTACTCTCTCCCGCATTGCCTGTAGGATTCACTGTAGCACTCGGAACACACCAGTGAACTTTATTCGAACTCGCCTTCCATGGAATAGATGTCACAACAAGCCCTTCAAGCGTCAATTTCAACCGGTGGTTCGACAATTTGTCAGGATCATCTTCGTTGTTATAGACAACCGAAGCGAATGATACACCAAATTTCCAAGAGGTTTGTTTTTC
This sequence comes from Polyangia bacterium, assembly GCA_050287845.1. Classification (GTDB taxonomy): domain Bacteria; phylum Myxococcota_A; class Polyangia; order JAAYKL01; family JAAYKL01; genus JAFGXQ01. The sequence continues at coordinate 28,440 of JBNKCR010000131.1, forward strand.
ACTCATTTCTGTGTAAATGTCGGAATCTCCCATTTCACCCATATATTTGAATGACGAACGGCTTGCGAGAAACCCTGCATTGATAGAAAAAGGTGGATATAGGAACAAATTTTCTTTTTCACGTTTTATTTGAGCGGAACAAGCCTCGTTGCTAGTTGCCTGTATTAAAACCGGACGTTTCTGTTTTTCATAATCATAACACCAAACCTTGTCTTCCGACTGGATATTGTTTTCTGAGCACAAGTTCAAACACTGCTGCCAGTAAGAAACAATTTCTTTATGTAAAGGAGTTCTGTCAACACTCGGGCCAGGGCTCTCGCGCATCTTTTTTAAGGTTGCCTTAAAGGATTTGATCGCCTTCTTTTTATAATAGGCACATACAAGTTTGTCTGCCAAAATCTCACCAGTATAAAAACCCAATTTTTCTTCTGATGAACGCGCAATTTCAATCAGTTTTTTCTCACGTACTTCGCAGAAGCTCTTATTTCTCTCGGGGACTGTTTCTTGACAATTTTTTTCACAACTGTCGTAGTTTGCCGTCCATTGAGGCATATAAAAATGGGCAACTTCGCCTGTTATATCTTCATTAGTACGTTTGCTATATCCAAGGGTTAAACCTATTTCCCACGGCGCTATGGCGTTAAAATTATTTTGATTCCAGTCAAAAAGAGTGGCTATTCCCTGATTTGTGGTAAGAACAAATTTAGGAGTAATAACAAATACGTTTTCTTTTCCCGCAATATGAAATCCCGCCCCCACTTCAAAGTTTGCACTTCCCGATGTGGTTGCTGACAATTTAAGGTTGGGTAAAATAGGCCATAACTTCATTTCAGAATTCTTGGCATCCACAATCTCGGAGAAAGTTAGCATGACAACAACAAATAGCATTATTGTTTGATATTTATTTTTCATGATTATCCCCTTAATTTGCTAAAATTGGAATACTGAAGGCAAATTGAGAAAGTTTTGCTGTATCTTTTACCTTAAATTTTTCTTCTTTAATTTTATGGTCCCCACATGTAACGATTAGACTAAATTCGGAATCAAGGGCCTGAGGATATTTGGACCTAAACCAGAAAATGTAATTTCCAGGAATTAATCGAACAGTTGGAGATAGAGTGCCTTTCAATCCCTTTATGGGAGGCGATGCGGGAAGCGCTTTTTCAATATCAACCAACGAGTCCCAAATTCGACCGGAAATCGAAATTGGCTGGTCGTCTTTAGCCAACGCAATTGTGATTTTTTGAGGAGATGGAGGGCCAGCAGGAACAGTAAATTGAAATTCGTGCAATTCATTCGAGTCATCAGATTTCACCGGCATGATTTGTCTTGAATTGACAATATCTGGAGCTATTGCAGCAAGAAGACATGATTTTTCATTTGGATATTTAAAAATCAAAACATATTCTCCCGGCGGCAGCTGGAATTCAAACGGAATGCCGTATTCCAATGTAACCTGCTTAACGCATTCTGATTGCGTGGATTGGGGCCATTGAAAAATTTTTCCTTCGACGGGAAAATCTCCACTCATAATTCCAATTTGCATTTTCATTTTTCATACGCTTTCTGTTGTTTGTATTCACCTACAATTTTACGGAGCAAGAAATATTTCACCCACGGGAAATACCAATTCAAATTAATGACAATCCTTTCAAAGGGCGACCATATACAATGCGACACAACTTCCTGAATCAATATCTCTGAAATGAAACTTAAATATACCACAATATGATATATCTGCAAATTCAAAACGCACTTGCTGCTACGACAATTACTTCAGACATGCAAACATCAGGAGGGAGATGCGTTCTCGAACAAATGTGATTTTCTGAGTATCCGATAGTCAATAAATCTCTGGATTCTCAGCACATGCTGAAACTACTCAATATGGATATGAAGTATTCTCATATTTTAAAAAAAATTGGCTGCACCATATGCCACCCAGACTAACAAATCTGAAATTGCCATTGGCATGAGATGTTTGACAGTGGGGGGGGCTGACCTGACATGCATTGTATGGCGTAATTTTCAATCGTCCTTGCATAATTTTTCAAGAGCGATAATTTTTTCCTGCATAGAAATTAATATACTAATATCGTTGAGCGCGACAGAATTATTGGCGGCGGCGTTCTCCAGTGCTTTCATTCTGTCAAGGATGTCTAAATGTAGTCGCTGTATTGTCAATCGAATGATCCGGCGGCGGCGGAGTATTTTCCGAGAATACCTATCGATTTTCAAAAGCTTGATTACGTATTCACCGGGCGTTTTTTTTGAGGAGATAGTTCCTGAAACATCCACTTCAAAATAGTTACGGCAACCATCTTTGAAAGGTTCAATAAATCCTTGTCCATTGGCATCTACAAGTTTCTTGCTCCCTTTTCCTGGAGGCCAATGGTTCCATTTTAGTCGATTGCATTTCGAACATGCCAATACTAGATTTTTTGGATCATTTGCCAAATGATTAAAATAGTCTTGGGGGCGAAAATGGTCCAGCTGCATTTTGTCTCCGCCAAGCTCAATTTTCATTGCATCACAATACACACATCGGCTTTTGCAATCTTCTTCTATTTCCTCATAATATGCTGCGTAAGTAGCATACGGTTCACCATTTTTATTAGTTCGATATTTTTCCCTTCTTGTAAGCGTGGGATAAAACAAATCGCTACTCATTCGACAGCCTGCTTTTAATTGCCTTGAGTTCGTTCAATATTTTTTCCTGTTCTTCTAACCGCTTCTCGAATCTATCTGCAACAGTCGACTCGCCGTGGAGGATGTGTGAGCTACGTCGAAGATCCAATTCGTTATATTCAGTTTGCTCCTCCTTTGAAAGCGGTTCGTGCAAAGATTTTGAGAGCAACTCATCGAAACGATTTTGCTGATTTGTGTATATGTCCCTATAAACGGCCATATGTCTAAGCATCCGTGCTTTAATTTTTGTTTTTTTATTGTCATCCGTGATCGCGTCCTTTTCAATGACGTATTCAACGTTTTCTTCCCCAAAGCTGATTTCGTCTATGTATCCTGTAAATATGTAGATTGGAAGTTTCCGGTTGTGAAATCTAATGTGTTTTGCCAACTCCATTCCGGTATAGGAAGCATCAGATGTTTCATTTAAACGTTCATCAAGAATCGCTGCATCAATATTGTCGGACAAAATCGAAGACACGAATTCATCGATATTAGCTTGTGGCTGAACGGGAGAAACCTCCACCTCTGAGCCAAGCAATTCTCTGAATGCAGCACAATGTGTGGATCGATCATCTGGGTCATCATCTATGTACCAAACTTTTGATATCATTTTTTTCCCAATTTTGTTGGTATTTTAATCAGAAACTCCGCGCCCCCTAACAGGGACGGCGAAACGACAGATATTTTTCCATCATAATGATTTTCAATGAAATCACTAACAATGGAAAGCCCCATTCCAGTACCAATAACTGTTCCTTGTCCATTTCTTTTTGTTGAATAGCAAGGTTGAAAAATGAATTTCTCGGTATTTTCCTCTATGCCGCGTCCTGAATCAGAAAAGGAAATAGTGACAACAGAATCACTGGAACCAAAAACAAGGCTGATTTTTCTATTGTCTCTTGTATTGTTCTCCATTGCCCATATTGCATTTGTCAGTAAATTGACAAAGATACTCTCCCAGTCAATTTCAAATCCACGAATTTCAAAAGTATCCTTTGGCAATGTCTGAATACTCCATTCGATGGAACGTCTTAAAATGGTTTGTTTAAAGGAGGCTTTGACGTATTTCGCTATTTCCAGCAAATTTATTCTTTTTTTTGTTCGCTTATCTCTGCGGACATTACTCAACGCGAAGTTGCCAAAATTTCTAATGAGTACTGTGCTGTTAAGAAGGATTTCCAGCTTTCCATTCAGATCATTTCTAAGCTCTTCGTTTTTGGCTATGTCTTCGCATCGATCAAATGCACCTTTAATTTGCCTTGCATTCTCGATTGTTCGTGTCGCAGCGTTTTTGGTCTCATGACCGAATGCAACGCTCAATATTCCGATTGAAGCAAGGTTGCCAAGAGTATCCTTCTCTTTTTCTGATTGAAGTCTCAGCTGATTTAAGTGTTCTTCGTATCTTGAATTTTTTTCCAGTAATTCTTCTAATTTTTCTTCCAGTTTAGGGAGAGTTTTAGCTATTTGCCGCGTGTCACTTTTTTTTATACGACGTTTAGTGCCGGTATGCTTAATCACGGATTTTAAACTTGAAATTTCGCTTTCTACATTCTCTCTTGCCTTGGTTGTTTCTTCTTTTAATTCCTCTTCTGTGTTCTTAGGACTGTTTTTTCGAGAATAATCGACCCAATTGCGCTCAGCCCAATCCAACATTTTTTCGGCAAAAGAAATCAAGTCAGAGAAACCTACACCTTCGACAATACCTTCGCGGTTAGTTTGATCGATAAGCTCTTGATTTAGCTCTCTACTGATGAATACCGCGCCTACGGCTTGGTGAGGACCAACCTTCCAACCCTGCTGCGTTTTTCCACCCGGGCTCTCTGAACGCCTTATTGCTAGGTTTAGCCAATCGCCATCACCACTCGGTTCACCGTACGGTTTGACGCGAAAGTCATCACGGTAAATTCTTATTCCTCGATTACTTTTGACAAATTCCTTGTATTTAGCGGCAGAAAAATCGAAGTTTTCAAGTTGATTCGTTGTTTTTTGGGGAAGATAATACAATTGAAATTGTAAAGGTCCACAACGAGGATATTCGTATCTAGTTGTTTTAAAGGCATCTTTCCAAGCGACTGATTCAAATTCATATTCAACTTTTGTTGAAAGAACCTTCATTTTCGCTGAGACCGAATTATGCTCTCCTATTTCAGCGTTTAATATCCATTCCGCAGCATCAAGAAAATCAACAGATGATAATTCATCTCGTCGGGTTCCTTCCTTACTGGTTGATTCAACTATTATTCCAAAATCGTTAATTGTTCCAAAAGGGGAAACGAGCAGAGACAGCTCTTTTTTCAATCGATCCAAAAATTCTTCGTTCCAGTCATCTTTAAGACTTTCAAGAATCATTCTCGTACCATGATTCTTTTCAAACTGAGTGCTTTTTTCACTGTCTATAGAATACAATCTGTGCTTAATGTCCGAAAGAGATGCCCCGAGGGTTTCGTATTGTTTCCAGTCAATTTCCAACTCGAAAATTTTATCATCAGTCTTTGTTTTGCTTTGCAGAACAAGTTTGTCGCATAATCGATCAAGGCCCAATCGCCCAAGGCCTTTGGCTCCTGTGAGAATGCGTTGTTTTTTCAATGACTTTGATGTTGTCGTCTTGTAACTGGTTCCAATGCGAAGCCAATGGTCTCGGATAGTCTGTTGATTCATACCGTTGCCATCGTCTTCAATAATCATTGATGGTGACGGTGTATCTAAATCAAGAAACGTCAAAGTCACAACTTCAGCATCAGCATCGTATGCATTTTTTACGAGTTCTGAAACAGCAACAAGTGAACTTGATATGCTCTCCCTTCCGAGTTGGATTGCTACTCTTGCATCTACCTCAAATGGAAGCTCCAATACCAAGTGTTTGTTTTTCATGACCTTTAAATTCCCTTACAAGGTATCTCTTTTATCGCGGAAACTGTCAGGTGCCGACAGCGAATTCTCTGATTTAGAAATTCGTTTGTTTTTGGTGATTTCAATATTTTTAATAGCTTTTTGCAGTCGGAAACCTTACCAGATTTGGGCTGCGCGATTATCAAATGATTTTCAACAGCAACTTCCATTTTTCCTCGAAGCAAAGTTGCAGGAGCCCGATTCCGGTCAGAAGGACTTGATGTTCGACGTATTGCAACAAACGGTGGTTTTACCACTCGGCCACCAAATTTTCTTTTATGTGATATCCCTTCGACCCTAATTTCTTTCCATACTGGCAATTCGACTGGAAGGATGTACGGATAGGCGGGGCCTTTCTGGGCATGCCTATGAGGAACCACCGGTCCGACTGATACATCAAAGAACTTCGATAAAGAAATTGCTGATGTATTGGGCGTCCATGTGGGGCGACTGTCCTGATTAGTCCGAGTCCCCTTTAAAAGGAACACATCAACGTCCGTACGGGGGTCAAATCGACCAATTGTGTCAATTTGTATCGACATCATTTTTGAAATTATACTTCGCCATTTTTCATATCGAGTCCCTGAACGCAGGATATCCGGCAGAATTGCAACGATTTGCTGACCTTCTGGAGCGTGCAAAAGACAATGTTCCAGAACTAAAGCGGCGGCGTTTGAATGACCTCGTGCCCAATCACACTTTTTGTCGATAGTTACTTTATTGAACGGTGGATTGAGAACAAGATGTGTTGCATTGGCAAGTTTTTCATCTTCGTGAAAGAGATTACCCGTTTGAATTTTGGTAAATGCGTCCTTTAACTTCTTGATACTCGCAGTATCCGGTTCGGCTCCGCGCTGTATTGCTTCCAAAATTAGTCGAAGTTTGGTAGCCTCAATAAACTCTTCATGCAAGTCAAATCCCGATAATTGCTGACCCCATGTTTTGGCGGTCTTTAACAATGAAGTGCAAACAGGCAATTTTTTTGATGCTGCTATAAGGAGGTTGCCTGCTCCACAAGCAGGATCAATTATTTGGCATTGAGGTCGGAAAGCAACGTCGAATGAATCCACAGCTTGAGTTGCCAAGTTGTCGCCAGTAAAAAATGAGCCATACTTGCGTAATTCACCAATCGAAATTAACCGCCTCAGTTCCTTTTCGACATAGCGGCTGCTAAGTAACGATTTAGAATCCTTAATTAAATTGGAGTCAGCCTGTTTCGTGCTGAGCACATTCTGGGTAAAACTATTCAACTCCGAATTATATGCTGAAAATGTTTCCATTCATTATTCCTTAAATTGTTAAACTGATAACAGTTTAAATTATCACGTTAAGTTGAAAATTTGTACTTTCTTGAAATTTTAGAGAGAAAATCATACTCGTCTATTTCCCCAAGGTATATTTTCCATATTTTACCAGCGATACAATAATGTTAAAGAATCGTGTTCATTGTTTTTTGATAATCATCCTTCACCGCCGCCAATCCCAAATGCTGATACACCTCAAGACTCGCCTTCGATGCATGGCCGCTGACGACCTGAATCTGGGCGTCGGTCAATCCGGCTTTTGTTAACTCGGTGAGGCATTGATGACGGAAGAGATGAGGATGCACGTGTTTTTGGATTCCGGCTTTGGTGGCGTATTGGGCGGTAATCTGCTGGATACGGCGGGTTGTATACCGGCGGTTTTGGCGGGATTCGAACAAGTAACGGTTGTTGGCTATGGTTGACATATAAGCGGATCATGCGTGATCGCTTAAGCTTAGCGGTTTGAACATATCTATCAGCAATCATCGGACTCTCGGGTCATATTTATGAGTTCCGGATTCTACAGATTGGATGATTCCTTTCCTTTTTCTGTTTGGGTCGATGGCTTCGTTGA
>JBNKCR010000132.1:0-66186 GCA_050287845.1 Polyangia bacterium
CGGCTCCTCGCCGAAGAAATCAATCGGCTGCATGACCGCAGCGGCGCCATATTTTCGTCTCCGGCCAGAACCACCGAGTGTCTGGACGATGAAAGCAGCGAAGCCCAGATGTTTTACGCGCTGCTGAATCCGGTGAAGGACAACCTCGTGGAGCGCGTCGACCACTGGCAGGGCTTCTCCTCGTACTCCCAATGCGCGCGGGGGGTGGATGAGGTGTACACCTATTATGACCGAACCGCATATCATAAACAGAAACACCGTCCTGATGCAAAATCGATAGAGGCATTTCTGGTGTCCATCCGTCTGGAGTTTTCAAGACTGCCGCATCTGGAACACCTGAGCGAAGGCGTGTATCAGACATATCTGCGTCGCGAAGTGAAACACCTGGAGCAGACGTTCGAAGCCGCGCGGAACACCGCCGGGTGCCACGTACTGGGGAAAGAAAGACTGACAAGAACCGACCCGCGTCAGAGACCGGCCAATCCAAAGCCGAACAGCGCCAAACCCTTGTGTCATTGCGCGTGCAATAAACGACGGGAAGAATACAAAGAAGCAATGAAAAAGTTCTGCAACCGGTACATTGAAGCATCCGTCGCGTATCGGGGAGGTGCGTACAAAACCGAATTCCCATACGGCAGTATCCGGCCATCAATTCCGGGCATCTCAGTGTAGCAGCAGGTATCGATAAAAAAGTCGGCAAATGGCGTGGCATGCTTTGCAGCGCTGGTTACGTGCGTCTGGACTGCATGATTTCCCGACGAGCAACTCAATCAAAGGCAGCGTGACCACAAATCGCCCGGCACGAACCTGGCACATTCCGTCTGAACCCTGAACAAAATATCAGATCAACCGCAGATTCATCGCGCATATCCAAACTTCGTACAACGGAACAATAATCACTCTGAGCCAATTCGCTGGGGAACAATAATCACTCTGAGCCAATTCGCTGGGCCAATTCGCTGGGGAACAATAATCACTCTGAGCCAATTCGCTGGGCCAATTCGCTGGGGGCAGCGTGACCACAAATCACCCGGAACGAACCTGGGCATTCCGTCTGAACCCAGAATAAAATATCAAATCAACCGCAGATTCATCGCGCATATCCAAACTTCGTACAACGGAACAATAATCACTCTGAGCCAATTCGCTGGCCAATTCGCTGGGGTCTTGCTGCAACAGGCTTTCTGGGCCAATTCGCTGAGCCAATTCGCTGGGGCTAATTCGCTGGGACTCAGCACCTACTGTCGGACAGGGACGTTTTCCGGGAAGGTATCGTCCACCAAACGGGCTGATGTGTCGAATCTGTCCAGTTTGGCACGTCTGAGCGCTGCTCATTTTTAGTAAAGGTATAATATTTCATTTATTTTGAAAATATTTCACAGATTGTTCTCCCCCTGACCATTAATACTCACATGGCCGGGGCCGTTGTCCCGACTATCACTTTCAAGGAGGTTTCACATGATAAGGAAAAGTCTCTCGCTTCAACGAGGCGCGCCACTGATATTTTCTCTCATGGCCATCGGACTGCTTTGTTCGAATGCCTTTGGTGCAGATAAAGCAAAGATTTCCGCATCGGTAGCCCCCGCTGCAACCGGCGATGCTCAAACCATGATCGAGACGGACACAGGGGCAGCTTCCAGCTCAAAGAAAATTGGCCTTAAAATACTGTTCAGCGCTGGCGGCGGTGCGGTTTCAGACGACAACAGCAGCCGCAATGGCTTCCCGCAGCTGTCTGCCAGAGCAGTCTATGCGTTGAAGCATGGTATTTCGGTTGGTGCGCGTTATCGCGCACTCTGGTACGACAAAATGTTTGTTTCAACCAACCCGGTTTTTGACGGTTCAGATAATCAACGCATCATCGCAGGAGAGACACTTCAGGATACACAGATCTTCATTGCGTTCAACACCCTGTTTAAAAAATCCAAAATCATCGCCCTGAATGTCGATTTGGCGCCCCGATTTGTGGATATGCGTAGCAAATCATTTTCCGCGTGGTCCGGTTCTGCGCGTCTTGGGGGCAAGGTCATCTACCACGCTTCAAATCAGTTTTGCCTGTTTGGCGGTGGTGGCTGGAGTATGGGCTTCCTGGGCAACCAACCAAAACTGTCGCTAATGGGGGAACCCAAACAGTTTTGGGATGCAACGGCGGGCGTTGGCATCCGCCTGAGTGATACAAACATGCCCGCAACCTGGATGGTGACGCTCGGATGGCGAGCTGACTGGCTGGTTTTTGAACACAGTCGAAGTATTTATCAATCTGCATTTGCCGGCCTTGGCATTGATATTTAAGAGGAGGACTACCATGTTACCCACATACAGACATACATTCATTAAAGCATCTTTACTCACAGGTTATGTACTATTAATCAGTATGCTGCTGACCGCATCCGCATGCGAAGAACCGATTGAGGCGCCAACCGCCGTCATTCAGCTGGTGAACACCGCAACTTTAGTGGCCGGCAACACTGTTGTACTCTCTGGTAAATTGTCGAAGGACCACAAAAACGGCACCCGGAATCCGCTTTCATACAGCTGGAGATTCATTTCCGCGCCCAACGGTTCAACTACCACCCTGAGTGATCCGACGCTGGATAAGACTGCATTTGTTGCAGATGCATACGGCAACTACGTCATTGGACTGATCGTCAGCAATGGTTATCTGAGCAGCAAGGAAGCGAAATTGACAGTGACAATTACCGCCTGTGGAAATGCTGCGCCAATCATCGATAGCGTCACACCCGCACCGGCTTCCGTCAATACGGGTGATCTGGTTACACTTACTACAACTGTAAGCGATACGGACAATTCCATGAACTGTATGTTGGGGCAGACGCTTTCTGTCTCGTCACAGTTTGTGGGCCGCCCTGCCGGCTCCGACGCGATGCTCGCGCCGGCAGAAGGTCTGCTGCCTGCGTTTACAGCTGACGTGCCGGGGCAATACGTTGTGCGCACAACAGTCGATGATGGTACCGGATTTTCAAGCTTTGTGGACACAACGGTAACTGTCACAACCTGCGGAAATGCTGCGCCTGCAATTAACAGCGTCACGCCGGCACCCGCTGCTCCCAATACCGGTGACCTCATCACGCTCACCACCGTTGTCAGCGATACGGACAACGCCACCTGCGCATTGGGACAGACGCTTTCTGTCTCATCAGAATTTGTGGGCCGTCCTGCCGGCTCCGACGCGATGCTCGCGCCGGCAGAAGGTCTGCTGCCTGCATTTACAGCTGACGTGCCGGGGCAATACGTTGTGCGCACAACAGTCGATGATGGTACCGGACTCTCCGCTTTTACAGATACAACAGTGACGGTTCTTGAATGTGGCAACAACCCACCAGATGCGCTGGTGGGTATATTGAGTCCGGTCACCGTTGACGCTGCACAAAGCATTGTCACACCTGTCATTACAACGGGTGTACCTGTACAATTGGATGCCACATCATCAACGGATCCGGATACTGCAGACGGATGCGGGCTCAATGTCATGTTGACCCACTCATGGACGATGCTATCGCTGCCAGCGAACAGTACTGTTGCTTTCAATGATGCGACTGTTGAAAATCCAACTTTCACCCCCGATGAGCCCGGCATGTATGAAATTGAACTGGCGGTCAGTGATGGGATGTACACGGACTATGCATACGCAACCATTGAAGTGGATCCTTCGATTATGCTGGGTACGTCGTCTGGTCATACTGTGGAATGGGTTGCCGGTGGCACATACTGGAACAATCCAGGAGGCGTTGCTGTAAATGTTTCCACCGGTGATATTTTTGTGGTGCAAAGCGGCAGTGATGTTGTCACCAAAGTCAGCAATGGTGTCACCACATATTTTTCACCCGGCGGATACCTCAGCGACATCAGAGATATTGTTTATTACGAGCCGTCTGATTCTCTGTTTGTGACCAGCAACGACTTTGATGCGATTGTCAGAGTCGATGCGACAGGCGCGCAATCGCTGTGGACGGACACAGGAGAAACCGAGAATCCGCGCAGTCTGGATATTTACACAACGTCTTCTGGCAACGCACAAATGCTCGTTGCATCCGAGAACAATGATCGCATCTACTTCTTCAATCCCGAAACGAGCGCCAACGCATCAGCGACCGGGTCATTTACCCCCGAAGACGGCAGCAATTTTGAAAACCCATGGGGTGTTACAGGTGCAGCCATTTCCGGCATTGATACCATCTTTGCTACTACCAACAACAACGATGGTCTCTGGCGCATCGAAGGTAGCAACGAAGATCGCCTCTACAACAGATTCGACAATCCGAAAGACGTGGTGTATGCGCCATCCGGCAATCTTATTGTCGCTGACGCGGGCCGGGGAATCGTGTACACTGTCGCCAATTGCTCAAGCGGCACCTGCGAGGTCAGCATGCTGGCCTGGGGCAACTGGGAACCATGGGGACTCGCGTTCGAAAGCGACACCTCTCTTCTGGTTACTGATCGAACCGGGAATGCCCTCTACCGAATCACCGGCAACTTCTAACCTGTACTGATAGAATAGCCCCAAATGCGCAATTCCCCGTCTTTTTCTGCCAAACGCTTTTTTCCAGAATCCATTGAAAAAGCAAAAGAGTGCGGCTCTTGATGAAACCGGTGCGCGTCATCTGAAACAGGTTTGCTGGCAAATCGCCCCTTAAAAGTTGGACCATCTTTTCCCACCGATCGATTCTTTCCCTGAGTGAACTCCTGTCCAATCATTTTCATTGCCTGATTCGTCGGTAAAAATGTTCCCGTGGGAGGGCCCTCGATTCATCACGTGATGACGTGCCCCCGGACAATAACTTCTCGGTTCATTCCCCATTCAAAGATGGATAAATTCGATGAGTCTGATTGAGTCCGAACATGAGTGATAAAGCAGTGACGTTAATGGAGGGTGTGAATATCACCATCCACTTCGATTTTAGTTCGATGTCGCTGTATGCGATCCATTACCTGTGATGTGGCCATTTTACTTGATGTTGAACCGGGATATGTGGCAATCAACTGGTCAATGGTGGCAATGGCTGATTCCAATTGCTTTTCTTCTTCCTCCATTTCTTTCAGTCTCGTTTTTTTTCGCTTTCTCACCAGAAAGTATCCGGCGATGCAAATCAACGCACCGATTCCCAGCCACATACCATCCCCTGTGACATGTATGAGCCATCCCATGCCGCCAAACAGCTGTTCGTGCCACTTCTTTTCGAGGACGGTCACATCCGCCCCGTACGACTGTCGGAATGCGTCTTTAAATGGTTCACCCGCGCCAATGGCATTCAACAGGTAGCGAATGCTGTTCCACCCCTTTTTTTCTATCAGGAATGCGGTGAAATCGGCAGCCTGTGCGTAGGCCTGTTCCGCAGATTTTGCTCCTTCCGGGTATTTTTCGATTTCAGAGAGGGGAGATATGTGATCAATCAGCGATGCCCACCAGATTGATTGCTTGCGGTGAAAAGAGGAACCTTCGGATTGAAGGATGGCAACACCTTCCGAAAACCACCTCGGGGTGCGAGCGCCTTTTGATATTCGGTGAAAGGCCACGTGCGACGCCTCATGCAGCAGGGTAGATTCCAAATCTCTAACTGGGCCGCCGTCAATGCGTTGAAGCGGAAGCATTATGAGATTGTGACTGGGAAACGCCACTGCACCACTCCAGACCGGAAGGCTGGTGCCGGCCGGTGCGAGACGATGCATTTCGCTGGGTTGCGTCACAATACGAATATTCACCGGGGAGGGTTGGGTCCGGGCTGGATTGGAATTCAACTGTTGGAAGATTTCGGGGATTTGTCTGTCACAAACCTCTGCCAGCGTGGCGATAACGCCTTCATTGGTTTTGGCCACGGTAATATTGCAACTTCCCCGTTGCCGGGTGATGAATTGCGGTGATGCCTCTGGTTCCGGTTTGGGCGCTGCGGTTGCAACGGCTGTCGCAAACATGATTGTCGCCAAAAAGATTGATGATAAGCATCTCATTTCTGTAACGTTAAACACAATCCCCGAAAGATCAATTCATCCAATGGATTATTCTTTTTTGCAAAGGGGCTTTCGGTTCATGCAGAGTGGAGGCGCAACGAAGTTGTTTCATTCAGTGGACGTATGGACAGGGACCGGATACGATTTGTTCAATGTCATCCGTTGAGTTCACCCGTGCCAGACAGATAGTCATTGAGCGCAAATACATTGATTCCTGGTTTCTATCCAGGGCGCATCTGAATATTTATCGCGGTTGCCGCCACAATTGCGTGTATTGCGATGGTCGGTACGAAGGATATCGTGTTCCCGACGAATTCGGCGTGGATATTGTTGCCCGGGAAAATGCGCCGCAGCTGCTTGATGCGGCATTGAATCCGCATCGGAAAAAACGCTGGCGCGCCTCCGGATATCTGATGCTTGGTGGTGGTGTCAGTGACAGTTATCAGCCGGATGAAAAAAAGGTCGAATTGGCGCGGGCGTGTCTGAAAGTGGTGCTGAACCGTCGTCAACCGGTTCACATTCTGACCAAGTCAACGCTTGTGGAACGGGATCTGTCGCTGATCCGGCAGATTCAAGACTCGCGGGGCGCTATTGTATCAATGAGTTTCAGCGGGGTGAACGACGAGATGGCGCGAATATTCGAGCCGGGCTGTCCATCACCTTCAGAGCGGCTCGATACTATGTCCCGATTCGTTGCCGCCGGTGTTCCCACCGGAATGTTTCTGATGCCAGTGATTCCGGGAGTCACCGACAGCGCAGTTGCCATTGGAGAAGCGGTTCGAAGGGCTGCGGAGATTGGAGCGTCCTTTGTTGTTTTCGGGGGGATGACGCTGAAGCCCGGTAGACAGAAAGACTATTTTGATGCTGCGATGACCAGGCTCTTTCCGGAGATCCTTGAAAAATATCCAAAAATCTACCGGGGCGACAGATGGGGCGGTGCTGTTCCGGCATATTATCACCGGATAGAACATCGGTTTACGGAGGCGGCTCGGATTCACCGGATGTGGCGGCGCATTCCGCCGCGACTTTTTACGAATGTGTGTGATGCCAATGATCGGATACAGGTGATTCTGGAGCAGCTGGAGTATCTGCAAAGAGCGGTGGACGATCGGTTGCCGTTTGGTGCGCTTGCCAGAAGTCTCCGCAAGGAGGCCAATGCGCCGACATTGATTGAACCGCCTGCATATTCTTCGGCACAGATGGCCATGTTGCGGGAGATTCAGGAGAATGGCGGTGACAGATGGTATATGCGATATTTATGATCACAACGCGTGGAGCGAATGAAGTCAGCCGTTTTTACGTCGGACAACTGCCCTGATGGTTTGTTCCGTGGCGAGTTGTGCATAGAACATGTGGCATCTGTGGGGACAGGACAGTCGGCGGATGGATTGTGGACAAACAGAGTCATTATTGTGGCGTTTGCCTTGTCAATTTGTTCGGTACATTTTATTTTTTCCGTTTATCGATAAAAATGTTAGAAAGGCATCATTCCCAATGGGGATGTTCAAAAACTGAAAGGAGTTGGGTGACGTGAACCCGATTTTTAAAAAGAGCAGTATTGCGGGATGTTTGCTGATGACTTCGCTGGGCACTGGTTTAACTGGTGGATGCGGAAGCACGCCAGATTCAGGGGACACCGCATATGACAGCCAGGAAGCGTCAACGGAGCCAGAACAAAGCGGTACCGGCGATGAGGTAAAAGGCTCCGATGCCGGGGCGGACGAGAATACTTTACCGGCAGACACGGTGCCCTCTTCGGGGGAGGACAGCGGACAGACCGAAGACGCCGAAGACACCACTGTGGCCACCGCGAAAATGCCAGGGACCCTGACAGTTCATTACGAGGAAGGCAGTACCCGGGGGGGGCCAATTGTTTATGTGATGTGGCTGGAGAACGAAGCGAGAACATTTGTTCAGCATCTCTATGTTTGCAAAAGACTTCTCGATAATTCGTTAGCCGGTGTGGCGTTGCCCCATTGGCAATTGAATAAACGAAAAAAATCCAGTGTGGATGGGGTCTCCGGGGCAACCCGGCATCCGCAGATTGTCGTTACGAGAGCCATCCCCAAAGAGGCGGGCACCCGGTTTACGGTGTATGCGGAGCTGGACCACTCATGGGACAGCAATGACTGGTTTGGCGATCAGCCCGCAGTGGTGTATGCCGTCGATGTGGATTTGAATACACCGCAGACGGAATACACCCTGGCTCCCATCGGTTGGTCTGCGGAAAGGGAAAGCACTGTCAGCTCGCTGCCGGGCGCCTCGGGATTTGATACCGGCAATATTTGTGAAGATATGCGATACATTACCCATTCGAAAAGCGGCGACACGTTTGGGGCGCCGAACCCGGACAGGGCTGCAACAAATATGGTGAAAAAGCTTACCGTATCGTTTAAATGAAATTCCCACGCACTTGGAGTTTGAATTCGGATGAACAATACAAACTATTACTATTATTTATGTGTCCTTTTTTTATTGGGTATTTCTTTTGGGACCACTGCCTGTTCCGATGAGGGAGACGCTTCCGGAGAAACCCTTGATTCGGCGGCAGATACCGCAACGACATCAACATCGGATTCGGGAACGGCCACAACAGCCGGAGAAACAGACTCTCAATTTGTCCCGGAGACCGATACGGTCAGTGCGGATACCGGTACAATGACCGGAAGTGATTCAGATTCGGACGCTGTAAGTACTGAGCCCCGGAGCACGGACCCCCTGGATACGCAAAGTGAGAGTTCATCGGATACTATGAAAGGGACGGAAGGCGGGACGTCGGATGATTCTGAAACCTCTTTCCCGAATGACACGGCGTCCGACAACGATACAGCGACTGCGGACAGCGAGTCGGAGACTGTTGATGTCGGGGACGCTGAGCAATTGACGGTACATTATGAGGCAGGTGATGCCCAGGGCGGGCCAATTGTGTACGTGATGTGGTTGGAAAATGCGGCGAAAACATTTGTTCAGAATCTTTTTATCTGCAACAAGCTGCTGGACGGATCCCTGACCGGCACCGCCTTGCCGTACTGGTCTCTGAATCTGAAAGACAGTGCTGAAATCGATGGGCTTTCCGGCGCGACGCAACTCCCTGAAATATCGGTCACCAGAGATATTCCGGCGGAAGCCACGCAACAGTTCACGGTGTATGTGGAGCTGGATCATTCATGGGACGACAATGACTGGTTCGGGGACCAGCCTGCGCTGCTATATGCAGCGGATATTGATCTGACTGCGTCCCGGACAGAGTATCCCCTCACGCCCCTTGGGTGGACCCCCGAATCCCGTACAACTTTCCAGTCAATGGACGGAAAGCCTTCATTTGAAGGCGGAGAATTGTGCACTGAGATGCGTTATATCACCCATTCGCAATCCGGAAATGACTTCGGCGACCCGGATCCGGATCGTTCCGCGACCAATATGGTACAGTCGCTGACGGTTCGATTGCACTGACTCCTTCAGACAATTTTACCGTTTTCGGTTTTCATTACACCAGAATGCTGGAACTGCAGCGTGCCATTGCAGCTACGATGAGTGGAATGAGATGATAATCTGATTGAATCTGAGGCGGTTTTGTGTATTTTCAAAAGAGGCTTTTGAAAAAGCCTGAGGAGTGTAAAAATGAGAGTTCCAGTTGTCGCTATATCCGTTGTTGTCATCCTGTTTGTTCTGACCGGATGTCTGGAAGAATCAGATATGTCCGGAGAAGATATGTCGTTTGACGAATCCAGGGCGTTTGATTCATGCGTGGGTTGTCATACCGATATGCCACCGAAAACCGCCCCCCATGATGCCGACCATGATTTTTTGGCGTGCAACAATCCTGCGTGCCATGGCGATATGCTGAACAAAGACGGAACCATGGCATTGTCGGGTGACAAAAGACACACCAACGGCAGCATGGATGCATCCTGCTTCACATGTCATCGTGAGGAGGAAGATATTTTTTCGGATGGGGATACCGACTCCGACTCCGATACCGACTCCGACACCGATACCGATACCGACACCGATACCGACACCGATACCGACACAGACTCGGACACAGACTCGGACACCGATACCGACACCGATACCGACACCGATACTGATACGAATTCCGATACCAGGTCAGTCGCGTACCCCGATTGTGTATCGTGCCATCAGACGCCGCCGGACGCTTCTCCTCACAACGATACTTTTCATGAAGCCTACGCCTGCAATGATCCGCTTTGTCACGGAGACATGATCAATGCGGAGGGCGATCAGATTCTGGATGAAGAACGTCATCTCGACGGAATTCCGGAATCAAAGTCTTCCAACTGTCCCACCTGTCACTGAATTGTATTTGACCCATTTTCCCCCTTCGGTGGTACTTCTTCAGTGGCAGATAATTGTCGCATGCGGAAGTATCGACATACTTGCCTGTCAGGAAGAAATGGACTATATTCCGACACAAAAAGGCGATTCCGCTGGCGGGTCGCATAGCCACAGTTGCCCTGATATGGTCTTTTTTGGAAGAAATACGGGGAACTTGTAAGGAGAAAGCATGGAGCTTCAAGAACTCGTAGAACGGATAAACCGTTGGAAATTGCGACAGACCGGCGAAGTGGACGAGGAAGCAGCAGAAATTGGAGAGCCGCAGGACCTGATTGCTGCGAATGTTGCAGGCGAGGCTGCTGAACAGTTGGCTTTTGAGGCAGAACAGCGCATGGCAAATTTTGAAGAAAATGTCGATTCGGCTTATGCAGATGAATCATCTGCCGCATCGGAGGACGCAGATACCGATGATGCCGATTCGGTGGAGATGCCCGACGATGGCGCAGATATATTGGGCGGGGAGCAGGAAATGGCTCAGAACGAATCCGTAGTCGATTTGGTAAGTGATGAATCGATGGAAGAATCAGCATCTGGCGAAACAGCGGCAGACTTCGATTCCGGGGTGGCGGAGACGGATAGTCTTGAGAGCTTTGAGGATGAGCTTGATGCGAACGGCGCGTCTGACGCAGAAATGGCTCCGCCAGTCGATCTATTGTCCCCGGAAGTACCTGGCGCTGACTCGGAAATTCTGGATACCACCCAGGATGTGGATGAACTTGATTTCGTAGAGGAAGAAAAATAAGTCCCTGCTTCTTCGAATCGTTCATCATCAACTGGAATTCCTCCAACAGGCCTGTTAAATTCACATCTATGCTGGACCACATTGGCAACATCCATTTCGGAATCTGGTTTATTATAGGAATAGTAATGTGTGCTCTCGGACTGCAATCGTGTGCACTTTCCCCGGAGACATCTCCTTCGCCGAAGGCGTATACCAGCCAGGGGATTATTGTGGCGACGGCCTCCCGGTTTATTTCTGAATCGGATGATAACCCATTTGAGCAGTTTGATTTTATTGCCATGTTTCCAAGGTACGAAACACGATGGCAGCAAACGGTGGATGAATTGCTGGAAACCCATGTTCCTCGTTTCGACATTCCTCTGGACAGCTGTTCAACGCCGGAACCGAAGTTGACTGGCAAAGCGACCGATGATCACCGCGTGGCCATTTCACTTCAGGATGCCGGGGATATGTTTGTCGAGGTGAACTCCCGTCGGATTGCTATTCCGACGCGTACCTTTCCCGATCTGATGAAAGTGATTGACGGCGTGATTTATTCGGCCTCGCCGTCTCACGGACTTGAGTTTATACCGGGACAAATGTATACCATTAAGAATATGGGGGCAGATGATGTGGGTTCGTTTGAAGTTGTGCTGGAGGCCCCGAATGACCTTGGCGAAATTACGGTGGCGGGGATTTCGCCGGGCGAAAGCATTCCGACTATTGTGTCAGGTGCAGCCACGATGCTGACCTGGGAGGGAGCGGGATATGGCGACGAGGTGATTGCAGATATCAGCTGGTCGGATGTGGGATTGAGCTGGTCGCTGACATGCCGAATGAAGGATGATGGTCAATTTATGAT
Source organism: Polyangia bacterium (assembly GCA_050287845.1). Classification (GTDB taxonomy): domain Bacteria; phylum Myxococcota_A; class Polyangia; order JAAYKL01; family JAAYKL01; genus JAFGXQ01. The sequence goes on from JBNKCR010000132.1 coordinate 11,907, forward strand.
CTCCGGTGATATCTCCAGGCAGATGGGAAGTGCGTTGACCAGTCAACCCCACGAAATGCGACTTTCCCGTGTCCGACAGGTGTCGTTTGCCGCACCGTTTATTACATTCGGTGATTTCAGTTTTGTGGCATCCACCAGTTTCCTTGTGGAATTTGACAAAATGAATTGAAGAGGTGCCGTTTTTGTAACGTCTGTGTCAGTAAACCCTGTGAGGGAGGAAATCATGTTCAGGAAGACAATTTATATGACATTGGCAATGTGCCTGATGGCCGTTTCGCAGGTTGCCCTTGCCGGTAAAGACCAACTGCGGATTATCATCAATAAGGATGATGTGGACCTCGATAACCGGACGTTGAATTTCCGGTTGAACAAACCGGCGGCGTTTGCCGAGATCAAGGTGTACGACCTTGAAGGAAATGTGCTTTCCGAAAAAATGCAGACATATGACAGTCCCCGGGCAGGCACCCGTCTCAGCATCAAGTGGCCGCAAATCGCCGGCGATTCGAATAATTTCAAGATTGAGCTGAAAGCGACAGATGTGAATGATTTCTGGGTAGGATTTGAAATCATACACTTCTTCGGAGAAGTCCCCCACGAGGAAGTGAATTTTGAATCCGGCAAATCGGACATCCTCCCGGAAGAGGCGCCGAAACTCGATGCGGTACTTCCCGGGATTGTCGAGATGGTGCAGAAGTTTCAAAAATTCAGCTCTCACATGACATATGGCCTTTATGTTGCCGGACATACAGATACCGTTGGTTCCACTGCGGACAACAGAGTTCTTTCTGAACAACGTGCACAGGCCATCGCGAAATATCTGATGGACAACGGTTTGAAAAAGTTAAAAATTTCAATTTTTGTGCGGGGGTTTGGTGAGGAATTGCAGGCCGTAAAAACCGAGGACAGTGTTGATGAAAAACGGAACAGACGTGCGGATTACATCATTTCAAACTTTCCGCCGTCCATGCCCGGCCCGGGGAGCTGGCGAAAAATAAAATAAATTATTCATTTCACGGTCTTGATGACCGCCTTGCCGTCCCGAATGACAACCTTGAAATCCGACACGCCACCTTTTGCCTTCTCGGTTTTTTTAAGCAGATCAGAAATTTTTTGAAGACTGATGTTATCGGTTCGCTCGTTGGTTTTTTTACGAGCAGCGATATAGGCGCGATATACAGACTGGATCCGTTGATCGTCAATCCCGCCAGCGGATTGTGCCCGCGACGCATTGGTCGTCCCCCCGGGGGAAGGCGTCCTCCGAGGCGGCGGCGGTGGTCCCTTGGGAGGACGTGGCATTGTCGGTTGCGGTCGCGGTCGGGCAGGTGACATCGGCGGCGCAGCAGCTTTGGTGACGGAAGGCTGACCGGCATCCGCCCCTTTTTGCGTGGCCGTCTCCATGGATTGAAAACGGGCGCCGGGGGCGACCTGTTGTTCTCGGGTATTCCTGGCCTCGTCGGTTTTCCTGCTGGCTTTTAATGACGATATTGGAATCGGTACACCACTCGGTCGCTGCTCACCCGCCCCCGGGGATGTGCCGGCAGGACCGACCGAATTCACTTCGTCCCTTATGTGCGGTATGCCGGGCGATGGCGCCGGTTGTGGCGGCATTGATGTGAGTGCATTCAGTTGTTCATCCAGATTGAATCCCTGCTCAAATGCATCTTCAACTTCATTGAGCATCTGTTCCAGGTCAAAGACGGGCAACCCATTGTCGAGTTCCTGCTCATTGTACTCGGTAGCGCCAGACGTTTCTTCCTGTTGGCGCCCCCTGGGTTCAACCCTTGCTTTGGCGCGCATGATGTCTCTTTTGTACGTGCCCTCCTCGATTTGTCTGCATATGCGACGCCAATGGGTGAGATGGGTGGAATACTTCTGAACCTGCGACTGAAAGCGAAATCTCAATGCCGTGTTGTAGAATTTTATTTTTCGAAGTTCATTCAGCTGGCGCTCTACGGTTTTTTTGGGAATCGTCGGCTCCAGTCGTTCGATGCCCATAAAATACTGGTTATATAACGCCTGAAGCCGTTCAATGGCGACTTCCAGCTCCTTGACCTTCTGTTCCTGTTCCTTGTGATCCCTCATTTCGTCTTTTCTCTCAATTTAACCTGGCGCCAACAGGAGGTTCAGCTTCAGTTGCCTGTTCATTCAGTCTACACACAATTGGCACATATGGCGATGTTCCCGTTTAAGAAAAATGGGTTCATCTGGCAAACGCGTAGAGTCTGCCGTCGTCGCTTCCGATGTATAACGTGCCATCGGGGCCCAGAACCGGTCCCGCATCCACCTGATCATCGGTCTTGTACTTCCAGACCAGTTTACCCATGGGATTGAGGCAATATACATAGCCGTCCCGTCCACCGAAATATGCATATCCCTCCGCGTCGGTGGTAATTCCCGATTGAATACCGTAAAAATCGCCAATGCCCGCTTCGATATGAAAACGCCATTTTTCGTTGCCAGTTTCGGCATCAAGTGCGACTACAAAAGGCGCGCGGCCGTAGGTGGCGGCCAGAAGGGTTCCGTTGCCGGATAATCCGAGAGGGGCACGAATGGCACCGTTTACCTTTGTTTCCCAGCGATTCGCATTTCCCGGGCCAATCGAACGGATGATGCCGTCGTCGGAACCGAAATACACGTTTCCATCAATATCCACAACCGGCGTGCTGTCGTTGTCTCCGCCGGTTTTTTCGGTCCACAACACCTCTGCCATCGGGTTCAATGCAAAGAAATAGTCCCCCTGAGTACCGAAAAAGAGCGTGCCGTCGAGAGATTGGGCAGGGCTTGAAAAAACTTTGGCCCGGTTGGTTCCGGCGGTAAATGCCCACCGCAGATCGCCGGCCGCGGGACGGAGCGCAATCAGCTTGAGATGGCAACCGAAAACGATGGTACCATCGTTGAGCAACAACGGTGAAGTATCCACGTCAAACCGTCCGGCTTCGGGCGGCGGTTCACCCTTCAGGGCGGGCTCAGTGGTAACAAATTTCCACAGCATTTTTCCATCCGGGGAGAGCGAAAACAGCGCATCGGAATCGGAACCCACATAAATGTGACCATCCCGGGATACGGCGGGGCTGGTCCATATCTTTCCGCCTGTATCGAAAGCCCACTTTTTCAGACCGTCAGTATCAATCGCATACACGTGATGGTCAAATGACGCCACATAAATGGTGTTGCCATCGGTGGTGATTGCCGCATCCGCGAAGATACGACCACCGGTGCGAAAAACCCATTTCAGATTGGCCTCTCTTGGCCCGGAAACATCGGCAGCGCCGGTACGACGTCTGTTCCCGCGAAACATGGGCCAGCCGTTTCTGCCGCCAGGATTATCCGTTTTTTTCAGATGGTCTCTCTGAGCCGTATCGTTTGTGGCGTGGGATGCCGTCGGTTTGTTCCGTGGCGTGCTGGACGAACCGCGAACTGTCCTGTTGTCGTTGGTTGTTTTTCCGGGAGTCGGCGGTGGGCTTTTTTGCACCTCCGGTGAACATCCCGAAACGAGAAACAGACTGAAAATCACACCTGCAAGAACACCCATGCGCCCGATTACTCCAGGGACTCGATGCGTTCCCCAACGTCGGCGAATCCGGGATCCACATTCAGAATTTCACGGTAAATGACAAGGGCTTTGTCGTTCTGTTCCATCAGTTCAAGGACTTTGGCTTTTTCGTACTTCAACGCCAGAAGTTCACTTTCGGACTGTCCGGGAACGTTTCGCGCCTCATCGAAGGTGGCAATGGCTTCTTCGAGACGTCCCGCACCGAGGTGGCACATGCCCACCAGCATTTCGGCGGTACCGGCTTTTTCCGGGTTCCCGGCGGCGATTTTGAATTCGCCGATGGCGTCGTCCCAGAGCCCCATTTCTTTATAAGCCTGGCCGAGGTCAAAATGGGTGTTATAGTCCGATTTGGAAATCTGCCGTTTGACGCCTTCCTTGAATATGGTGAATACCGTATCAACGGCCACGTCGGACTGAGGGTTGGCGAGTTCGTCGAGATTCAAATCGCTGGACAGCTCGTCTATATCCAGCTGCCCGCTGGATTCCTCTATGATGATTTCTTCCGACAGTTCATCGGATTGGTCGGATGGCACGGCGGCTTCTTCGAACCACGCACTTAAATCGAGAAGACGCGGGTCATCCGGATACGTCTCAATCAGTTCGGTATATATGCCTCGCGCTTCTTCAATCAGGCCCTGTTCCAGGAAAAATGCGATTTCGTCGAGCTCTTCATCAATATCTGCCAGTGCTGTGCTCGATGTTTCATCGTTGGACAGGCTGTCCGCCTGCCCGGCTGCGGTTTCGCCCCGGTCGGGAACATAGGAAACCGGTCGGGTGCTATCAGTGAAACCTCCCAAACCGGGTGATTCCGATTGCGCAGTGTGGGGGTACACTTCAGCACGTTCCGGCTGTGTCGATTCTGTGTTCGGCATTTCCGATACGCCCGCAGGCATACTCGTCGGCGGAGTTGGCGAATCGTCTGCCACAGCGGACACGTCCTCGTCCTCCTGAATGGTAATGTCGGCCCGGGAGTCTTCTATCAGAATATTGTCATCATCCATATATGGCAGATCCGCGATGTCAATATCATACTCGGCAGTATTTTTGGTTTCTTCCGTGGTGGCGTCGGATATCTCGACCGGTTCCATCTCCAGAAGTCCGGACTGTTCCGGGGATTCCTCGTGGGGAAGTTCAGGCAGTCCATCGGGCATCACGCCACCGATGTCCTGGAGGGCCGCGCGTGCCCGACGACTCATGGGATCAATGCGCAGGATCTCGTGAAGATAATATACGGCTCCCTCAGGTTGCGTTTCGATGAATGCATCCACCAGAATGAACAGCTGTTCTTTTGCGCCTTCCATATTGCCGTTTTCAAGCAGCAAATCCTTGAAGCGTTCGCGGGCCTCCAGGTTATAGAAGTCCAGGGTGAAAATCTTATCAAAGTGCTCCGTGGCCCGCTCAAGCAATCCGTATTTCACCAGCACATCCGCTTCATCCATCAGCTTGGCGACTACAGCTTCTGGCCCGGAGGGCGTACGGGATGTGGTAGCTGAATAATTTTCTGATGCGGGATCAGTCACATTGGAACCCAACTCTCTGCGGGCGATGCGGTGCTCCGGATCGAGCTTGAGAATCGATTTGGCGTACCCGTGCTTCTGCGCGATGTTGTTGGACTCAATTGCAATGTTCATCAGCTCCGTGTAAACCGAAATGGCTTTCTGCGGTTGCTGTAGCATGCTGAATGCAGCGGCGAGCATTTCCAGCGTGAGGGTGTCCTTGCGATTGGCGTTGAAGCAAATCTGCAGTTTGGAAAGGGCCCTGCGCGGTTCATTCTGCTCAAGATAAATCTGGGCCAGATCTCTGGCGATGTCGAGTTGCGAATTGTCGTGATATAGCAACCGCTCCGCCACTTTGAGATAATCATCCAGCCGATCCTGGGATTTCAATTGATCGCATGCTGTGCGAAACTGCTCTATCGCATCCCTGGTTTCCCCGAGGGAGGAGAGCTGTTCCGCCACCCGCAGGCGAGTGGAGATATTACTGGGGTCGAGTTCCAGAATTCTGCGCAGGGTGCCGGCAACAATATGTTGTTTATTCTGCCGCGCCGCAATATCGGCGAGCTGTTCAAACTGAATCAGTGCCTCGGAAATAAGGCCAAGGCTGAGATAGGCGTCGCCCAGCAATTCATAGACATCAGATAATAGCGGATCCAGTTTCAGGATCTGTTTGTAAACAGCAACCGCTTTAAGATGAAACCCACTTTTTCGATACTGTTCAGCTACTTTGAGGTAGGTATCCGTTGCCTCCCTGCGTGCCCCCATCCGGGTATACAAATCCCCCATTTTCAGCCAGGTGCGAATGTCGTGGGGGTCGAGTTTGAGCACCTTCTGATATTCAGCAATCGCTTTTTCGAAATTTCCTTTTCCCGCATATTTCTGTGCAGCGGCGACTATTTTGCTTTTATTGGACACGTAATATTTCCCGATTCAGAATTCGCAAATGTTTTTGCGTTCTGATTCTATTTCGGTAAACGACAACCGATATGAAAAAACAACTAACGTTCAATAAGAAAAAGGATCAAATTGATCTCATATATCAGGGGAAATACTTTACAGGAGCTGGCGTGAAAAGGTCAACACCGGGATTTAAATTCTGTTAAAATTCTGACTGTGTAATTCGGGATGTGGAAGACTTATGGGCATGTTCCCCTGAATGGGATTGCCTGCCGGAGATCAGGAACATGCTGTCGATATACATCCGGAGTGAATTCGGCATCCGTTGTGGATTTATCCTGGAACAATCTGTGGGAACCAGCGATGTAACTGTTTGAAAATATAAGATTTTAAGGGGATGGAAGAGAGACCGCAAATGGTGGACCGGAACGCGCGGCGAGTCAAAGTATTTCCAGTAGTTTTGGAACTGCCATCCGCAGCAGATATCGGGCTTTACCCAGATTTCCGTCCACGCCAATGGCGATGGCCAGAAAATACTCGTCGTTCAAAATGCGCAGGATAGTGGAAAATTTTTCTGTTCGTATGGTAATTTCGTTGGCTCTTCCTGCCTCAAGCTGTTGTGCCGCGGATTGAATCTCTTTGATAAGAACAGAAAACTCCATGCCTATCGACTCAATGTCGGAATCGGGATTGCCAGTGTAGGCATCGACAGGAATGCCGTCGAACCCCATGAGGATTGCAGCATGTGCCCCTTTAACGTTTACCACCGTGTCTTGTAAAATGGAACCAAACATATTTCCTCCGTATTCAATCCAGACTGTACGGCCACCGGGTCCATCGAGTCAAGGAGAGAGGTGAACCCGTGCGATTGTTATCCTCTTCTTTTTACCACAAAAGCCGGGAGGCGCTCTGTGGTTTCAAATTCTTCTTTATAAGCCCAGGCCTTGCGTTTTGAGTCAAACGGTCCAACCCGAACTCTGTACCAGATTTCGGAGTCCGGCATGGTCACGCGAACAAGAAACGACTTGTGACCAGCACGGTTCAGGCGCTTCACCATCAGACTGGCTTCCCGGTGGTCCTGAAACGATCCGACCTGGAGAGTAAATACGCCGGACTCATCGTCCCTTATTTTTTCCGGAACGGGCAGTTCTTCATCCATGGGTTTTGCCAGACTGACCTTTTTCAGCTCATCCCGTTCGGATGCACTTTCGCCACGGACGGGCATATCGTTGTCGTCGACTGATTTCAGTGTGGCCGGAACCGGAACGTTCTGCGCCCTGGCTTTCAGGGAGGTGTGATACGACACCGAATCGAGCGTATCCGGAATTGCCGGTTCTCCGGACTGGTGATTCAATCGGGTGAGCAAGTCCGGTTCGGGGCACTGCATATCGGATTTCTGGCGATTTCCCACCAGTACTCCCATTGCAAATACAAGGCCCACCAGGGTCACAAGTCCAAATATGAGTGGCGATATGTATTTGGTGCTGATTTCCATGTGCTCTTTTTTTTTGTATCGACTCAAATCCTGCATGATGCCTCCTTGACTACATGTAGGACAATGTAACCCCCATGTGGGACACGAATCAAGTTTTATGCGTAAAAAAATGCAGAAACCTCTTTGGGTTTCTTCTTTAAATGTATTGAATTATTAGTGTTTTCAGATTTGGAAATCTGCGGCATGGAAGGCGGTCATCGACCCCCGCGGTTCATGGAGGCGGCGGCGCGGATGACCAGGATTTGCGTTTTTTCTTTTTATTTTTCTTGCGTTTGGATTTGGCGGGCGGGTTGTTGGCGGATGATTCCCAGTTGGCATCCCCGTCGGATCCCCAGTCGTTATCTCCTGACTCGTCGGGTGCCCATTCGCTATCCTGTTGCGGCTCAATGTCGTTTTGCGGCTCAATGTCGTTGTTTGATTCGCCTGCGGCCGGCGCCGGATCTTCGACCGGTCTGGATTTCCGATCGAAGGTAAAATTGAGCGTCAGTGCGGTGTACATGTAGATATTCATGTAGGTCTGGTCGCCGGTATAGTAATCGGCATTCACTTCGGTATCATAATCCTTTCCCTGCCCCACGCTGCCTTTGGCGGCTTCCAGTCGGAAACCAAGGATGTCGGCCCCCAATGAGAATGATTTGTTGACGATGAACTCGGCGCCAAACCCTGCCTGCGCGTATATTGGGGACGCCAGTTTACTCATCATTTCCGAAGCGGCCAGCTCCCCCTCTTCGAAAGGGGTTTCGGTTTTGGCGAAGTATTTCCCGCCACCGAGAAATATATAGGGTACAGCCTTTTTATTCATCGGTTTAACCAGGTAAATCTTTGCTTCAAGTCCCACGCCAACTTTGAGGTATTTCTGAGTGATTTTAATGGTATCGGCGGGATCCACGCCGCTGGGATACGTGTAAACGGTATGCTTGTAGGTGCCGAAATCCACCGTGAGAAGCGCAACGAAACGTCGGTTGATCATCAGCTGTAAATTGCCGCCAAAGCGGGGACTGGGATAATCTGCCGATGTAAGTCCCACACCGGCCTCGGTGTTGGCAACAGAATAGTCCATGATGATGTGGTGATAGTTGTCCCACGAAAATTTGGTACCGGCACCGATATTGACCCGCGCCAGTGCGGTGGTTGCAGCACACAGCATTATTGCCGTCGCCGCGATGGTCAGAGGGAATCTGAGTCGAGGCATGTATTGAATCCTTTCCGGCGGAATAAGACGCCCTTTTATTAATCAGTTGGGAGGCTGTACAGTATCAGTGAAATGCGGGATATGCAGTAAGTTTTTCAGGGGGAATTGTGGCTTTTGGAACCCGGATATTATGCACGATTAAACATTTTCAAAGGTAGCGGAACAATTACGTTGAAAAATTGGTTTCGCGGCCATGGGCCTGTTAAAGTGACCCGGATGCGTTGTTATAAATTATATCATTCAGTAGACATTCTTATTCTACATCCTCTGTTGCTGGCGTTTCTGCTGCTGGCCGCATGTTCAGGCACAATGGAAAGGACGGAAACAACGCCGCTGAAAACGCCGTTGAAACGGGAATCCGAGCCGATCACCGCTTCGGATCAGGGGTTGCGGTTGCCGTCCAGCGAGATTGCGCTTTCGGCCATTTCTCCATGGTTTACCCATATCAATGGCGGCCGGGCCGCCCAGGCGCTGGCCGACAACAATCTGACCGAAGCCGTGGCGCTGTTTGATGAAATGATTCCCGGGTTGGCGGACGAAAATCTGAAAAGCCGCGCCCGTTTTCTTGCGGCGTATATTGCGTTTTACACCGGAGATGCGAAGCGGGCGTTTGAAGAATTGCCGCCCATGGTGGTAAAATTGCCATTGCTCGCCGACGTGATTCATGAAGTCACTGCTCTTGCGGCGTTTCGCCTGGAACGGTTCGACGACTGTATTGCCATCGCGCAAAAAATTGAAACCACCAATCCGGTGGCGGCGATGGTGCTTGGAGATGCGTATCAGAAGATGGGCCGCTTTGATGATGCGCTGATGCAGTATCGAAAAGTGAAGAAAAAATGGCCCGGTGATGCCAAAGCCGAAAGTCAGGCCAAAATGGTCGCGTGTATCGCACAGATGACCGAGGAATATCGGCTGGACGACGATGCGCATCCGGTGAGCGCTGCCGAAGCATCCCCACTGCCTTCAACGACGGATGCCATGAGTGCGAACCCGGAAAAAACCGGCGCGATGCTGGGCGCTTACGCGATGGGGCTCGAACCGATTGATGTCGGCGCCGAGGATGTATCTGACGACAAAAGAAAAATAGCCGCCAACGCCACTCCCGCGGATCGCAACGCGTACTTCCGAATGTTGATAGAAGAGGCATTGACGCTGATTGACAGTATGTCCGCTCAGACGCCCCAGGGGCATTGGACCCGGGAGGCCTGCGCATTTGAGGATGTGCTTCTGGAACGGGTTGGCCGGACGGTTTCTGCGGCAAGAAAAGAAAACCGCGTGGCGCAGAACCTGTTTGAGGACGCCCACGAACTGATGCTCAAGCGTCGCTACGACAAGGCGCAAAAGGCGTACGTGAAGACAATTAAGTTCGCCAGACGGGGGGGAGCGCTGGAGTGCCGCGCCAGATATGAACAGGCCCTGGTGACATCATTCTTGCGGGAGCATCAGGAAGCGGCGATTCAATTTGAAGCGGTGGCCTCAGATTGCAGTGAACCGGATATTCGTCTCAAGGCGCTGTACAAGGCGGGCAAGAGCAATATGAGTGCCAGTCAGTACGAAAAGGCCATTGAAATGTTTTCAGAAGTTGAAAAGCAGTTTCGGGCCCACTCGTATGCAGACGATGCCAGACTGTATACCGCCAAATCGTATCTGGCCCTCGGAAACGAAAAAAAGTTTCTGGAACTCATCACCTCGCTGCCGCAGGATTATCCATCCGGCGATATGCGGGCGGAAGCCCTGTGGCTGGGGGCCAGCCGATCCCTTGAACAGAATCAGCTGGCCGAGGCCAGGGAGATTCTTGCACAATACTTCGATATGTTCCCCATTGAAAAGGGTTGGTACACCGCAGGTCGGGCCGCGTACTGGCTGGGGCGTGTGGAGGAGCTGCTGGGCAATCGGGAGACCGCCATCCGGCAGTATGAGCACGTGATTACCACGACACCGTTCACGTTTTATATGGTTCTTGCGTACAGTCGGTTTGAGGCACTCGATGAGATTGGGGCGAAAATACTGATGGCGGAACTCACGCCGGAGTCCGGAAAGCGGCGAAACAGTATTCCCCGGAAACTGCTGGAATCGGGGCCATTCGCCATTGGGGTGGAACTGGTTCGACTCGGTCTGATCAGCCGGGGCACCAGACTGATTAAATCGCTGCTCCGAAAATCCACCACCCCGCCATCGGTTCATCGGGCCGCGGCGGCGCTTTTTCGGCGTGTGGGCAGTTTTGCCGATTCCAGGGAGATCACTGACTCATTCAGTGACGGATGGCAGAGCCGTTATCCCGCGGGGGCGGATTTTGATTCGTGGACCCTGGCGTTTCCCCTGGCGTTTGAATCAGAAGTGGGGTTTGCGGCGGCGGAAAGCGGTGTGGACCGCATGCTGATTCTGGCCATTATGCGGGAGGAAAGCGGATTCAATACCAGCATTGAGTCGTGGGCCAATGCCATGGGACTGATGCAGCTGATATTGCCCACGGCCCGGGCGGTGGGGGCTGGATTGGGTATTCAGGTGAACCGGAAGGCGCTTCGGGATCCCCGAGTCAATATCCGGCTTGGGGCCGCTTATCTCAAATCGCTGGGGGAGTCATTCGGCAACAACCCGGCGCTGATGGTACCCGGTTACAATGCCGGCGGCGGTGCAGTGAGCCGCTGGTTGAAGGAACGCAGTGATATGCCCCTGGATCTGTTTGTGGAGTCCATTCCGTTCAGTCAGACCCGCGGATACACCAAGCGCGTGCTGGCCACCTGGGCCACCTATCGATTTCTGTATGAACCGGGCCATCCATTCACGGTGCTGGCATATGACCTGAGAAAATAATTCGAATCCACGAGGTAAGGCAACGGGCACATGATACCACCGAATGAAAAATGGCACGGACAGGCGGAGATGCTTGTCAACAGAGTGAAAAAGAATCAGCGACGGCTCAAATCCTGGCTGCGGCGGAACCACGTGTCGTGTTTTCGTCTGTACAATCTGGACATTCCCGAAATTCCGCTGCTGGTGGACTGGTATGAAGGGCGACTGCATGTGGGGGTGAAGCTCCGGGGAGAAAGCGACGCGGAGGAAGAGAACCGATGGGTCCGGTACCTGGTGAATGCCCTCGCAGGTTTCCTTCACCTTCCGGAGAATGCGGTGTTCATCAAGTTTCGAAGGCAGGGGAAGGGCGGTACTCAGTACGCACCGTTGGCCGCCGATGCCCGGATTTACGAAGTGATGGAGGGGGGCCACCGGTTTACGGTCAATCTGTCGGATTATCTCGATACGGGGCTTTTTCTCGATCATCGCCAGACCCGCCAGATGGTGGAAAAGGAGGCAGCGGGCAAGCGATTTCTCAATCTGTTTGCGTATACCGGCGCGTTTACCGTGTATGCGGCAGCGGGGGGCGCGGTAGCCACCACCACCATTGACTTATCCAACACTTATCTCAAGGCCGCACAGCACAATATGGCCATCAATGGATTCTCCGGTGGCACTCATCGCTATCAGAAGCACGATGTACTCGCGCTGCTCGAAAGGGGCAACTGGGGAGAAATGTATGATCTGGTGGTGATGGATGCCCCAACGGTATCGGTGAGCAAGTCCATGTCGCGGCGTCTGGCCATCCAGCAGGACTATGCCTGGATGCTCAATGGAGTGCTCAACCACGTTACAGAGGGCGGTGCAGTGTATTTTTCGTGCAATCTGGCTAGTTTCCGGTTTGAACCGGAACAGGTCATGGCGTCCGCAGTGGAGGAGATCACCGGCCGGACGATTCCCCCGGATTTTGCCGGAAAGCCCCCCCATTGCTGTTTCAGACTGGTGAAATGATCGGTGGGGTATTGGCAGGCAACCGGCGAGAATGTGGGGAAATATCCCGGTAAAATGGATGTTTCATTTTCGTGAACTTCGATGGCCGAATCTTTTTTCTTTATTTTTTTATGGTTGTACTATTATAATATAATGGTAAAATTATCATTGGGGTGTAACAAGAGGTGAGAGAATTCTGTCATCATGCTAAACAACCGACGCAATATTCCGATTCTATTCCAGATGAAGGTGGAGTCGGATAAACGCATCACATCCGGATACAGTATCTCCTCGCATATACCTTCGCTATGTTCGCCAGTGACCCCCGAATGGCGGGTCGGAAAAAGTGAGGTCTGTAAATGAAACTCCCGGTTATCCCATTGATTGCCCGTCTTGTGGGCAGCGGTGCATTTCTGTTTGTTCTGAGTGCTTGCCAGCCTGATGTCGATTCGGCAGTGACGGCGGATGTGCCGGATGAGATTTCGGAACGACAACCGAATGTGCAACTGGCGGGGCTGGAGGACGACGCGTTCGCCGCCATCGAACTTCAGTCGGTGTTTAATGACGCAGCCGGCGAGGTGGAATGCTGCGAATCGCCCGGACAGATTGATCAGTGCTTCAGTGAAGATGTGGTTGCCGATGGGGGACGCATTGCCTGTAATGCCAACGCCGATTGTGCGGCGGGACAAATCTGTGATGTCACTTACTCCGGCACCGGATTCAAGGGACGGTGCACCTGCAACAGCAATTCGGATTGTCGGGATGATGACGGCGGTGGGTTCGGTGTGTGTCATCAAACCCACGGCATCTGTGGACCATCATTCTGCAGTGGGTACTATATCTGCAGTTGCTGGGGAGGGTGTAACTGGTGGAGTGCTTCCGGTCCCAATGCGAAGCCGCAGGATCAGGCGGATGCACTGGGCATCAACTGCTGTGAGGAGGATTATCCCTACGACGGCACTTATGGATCGCTGAGCAATCAGGAATGTGATTCTCTGGTGGTGGAGGGATATTGTAACGACGATTTGGACTGTGACGATGGCAACCCGTGCACGTCGGATACCTGTCTGGGCGCCGCGGGATTCAAAGTTTGCTTCAACACGGTGAATGTGGGACAGAGCTGTGAGGCGGACGGGCTGGGGTGCACGCTGGATGAATGTCAGCCGGACGGATCGTGCGGGTTTGAAGACGAGGCGTGTACGCCGGATACGTATGTGAATGAATCCGGTGCGGTGGCGCTCAACACCTGCACCACCGACTGTGTGGAAGATCCGTTTGACGCGGATGGCAATGGAGATTTGTTTGTTTGCCATGTCCCTCTTGCGGTTCCCTCCGATTCAGATGTGAAACCGTCGGATCCGGCCTGTGATTACTGGACCTGTTCGGCAGCAGCGCCGGTGATTCCGGTACATGTGGTCACCGATTGCAGCGGTATGTTGGATGAATGCAACGAGCGCGCCTGCGACCCCGACGGCGCGAAAGATAACTGTGCGGCGGTGACCATGCTTACCGGCGCGGCCTGTGAGTCTTCGAATCCCGCGAACCTGTGTATCTCCGCTCAATGTGCAGATCCGGACGGCAATGGGGTGGCGACCTGCGAAGATTACGATTTGCCGGCGCCCATCGAAGACACCGATACCTGCAACACCCTCACCTGCGATCCGTCGGATGGGAGCTGGGGGTGGGTTGCTGATCAGTTGGGCGTCACGTGCGACGATGGCGCCCCGTGTACAGAGGACGATGCCTGTACCGTTGCCGGGACCTGTGAGGGCGCATGGAAAGATTGTTCGACTTTCAACGACGACTGCAACTCCTTCAGTTGCAACATCACCAGTGGCGCATGTGAAGTGGATACCATTGCCGATGGCAGCAGTTGCGACGACGGGGACGGGTTGGCCTGTACGCTGGGGACATGCGACGCATCCGGCGTGTGTCAGTCGGCGGCGGTGGCCTGCGCGGGCGTGGCGCCGGAATGCAATACCTACGCCTGTCTGGAAGCCATTGTGGGCTGCAGCTATATCGCCGACTCCGGACAATTGGGTGCATCGTGTGGGGCGTCGGTGGTGGCGGAGAATTGCAGTACGGAATGTCAGGCCACGGCCCATTCCAATCCGCTGCTCGATGCGGCGGGTTTTGAAGAAGGGGTGTGCAACCTGGCCAATGCCAGCAACGATACGTGTGTGACCGCCAGTCTGATTCACGCGTTTTCAGGTGGAGATGTGGGTCCGTATGGCGTGACCGGCAGCACCGGGTGTGCCACGAATCAGCACTATTCGTCGAATGCCACCTGTGATGTTTCCGGGGTGACCATGGGACGTTCCGGCAGTGACGCGGTTTACGCCTTCACGTATCAGCCCTCTGCCGACTGCACCCTCAAGTGTTCTGTTGATGCGGATTGTGATGACGGCAGCACCTGCACCAATGACAGCTGCAACACTTCGACCGGAGAATGCGTGAACACCGATAACAGTTCCTGCCCGGATGTGTTTGTGGTGCCGGGAAGAATACAGGCCCAGGATTTTCACCGGGAGTACGAAACGAGTTCGGGCAACAGCGGAAGCAGTTCGTGCACCTCCAGTACCAATGCCGATGTGGATATTGATACCACGGGAGATAACGGCGGCGTCTGTAAAATTCTGGGATCATATGGCGAATTGCTGGAATACGATTTCCTCATCAGTGAGGTGGCTGAATACACGGCCGTTCTCCGGGTGGCCAGCCACCGATCGAATCGCCAGGCCACGGTGTATGTGGATGGTGTGGCCGCTGGGACATATACGTCGCCAAACGGTGGCAAGGAAGATTTTGAAGATCGCGAGATAGTGCTTGGAACGCTTTCTGTCGGGCGCCATGTCCTCCGGGTGAAATTCAACGGCAATGACCACAACCTGAATTACATAGATATCATTAAGACCGGTACCGGTGGCAGCACCTGTTCAAAGGAATTTGTGGTGAAGGTGGAATCGGAATTCGACTCCGTTGTGTATGTGAGCAAGGCTCCCTGTGGCAGCGCGGGGGCCATCGATTCCAGTGATTGTCACGTGACCCAGGCCGGGCCGCTGGTGGAGGATGAATGCGGTTCGCCTTATGGATGCTCTTCGGTGAATGATACATTCGGCGGATATATGGCGTCCACGGTGGTACGGGAAGAGCCGGATGATGACACGACGCAGACCGTTTATGTGTTTGTGGACAGTCAGAGCGCGGCGTCGGAAGGTCTGTTTCATGTGTCGGTGGAGGGTCGGGCGCAATGCCCGCATCCGTCCACCTGGTATGACGGTGTGATTCATAACCGGCTCGAACTGGGCGCCGAAGACCAGTCGGTGAAAACGGTGCAGGGCGTGGTTCGCGATTTCCGGGAAAGCCATCCGGATTTTCAGCGGGATTACGACTTCACCGCCACAACCGGCCTGGTCGACGCGACGCTGGGTGCTGACCATAAGCCCGTGTTCGCCTCTGACGGATGCGCGACCACGTGCATGATCACCGATGAGGATTCGTTCAATCAGTGGTACAACACCATTGACGGCGTGAATATTGAAAAGAGCATTGAAATCGTATTGGAACGATCCATCACGAATCCCGATGAGTTCATTTATGACAATAACCGATTCTTCCCCCTTGGTCTGACCGAAGGATTCGGTCATGAAAATACCCGGGATGATGACAATAACCTGCAGAATTTCCATTTCACCACGGAAATTCACACCACGTTCACCTATGAGCCGGGACAGCGCTTCGCCTTTGAAGGCGACGATGATCTGTGGGTGTTTGTGGATGACAAGCTGGAAATGGACATTGGCGGTATTCACCCCGCGATTTCCGGGGAAATCAATATGGACACCCTGGGACTGGTGGACGGCAATACGTACAGTATGGACATTTTTCATGCGGAGCGACGAACGTCGGGGTCGAATTTCAAGATTACAACCAATATTGTGAACCTGCTGACGGAATTGCTGCAGATTCCCATCAACGGGGTGGACTTCCCGGATATAGAGCCGAATACCCAGGTGGGCAACGATGGCCGCACGGCCAATGCGGTGGTTCTCGGGGGCGACCTGCGCACCACCACCAATGCCTACGAAGGAGAGGCAGGGGACAGTCCTTATCTCTTTGCGGGGAACGATGAAATGTGGGAAATCGGTCCGGTGACCGATGGGGCCCATGTGAATATCAGTCTGTGCGACTTTGGCGGCAATGTGGATGCGTCCTACGGCGCCAATCCATCTATCGCCCTGTTCAACTGTCACGGAGAACGGGTGGCCTACAATGACGATGCGGGAAGTTGCTCCGACGGACTTTCTGCCATGGAGCCCACCCCGGATCTGGATGAGGATGTGTCTCCGTATTACCTGCTCATTGACGGGTATTATGCACCCGGAACCAGCGGTATCCCCGGTGGGTATCCGTACGATGTGTCCCTGTACTATGAGCCGGGGGCGGGGGATACCGATTCGGGAACAACCCCCATCATTGAGTGTGATCCCGATGCCAGCACCTGGAATCTCACTGCCGATCTGGAGCAGGGGAATCCCAACATGGGGGACCTCAAGTTTTATCCGGAAGGATGCGTGCTGCTGACCGACGACGATCGCAACTGGTTTGAAGCGGGCGATCCCCCTCACAATGGAGGTCCCTACGCGGGACTGAGGCTGAATACCAGCGGCATCAATCCCGGAAACGCCCGATGCTACAATGACGGGTTGCCCGGCAACTTTGCCTACTGCTTCCCGTTCCGGTTCTACTATGACCTGCTGTACACCGACAGCTCTGGCATAAAGGAATGTCGGCTACAGGGCTACGTGGATTGTCATGATGGCCATTTCAATACGTGCACCGGCGGGTATTACAACAATGGCGTTATTCCCACGCCGCAGTCCTGTCCGGCCGATCCCACCGCTGATGTGTTTGTGAGCATGGGCATCGGCTGGAGCTATCCGCCGGACATCACCGATGCGGAGCGTGCGATTTGTGAAGTGGAATGTTTAAATACCAACACCTTCTTTGTGAGGACACCGTGATGCAAATGGAACAACACACCAGGCCAACCAGTATGGAACCAACGGACCGAAAATGGCGTATTGGCGGGGTGTCCATCTGGATGATGCCCGTTGCCCTGTCGTTGCTGCTCAGTGGTTGCGGATGCTCGGATAAGAGTTCGTCGTGCGACAACAACAATGATTGTGCCGGGACATCTCTGTGTGTCGGTGGCAAATGCGTGGCGGATACATCGGCGGACACGGACACCGGAGATACCGGCAGCGCCACATCAACCGCTACCGCAACCGACTCGGAAACGTCGTCCGCGATATCCGGGACCGATTCGGTCACGGATACTCAGACCGGGGATTCCGAGTCCGGAAGCGACATTGTGGTGTGTACTGCGCCGGGCCTCGTGGAGAACGGACTTGCCTGTGTGGACAATTGCGACTGCGCGTCGATGCACTGCAACAACGGCTTTTGCTGCGATGGAGGGGAGTGTTGCGCAGATGCCGGAGACTGTACCAACGATTTATGCGCAGCGGCGACATGTCAGGATGGTGCCTGTGCATACTCAGCTGCGCTATTCAGTTGCGGTGCCGAAGATGTGTCCGGTCAGACCTGCCAGGATGGATATGTGTGTGATGGCCAGGGCAATTGTTTGCCGGTTGCGCCCTCCGGATGTGGATTATTCGCGGCGGCAAACACGTTCACCTGTGGCGCCCTGGAAGCCACCCCCGTGTGTTATACCAGTTGCAATGTCAGTAATGCGGATGTGAATTGCGTGGACGGCGCCATCTGCGTGAATGGCAGTTGTGTCAGCTTTTCTGCGGCAGATAATGGAAGCGCCTGTAAACTGGACGGTGATTGTCTGAGCGGACATTGCGGGGATGGCATCTGTTGCGCTGCGGGCGAGTGCTGTGTGACTGAGGTGGATTGTTCCGATGAATGTAATGCCAATGTGCAGTGTGGCTCGAACAATCAATGTTTTTCCACCAAACTGGGGTGTGGCATTGCAGACACCAATGGACTGGATACCTGTTCGGGAGATAGCCTGTGCGATGGCGCGGGCAGTTGTGTGAATGTGACCACCTGTTCGGAACAGTCGGTGCTGTTCGGTGCCAGCGGTGGATACGTCTGTACCGCCGGGGCGGTAACGGAGAACTGCTTTGCAAGCTGCACATCAAGTGCCCAGTGCGGTGTGGGAACACAGTGTGTTGATGGGGAGTGTCTGGTGCCCAGCGGCGGCACCTGTACCGGGGACGGCGATTGTGTAACTGGACATTGCAGCAACGGTGTGTGTTGCGCATCCGGCGAATGCTGCACAGAGAGCAGCGATTGTGATATGCCATGTCAGTCCGGCGAAGTCTGCAACACCGATTTGTATCAGTGTGAAAGTGGCACCACCTGGGCGGATTGCGGATCGCAGGAAACGGGCTGCACCGATGGAAATCGCTGTGATGGCGCGGGCAGCTGTGTGGCAGTGACCGACTACTGCACGGGCAACGGTGAAGATACGTATTCCTGTAGCGATGGGCAGGTGATTCGGGATTGTCGCTGCAACCACAATGAGGACTGCGATTTGGATGGTACGTTCTGCAATGGTACGTATCTGTGTGGCGCCGGCGGTACCTGCCGGTTTGATACGCCGGTGGATTCGTGTCCTGCAGAGACGGCCTGTTATGCGGATGTGACGTGCAACGAAACCACGAAGAGCTGTACGGGCACCAATCCCTGTGACGCGCTGGCCACCGAATGCGATTTCAAGCGTTGCGTGGATGATGGCGCGGGGGGATACAGTTGCGAAACGAATCAGGCCCCCAATACCACGCCCTGTGATGATGGACTGGCCTGCAACGGGACACTGGATTACTGCGAGAGTGGTGTTTGCATTGGCGGGCCCCTATCGGCAGCGGCGTGTTACGATGACAATCCATGCACCACGGATGTCTGTGTGGAGAACGACACCGACACCTCTCCCATCTGCACCAATGATTCCATCCCCCTGGGCAGCTCCTGCGACATGGAATACAATTGCTATGGGGCCAACGCCACCTGCGAACTGGATGAAAATGCCAATGTGGCGTGTATGCCGGTGGAGGTGCCCTGCACCGATCAGGGGGTCTGCTTCGTGCATTCCTGCAGCGAAGACTTCACCAATGACACGGTTGTCTGCACCGACACCCCCAATATCAATTACGTGGATATTGCCTGTGGTCAGGAAGTGACGCTGACCGGGGACGATTTTGTCACCCGGGTGTATGTGGACTATTCGGGGCCGAATGATCAGGATACGGACACCGCTCAGGATTGCCAGGCGCCGGTGGATGAACCGTTTATCGGCAAGGAAGCAGTGATTTATGTTGAGGTGGATACGGCCACCGATCACTCTGCGGAGCTGGAAGTGCTCAGTGTGACCGGCATGACGGACACGGATCTGGATTTCATTCTGTTCGATGATGCGGACGTCTGCGACTGGAACACCTGCACGGCCAGGCAGACGGGGGGCTTTACCGGCATTCCGATGACCGTGGGCGGTCGAAGTCCGGAAATTGTGATTGACTCCCGCACGGAATATCTGCCTCCCGACTCCCTCACTCTCCGGTTGAACTGCCCGTGATCTCTTCCGTAATCGAAACACAAATGTGATATAATCCCGTAAAAGTACAAGAATGTGGCAAATGGCAGGGGAATGACCGCGATTTTCTGCTCCTTCCAGGCTGGCATATAATCTGCTTTTTATTTAAACGGGAATGGGGAGCATGTGTGTACCGATGGCCGGTTCCACAGGATGGAGTATCTGATGAGCGCCGCCGAGCTCGAAGTAATCTGGTTGACGTTGAAAACTGCCCTGGTGAGTACGGTGCTGAGTATGCCCATTGCCATCTGGCTGGGATGGGTAATGGCGCGCAAAAGGATTCGGTTCAAGCCCGCTCTGGAAGCCATTATTTCGATGCCCCTGGTGGTGCCCCCGGTGGTGACCGGTTATCTGCTGATTCTGCTCCTCGGCCGGCACAGCGCACTGGGGGGAATGTTTTTCAGAGTTTTTGGCTGGCAGTTCACGTTCAATTTTGCTGCGCTGGTGCTGGCATCCGTTGTGGTTTCACTGCCCCTGGCCGTTCGCGCCATCCGAAGCGCCTTTGAAATGGTGAATCCAGCCTACGAAAAAGTGGCCGCCACTCTGGGCGCGCCGCCGCGGGTGGCCTTTTTACGGATTTCGCTGCCCCTGGCGCTGCCCGGGATTATCAGTGGCATTGTATTGTCTTTCGCGCGCAGTCTGGGTGAGTTCGGCGCCACCATCACCCTGGCCGGAAATATTCCGGGAAGAACGCAAACCGTGGCACTGAAGATATACTCCAGCATGCAGGTGCCGGGAGAGGAGATGCAGGTGGCAAGGCTGGTGGTGATCTCCATTCTGCTGTCGGTTGCGGCCATGGGCGCATCCGAGTGGATTTCCAGAAAGCAGAGGTTTGGGCGAAGATGAAGCTGCATGTGGAGAATCTGCAGGCCGTGCTGGGAGATACCCATTTTCGATACGATGTGGTCGTGGATGGGGGCATTACCGGGATTTTCGGAATGAGCGGTTCGGGAAAGAGTACCCTGATGAAATTGCTGTGCGGCATTGAAAAGTCAACCGGTGGACGTATCACGTTCAATAATACGGTTTTTTTTGATTCAGAAACCGGAGTGAATGTGCCGCCTCACCATCGGCATGTGGGAGTAGTGTTTCAGGAACACTACATTTTTCCCCATCTCACAGTGGAAAAGAATCTGTGCTTTGGTCTGAAATTTGCCGGACGGCGACATCTGTCACTCGAGGATGTGGTTTCTCTTCTGGAACTTCAGCCCTTTCTTGGCAAAATGCCGGCCTGTCTGTCCGGTGGCGAGCGGCAGCGGGTGGCGATTGGGCGGGCGTTGCTGCAACAACCCGAGCTGTTGCTTTTTGACGAGCCGTTTTCCAATCTTGACCGCAGCCGTCGGGGGCAGATTATTTCGTATCTGCTGCGAATTCAGCACCGGTTTCAGATTCCGCTGCTGATTATCTCTCACGATCTGGAGGACATTCTGAAGTTGACCCAGTCGCTGATTATCGTGGAAAACCAATCCATTCTGGCCAGTGGCTCCTACCTGGAAATGATGGAGGCCGGGGTGGTACCGCATTTGATTACTCCCAAACGGTTCATCAACACGGTGGAGCTGATTTATCAGCGATACGATTCGAAAACCCGGCTCAATCACTTTGGCGTGGGCGAGTCGGATGCGCCTCTGATTGTCACCAGTTCGAGTCGGCTGCAGGGGCAGGAGGGTATCGGACATCGCGTGCGTCTGGCCATCGCTCCGGACGATATTGCCCTTTCCACCGATACCTGCAGCACCATTTCGATACAGAATCAAATCACGGGCACCGTGACGCAGATACTGCATATGAATGATTCTTTCTTTGTCAGTGTGGATTGCGGGGTCACGCTTATTTCTGAGATTACCCCAGGCGCCCTGTATCAACTGGATGTGAAACCCGGCCGGGAGCTGGTGTGTCTGTTCAAGGCCCACTCAGTGGAAGTGGTACATACATATCAATAGGTCGAATTACGGTAGCGGACAGACACGGAAGGAAAGATTGCCGAAGTTGGGATTCCCCTTCGAGGAGAGGTTTTATTCTTGCAGTCTGACAGGGGGGTGCGGTATTCTGACATTATCGCTTAATGAATAATGCCTTTATGGAATGATTCGCCGTTAATATTTTGAAACAGGCCACCTGTTGGGCTGCGCAGGTACGCTTCTCAGGACAGAAGAATACCTCAGGAATCAGTACGGGGAACATCATAGTCAGGTGTTGTTACTTAAACGTTTTAGAGATGATTCGGTGATCGCAGATTGAGCTGATTTTTAAAAAGTCGTACCAGGGACCGCCGCTGAGGGATACGCGATTTGCTGTAGCGTAAAAAGGGGGAGGAGCATGATGCGCAAAATTCATCCAGAGACACCGCCTCCCTTTGAGCGAAAGGGAATTGGGAGATACGATGTGATTTATCCGCTGGCCAGCGGTGGGATGGCAAATGTGTATGTGGGCAGACTGTCCGGCATGGCTGGATTCGAAAAACTGGTCACGCTGAAACTGATTCATTCCCATTTATCGAATCAACGCGAGTTTGTAGACATGTTTCTGGATGAGGCGCGAATTGCTGCCCGGATTCATCACCCGAATATTGGTGAGATATACGAGATTGTCGAAGATCACGGCCAATTGTTTATCGCTGCAGAGTATGTGGATGGTCGCAGTCTGAGACATTTGCTGCGAGAGAGACGAAAGCAGAATATTTCAGTTTCGTGTGCGCTGGCGGCGTGGATCTGTGCAGAGGTGTGCCAGGGATTGCAGGTTGTTCACGATTTGAAAGACGATGACGGCACCCCGTTGCATCCGGTGCATCGGGACATTTCTCCGGACAATATTCTGGTGTCCTATAATGGATGGGTCAAGCTGATTGACTTTGGCGTGGCGTTTGTCAGGGACCGGTTGGCACACACGAACCCCGGAAACCTGAAAGGCAAAATCGGGTACATATCGCCCGAGCAGATAAAAGGGGAACCCCTCGATCGTCGGGCGGACATTTTTTCGCTGGGAGTCATTCTGTATCTGGCCACGACAGGCCGACACCCGTTTCCCGGCAGGAGCGAGGCGGAACGGTTGCGAAAAACGCTTTATTGCGAACTGGTCCCGCCGTCATCGATTGCCGCCGGAATCGACGCCGCGTTCGAATCGATTATTGGAAAAGCAATGGCTGTGTCACCGGAACACAGATATCAGCAGGCGTCTGAACTGGAAGCGGATTTGCGACAGTACATCACCGCATCGGGACAGAAGCCATGCGCCGCCGAACTGAGTGGGCTGATGCAGTCGGTTTTTACCTCCGAAATCAACGCCCATCGGACGAAGCTTCGGGAGTTTCGGAAAAATCAGCAATCGACCACAGTTGAACCCGGAACGGGAGATAATGTGGTGTATCTGCTGCCCTCCACGGAACCGGAACCCAGATTGTCCACCACTGTATTGGGTCGGTCAACCGGTGAACAGCTCGAAGATGCGGGCAACCGCCGTAAAAAGTGGGCACTGGCAGGTGGTGCGGTGTTGAGCGGGATTCTGCTGGCGGGCCTGGTGTCTGTCTTTACTTCTGGAGCAGGGACGGAGCAGGCGGGTTCCGCAGACCTTTCAAATGGAACAGGGACGGAGCAGGTGGGTTCCGCAGACCTTTCAAATGAGTCGGAAGGAATAGAGATGGTTTCGGCGGATGGGGTTTTTGCGGATGAACAGACCGTTGCGGCAACTGCACTTCACGAAAAGAAAGTGGACAGCCCGGCGACGGAGAACCCCGGGGTTGATGAAATGGCCTTCGTTGAAATAGTCCTGACGCGTCGACCCGCGGATGTGGAGCTGTTGCTGGATGGGGAGCCGATTCACGTGGAATCGAATGTGATTCATCTTCCGAATGACGGACAAAAGCATGCGGTCCTTGCCCGTGCTTCGGGGTATCTCTCGCACACCTATTGGGTCGCTGCTCAAAAAGGCGAGTCGCTGGATATTGCGCTGTCTCCATCAGAGGCGGCGCGTTCCGGAAGGGTGACCCGGTTGAGGGCGAAATCAAAAGGGAGTCATCGGATGAAAAGAAAAACCAGAACAAAAACCAGAACGCGCCCACCTCAGAAGGTGTTAACCAGGAATCCGTATTGATGTTGCGTGCTATTGTGTATCACAGTGTCCTGAGTGCAGTGTTTCTGCTGAGCTTCGTTGACAATGCGTCCTGTGCGG
Organism: Polyangia bacterium; assembly: GCA_050287845.1. Classification (GTDB taxonomy): domain Bacteria; phylum Myxococcota_A; class Polyangia; order JAAYKL01; family JAAYKL01; genus JAFGXQ01. Next base: position 36,111 of record JBNKCR010000132.1, read on the forward strand.
AGCCGTCCGCCGGCACCACCGGCATGTCCGATGATTCAACGGATGTGAAGAATGCCAGAAAGATGTTCAACCAGGGGGAGATGCTTTTTAAGCGGGCGCCTATCTGGAAGCGGCCGCCGCGTTTCAGCGTGCCTATGATGTGGCGCCGCATCCGGCGGCGTTGGCCAATGTGGGCTTCAGCTATGAATATGCCAATGACCATGTGCGTGCCATTGCCACGTATCGCGCGTATCTTTCCATGAACGCGGTCCGGGATGCGGATACGGAGGCTGAGGTTCGTAATCGGCTGGCCACGTTGAAGTTGCTCGTTGGGGAATTACACGTCATTTGCATTCCGGGGGATTGCATCATTGAAGTTGACGGTGTTCAGAAGGGGCGCACGGTGAATGGCAGGATAGTGATTCTCATGGCGCCGGGAAATTACACGGTCACCGCCAGGGGCGCCGACGGGCAGCTGGTCAACAGCACTTATCCCGTTGAGCCCGGCGCCGTTACCAATGTTCGGTTTTCTGTTTCTGAAGCTCATGAACGCCTGCCATCGGTGGAACCGGCCCCGGGGGTAACTCTGTCATCGGTGTGGGAAGAACAGCGCGGGAGTGCTGCGCAGGAGAATATTCCAACGGATGCATTGTCGGGGGCATCGCCATCGGTGGGATGGCGGGTCTCGTATTATTCGTTACTGAGCGCTGCGATAGCCAGCGGCATGATCACGGCCATGTTCGGCGCCAAAACACTCCGCTCGAAATCCATTTATACGGATTCCGGTTACACGGATGCCGTGGCGCGGGATGACACCCTGAACAATAAGCGGATGACAAATGTTTTCATCGGGGTCACCGGGGTGCTGGCGGTTGGTGCGGCGACATTGAAAATGATCGAAATCAGAAAGCGGCGGAGAAACGCGCAGCGACCGGCGGTATCTCTGGATTTCGGCAGTACCATTGGGGTGGGAGGAAGATTCTGATGAAGCGTGCTGTTCTTTTATTTGCCGGCGTGGCGATTGTATGTGGGTGTGTGGTCGATGTGCCCCCCCTGATGCGGGACACTGAAAATGACTCAGCCAGCGACGGACTGGCGGTGACTGCGGACACGGGTTCGGGCTGGGAAGTGTGGACTTCAGATTGGCGGGAAACGGAATTCGATTCGGAACCGGTTGTGGATGGCGAGGAGGATTTTGTTCAATCTGCGGATGAAAATGGACTGGTGATTATGGAGGCCGAGGATTACTCGGATGTGCGGGCGGGAAAAGAAGGCAGTATGTGGAAGGCATCAGCAGCTATCGATGGGTATTCGGGAGAAGGGGCCATGAGAGCGACCCACTTCAGACCTGGATACACCGATAATACCGACCCGGACTTTGCGGAGGCAAATGCACCGGTGTTGCGCTACACGGTGAAAATGGTGAAGGCAGCCCCTGCTTACGTCTGGCTTAGAGCGGCCCATGAAGGAGCTTCGGATGATTCGGTGTGGTTCGGTACAAATGGTCACATCGCCACTGACTCGGCACTGTCCTTTCAGATGGATGAACAGACGATTACCGACAGATGGTACTATATCCGATATCTGATGGATGGCACTCGTGCGGTGTTGGATGTTCCCGCTCCCGGTGTCCTCCAATTTGAACTGTATATGCGGGAAGTCGGTTTGGAAATCGATCAGATTGTGTTGACCATCAACAAAAACTTCAATCCCAACTGGATGACCCTGCCATGAAGTGAACGTAGTGCCAGTCTTCGTTGACCCCCGCTGCGGCCGGGGAGTTGGCGATGGCAATGCCGCCAGGCTGATCGCTGGCCGCCTGATTGACCAGTGCCGAAGAGGTGTAGAATGCATCGGTTTTGAACGCCCGGATGAATTCGATGTAGTCGGCGCCGGTCCGGGTCATGCCTCCAGCGAGGCGCGGATTGGCGGGGGCAATCAATCCGCGACGATCAGCATGACATTGTCGATGTATACTTTACCGGTGTCACCACCGACGTTGAGTACAAACGCAGCCACGTCCACATCTTCTGTGGCTTTGAAATTAACGACCAGCGTAGTGGGCTCTTTGGTCAGCGTTGCGGAGCTGTAGGCATAGGTGTCCCAGGGGTCTTCCATTTTCTGCACCCCGAAGGCAAGTCCCCGAGTGGAGTCGCTCCACGCGTCAAAGAGCACGGAGTACGAGGTGCCATCCTCAATCGGTGGCAAATCCCCTATGGTTTGAACGCCCCAGTCGTCCGCCGCCGCTTCAGTCACATTGATAACCAGCACGCCGTCGACCACTTCGGAGGTTGCCTCTCCGTCGGTGTTGTTCTTGCGCCAGCCGGTATCACCATCTTCGAAGTCGCCGTTCTCCAGCAGATTTTCGCCGAGATCTGACATATCGATGTCCACAATGCTGAAATCGTCATTGAACAGGGCCTCGGTGAGTCCCGTATTCCAGTCTGCTGAACTGGGATCCCATACACCGAAAGATGCCTTGTATTCCCAGTAGCACCAGGCGAATCCCTGGTCCTCTGCAAATCTGGCCACATGCTCGGTCCAGCGAATCCGGGATTCGAGATCCGCTTTTTCGTAGGCACCGAACTCTCCCATGAATACAGGAACGCCCCGGGCCTCGGCCCAGTCCGCCACTGCTGTAAAGGAATTTCTAATCGCGGTTTTTTCGAGGGGAGTTGCATCCCATGTGGTTCCCAGCCATTCCTCCGAACCGTCTACCCAGTCGGCGCCCTGGTGGGTGAACTGTAACGGTTCGTAGTAGTGGAAAGTGAAAATGAGATTGGGATCATCGGGGAGTTTCAGTTTGTTCATGGCGGTGACGCCACCCCATTCCGCGGTGCCGACCACCACGGCGCGATTCGGATTGCTTTCGCGAATGACAGCCAGTGCTTCCACCAGATGCTCATTCCACAGCTCCGCAGTCAGAGAACCGTGAGGTTCGTTCAGAATCTCGAATATCACATTGTCCGGACGATCCTTGTAGCGAGTGGCCACCTGTTCCCAGAGGGACAGAAACATTTCCCTGTACGCTTCGGCATCCTCAAAGTACGCCTCGTGGTGGTGCATATTGAAGACCACGTTGAGTCCTGCTTCCTCACTCCAGTCCAGTACGTCATCTACAAGGGCAAAGAAATTTTCGTCAATCGTGTAGGGCGATGTCATCATGGCACGGGTTTCCCAGCGAATGGGTACGCGGATGGTGCTGAAGCCGCCTGCTTTGATGCGATCAATATCTTCCTTTTTGCAGGTGACGCCCCAATCCTGATTCGGCGCTTCCAGCCAGTTGCCGAGGTTGACGCAGGCACCGAACGTATCGAGCAGATCGAACATTTCAGTTCGGTCTACGAAAGTAACGGGCTCTTCTGTATCGGAGTCGGAATCGGAATCAGTGTCAGAATCGGAATCGGAATCAGTGTCAGAATCGGAATCGGAATCAGTGTCAGAATCGGAATCGGAATCAGTATCAGAATCGGAATCGGAATCAGTATCAGAATCGGAATCAGTATCAGAATCAGAATCGGAATCACTGTCCGAATCTGAATCTGAATCGCTGTCCGAATCTGAATCGCTGTCAGAATCTGAATCGGAATCAGTATCAGAATCTGAATCTGAATCACTGTCCGAATCTGAATTGCTGTCCGAATTGCTGTCCGAGCCGCCGGAATCCGTTGCGTCCGTACCGGAGGAACATGACCAGAGAAGGGTGAAGAAGATTAGCCAGAAAAGGTTCAAATGCAGATGTTTCATCAATATTCTCCAAAACAACAGGGGTTTGTTAGCCAAAGAGACATTTATCAGGAATGTCTGGATAGAATGCAAAATAGGCTAATTAAAAATTAAGTGATGCAGCGTGATGTACGAACGCGCCGCGCCCAGTAAAATAGTAACCTTAAACGTGTAAAAGGTGTCAGAAAAAAAGAGGGGGGGCCTTCCCGGACTTTCCACTTTCTGTATATGTCAGAAACGATTCAGTGGCGAACAGCGAAGGTGGAGAGCGCGTCATTTCGCACTTCCTGCAGCATTTGCCAGTCTTCCAGCAGGTCGGTTTCTCTCAGATTCAAAAATTTCGCTTCTTCGCTTCGGATGAGGATTTGCACATCCCGGATATAGTCATCCACCGGGAGCGAGAGGAGATAGTCAATATGGTCTGCCATCCTCAGAATGGAGACGGGCACCCGAAACTGTTCGTCCAGGAATGCGCGCTGCTGCTGATGATGCCAGGCAATGGTTTTGGCAACGCTGTTTCCAAAATGCCAGGACGAGACAATATGCGCCGCAAGGACAGCATGGTCATACCCCAGCCGCTTGCGTTCGAATTCGTTCATCATATCCGGCGAGTAGATCATGGCATTGTCCGACGGGTAGTCGATTTCATGGGAGTCAATGAGCATCATCTTTCCCACATCGTGAAGCAGCCCGGCGAGAAATATGCCCTCTGGCGGTTTTTTACAGAACTCCTTGCCCAGAAACTGCGCAAGTCCGGCCACTGCGGCGCAGTGATCGCGAATTCGGCTGCCCAGTCCGGCGGAATCCCGGAACATTTCCATGGTTGCCACCGCGCACACAATCTCCTTTACATGGGAGACGCCTACCCGGATGAATGCCTGGGTGATTTCAGTGATGGGCTTTCTCGGTGCGAAAAAGGCGGAATTGGCCACGCGAAGAACACTCGCCGCCATGGAGGGGTCGTCCTCGATGAGGCGGGTAACGGTGGTCACCTTGAAATTTTCGTCGCCAAACACAGAAAGAATTTTCTGAGCAACCGCGGGGAATGTTTTCAGTCCCTGTGCCTGTGCGAGCTTGGCTGCAAAAGATGATGCCGCCGATTGGCCGGCTTGCTTATCGGTGCCGGATTCGAACCAGAATTCCTCAATGATTGATTCCATAAAAAGATCCATTTTAAAATTTTCGGTGATTCACAAGTCTCGCGTCCTGATTGACTCTGAGCATATACCTAATAGATCGGCTGAAGCGCGCGGAGACTTAACGGCTTTTAAACACTTTATTCAGGGGATTGTGCTGGAGAACGCCGCGCAATTCGCGATGCAGGCGGGATTGACCGGCGCAGATGCACAACATGGTGGAGAGCGCAAGGATGGGGATGTCAGTTGCAACCGCTGTCAGTCTGGACAAATCCTTTGTTGTTGTCAGGATGGCTTCCGCACCGGACCTGCGGGCATCTGCTTGCGCAGCGCGCACATCCCGTCCACTGAAGACGTGATGATCCGGAAATACCGACATGGAGGTTGTGGTGGTTGGCAGGGAGGATACTGTCTGAATAAATCGCCCGGGCACTTCAATACCGCTGAGCAGGTGGATTCGCCGGGGTAACCGGGTCAACGGCAGGGTCTCAAAATTCGCAGTAAGCAGCCCATTCGGCGTGCTGCGGTACAATACGGACGGCGCGCCGGGATGATCTGTCCAGTCATCGGCATACCCTGCCAGCAGATGAGCCCGCTTTAACCCCTTTGCCGATTCCCGGAGTTGACCGGCCGGAAAAAACCGGGAATTTTTTTCAATATCCCCGGGGGAGACACAGGCAATATCGAGATTGCGTCCGATGCGACGATGTTGAAATCCATCGTCGAGAACGATTATCTGCGCCCCTTCGGCCATGGCTGTCCGGGCCTGGTGAAGCCGATGTTTTCCCACCCGAACCGTGACCCCCGGACACAGCCAGGTTGCGGCATACGCTTCATCACCGGCGTCTTCCGGCGTGACCAGGGGGCCGCTGCCCCGAGATACGACTCCGCCATTGGATTCCATCCGTCCGCGATATCCACGAAGGATGAGGGTTACTTTGAGGTTGTGTTCAGCGTACCAGTTGGCGATGTACTGGGCCAGCGGCGTTTTGCCCCGACCGCCCACCGCAATATTGCCAACACTGATTACCGCCGCTTCATCGATGGTCGTTGGCAAAATCAGCCCGGAATCATAGCGAGCCATGTTCAGTTTGGATGCCAGACCAAATCCCCGTGCGAGTACCGAACGAATCATGGAGTACGTCTACCACTGTGTGAATATGGTCGAAAGTCTAAAAAAACGACCCGGAACATTTGGCCCCCAACGACAACCGGATTGGAAAGCGATTATAATTGGGTAAGAAAAGATGCGATGGCTCTGGTGGCATTTTCGTCGGCGGTATCGAAATGCAAACCGGAAGCATAGCCGCCGGAATCTTTTTCGGATGACCAGATGACGTTGGCTTTGATGTTCAGCGGTTCCGCATCCGGATCTTCTATCCCGTCAACCACAAGGAACAGGGAGACGCCCACCACGGAATTTTCGGTGAGTTCCGTGTCTAAATCCAGACATACGCCGGTGTTACTGAGATTGCGGGTCTGTGCCAGCAATACGGCTTCGCGGGTATATACTTCCGCATTCACTTCAACCTGGTAGCGGACAGCTTGTCTCTTGTCAATTGGCATAGACACCTCTTCTGTGGGGGTTTTATTCCAGATTCATTATTTGCGAGTAAGTCGCCCCCCTGTCAAGGCATCAATACATGCAGTGAGTTCTTTGAGCCTCAGGGTCTGTTGAATACGGGTTTCCAATTCCTCAGGAGGACGGACGGCCAATAGGATTTGCATTTGTCGGCGTTCAAACCAATATCCGATAAGCAAGGTCAACAGCGCTTCCCGGCGATCGGCCCGTCTGGCCAGTGCCGTCTGCACTTTCAGCTCTTCGGGATGATACACCAACTTTGAGAAGTCCCATTGCACCGTGGCCTGCAGTTCAAGATCCTGATCGGTATCGGCGCCCCACTGATCCGGTTCAGTCTGCGTCCGATCCAGGTTTTCGTCGTGCTCCAAATCATATCCGACAGACAGCTTGACCGTTGGAAGTATGGGCGAGAGCCGTACACGTCTGTGCCACGAGCGTGCCCCTTCCACATCGGCATCGGCCTGAATGAGTGCAGCGTGGAGCAGTGTTTCCAGTGGGGGTTCAGCTTCGAGTTTCGCCAGGATGTTTTCAAGAAGCTGCTTTTCGTCCGGTTGGTCTTCAACAGGTTGTTGCGTCCCTTCGTCATCGGATTCCTCAACCTGGTCAGTCCTGTCTTTGCCGGGGGGATGGACCGTTGCAGGCGGGGATTGGTGGGTGGATGCGTCCTCGGGGGATGATAGTTGGACCCCGGTGTTTTCCTCCGGGATTTCCTGCGCGCGCAGGGGTGCTGCAAGAATGGTGAAAATTGCGAAAAGGGCAATGCCCGGCCCAATGATCCCGGCCGGTTGCCGATGCCGGGTCGGCGGGATAGGGCGGGGGTTAATATGGGGATGCACGGGGAGTGTAACCATTTTTTCTCCTTTCATTCAGGGCAGTATGACACGCTGCCACAACTGCCATTTTTGCATTTCCAGTTCGCCAAGCTTCATTCTGAGCGAATCTTCTGACGACCCGGCATCGCGGCAGAATGCGTAGTAGCGTTGTCGGGCGTTGCGATATGCCGACTGCAGTTGCCGCTGCTTTTCAAAATTGCGGTCGGCGGCGGTCTCCCTTGCGGAACGTTCGCCGGGGGATGGACTTTCTCTGTGCCACTCCAGAAAGACACCCACAGAATACTGGCGGGTGGCTTCCTGATGACGGGGCGATTCCGGGAGGGCAGCATATTGCAATCGGCTCTTTGCAAAGCGGCCCTGGAGTTTCAACGTCGGTAACAGATATTGAAGGGGATGTTTTTTGTTGATTGCGGGAATGGCCGGTGACACGCGGCGAAATTCGGGGGGACGACGACACCCGGCGAAATGAAGTGCTGAACTGTCCGGGGATGGCGGGTGCCATTTTACTGGACCATGGGAGGTGGCCAGCCAGATGTCGCCGTTCAGGTCTGATGTGACATCGTTGATGCCGGGCATCAGTTGACGCATCCGGGTATCGCACGGGGAGGCGGTGTCCGGGGGTCGGGGAATATAAAACCAGTATCCATGGCGTTTCATCCAGCTTCCGGTGGATGCCCGGATCAGGTGTGTCGCATCGGGTGCCGGATGGCAGAAGGGCAGGATCTCACCGGTGCCGGACAATTCAGACACTTCAGTGGAACTGAGGAGCAGGATTCGGTCAGCTGTGACGGATGCGACTGTATGGTTCTGAAGGACAGCCAGTCTGCGCGGGGAACTGTCGGTAATCCCAAAGGCGTGGATGGCGTCCGGTGTGACAGCGAGGATGTCTCCGGACAGGGGATGGCGCAGCAACTGGGTTGTGTTCCGGATGGGATGGGTGTGGGTGATGCGGGTGTCCTTCAGGCGCTGGATGGTGTTTTTCCTGGCGACCCAGAGAGTCTGCATCTCATCGAAAATGATGCTGCTGACGCGGGTTTCGGTTTCAATGGTCAGGCAGCTCGAATCGATGGGGCAGAACCGCAATGCCTTATCTGAAGGTTGCCAGATGGCCACATCTCCCCGGTTGGATACGGCCAGAAGGGGGGCAACCGATGTCGCTGGGGGCGGTATCGATTCGTCGTTCTCTTCAGCCGAATCCAACAGGGGGGATGACGGTTCGGCTTCTTCATTTGCAACAGTCCGGTCTTCCGGTGCAAGTCGTCCGCTGATGAACCATTGTTTTCCTCCGTCGATGGTGACCCACACAAGGGGGCCTGCCAGCAGCGCAGCGACCTGTGGATTATCCGGTGCGGTGACGATTCGCGAGGCACTGCCGTACGGACTCGGGGATGCGACTGCGAGCCGGGTACATAAAAAGATCAATCCGAAAAATATCCATCTCATGTCCCCCTGTCGGCCGGGGCGCAAAGAGGGTGCAAAAAAAATGTATCCCGAAAATGCTCAGCAACGTGCCGCGGGATTTCCATTCCCATGATGACGTCAGAATCTGGTCCATCCGTAAATGGTTCTGCTTTGTATTTCGAGCCTTTTGAGTGGCTGACAACTGAAACGGCTACCTTGTCATAATATTATGAAAAAACATTGCTGTTCGATAGTACACATGCGATAATTTCAGAAAACTGTCCGTATTTTGTTGACAAATGACCATCCCTGACGCATAAGCCTGACCTGTTTTGGGGATTGCTGCGCGTGTTGCTCCAATTCAGGCCAGAAATCACGCTGTCTGATTGTACTGTGGGTGATATGCGTCAAGCGTCCCACGCCAGTTGTAAAGATTCGCTGGAACCTATGACCAATGTTGAGTTGTCATGCATTGTTGGCTGACAGCGCAAATTGTTTCTTGTCTGTTTCGGCTTTGTTAGAAAAGTTTGAAAAGGATTCAATAATGACTGTCCATGCGCTTGCTCAAATTCTGAATGATGCATTGAATTCACAGAATGATTTGGCTTATGCCCTTCTTTCCAACCGGGGAAAGGGTATTTATTTTCCGTCGAAGGGCATTCTGGGACAGAGTGCCGAAGCAAAAGGTAAAGCAATAAACGCCACTATCGGGACCGCTCTGGAAGATGACGGATCGCCTCTGACCCTTGGTGTCATTGAGAATATGGTGACTGTCCCGAAGGCTTCATTTCTGTATGCGCCCAGTTACGGTGCACCGAATCTGCGTGTCCGCTGGAAAGAAATGCTGACGGAGAAAAATCCGGGGCTGGTGGGCAAGGCTTTCAGTACACCGGTGGTTTCCGCCGCGCTGACCAACGGTCTCTCGGTGACGGGCTATATGTTTGTGAATGAAGGAGATGAAATCATTATCCCGGATTTGTACTGGGATAATTACGATTTGCTGTTTGACCAGGGATTTGGCGCGAGCTTCAGGACCTTCAATACCTTCAGGGATGGTGGCTTCGATGTGAATGCGCTGGCGGCCGCCCTGGCCGATGGCACTGTGGGCAAACGGATTGTATTGCTCAATTTTCCCAATAACCCCACCGGATATACGCCAACGGTGGAGGAGGCCGACGCCATCGCGCGGGTGCTTGTGGATGCGGCGGAAAGAGGTAACAAAGTGCTGGCAATTCTGGACGATGCCTACTTTGGACTCGTGTATCAGGAGGGCATCGTCACCGAGTCGCTGTTCACCCAGCTGGCGGATGCCCACGAGAATATTCTGGCGGTGAAACTGGATGGTCCCACCAAGGAAGACTATGTGTGGGGACTTCGCGTCGGGTTTATGACATTTGCATATAAAGGTGCCACGGAAGAGCAGCTGCAGGCCCTGGAATCCAAGGCCGCAGGTACGATACGCGGGACGTTGTCGAATGTGCCCAATGTTTCTCAGGCCATGCTGCTGGCCGCATACAATTCGGCGGAATACGCCAGTCAGAAGAAAGCCAAATATGAAACATTGAAAAAGCGATATGAAGCCATTCAACAGATATTTGCAGCACACCCGGAATACGCGGAGAGCTTTTCGCCCAGGCCGTTCAACTCCGGATATTTCATGTGTGTCCAGTTGAATGGCGCGGATCCGGAAGCGGTGCGTCAGTTATTGCTTGAGAAATACAGCACCGGTGTGATTGTTCTGTCCGGGCTGATTCGCCTGGCGTTCTCATCGGTTCCGTTGAACCAGTTGGCGCAATTGTTTGAAAATCTGCACCTGGCCGTGTCTGATGTACGGGGGAAATGAACGGATAAGGGTTGCCTTTTATGAGATTAAATTTATATTGCCCACGCACCCGAAAAGGGCAGCGTCATGAATAAATCAACCATTGGATGCACTGGGCTGCAACCATTCACATGTGAAAAACCTAACAAATAAATGGAGGTTCTGATGACCGTACCAACCAAACATGCAAAACTCGTCGCCTGGGTAAATGAAGTCGTAGAAATGTGTAAACCCGACGCCGTTGAGTGGTGTGATGGCACCACCGAAGAATACGATCGCATGATCAAAATCTGTGTTGACGCCGGATTGGCCACCCCGCTGGCCAAAAAGCCCAATAGCGTTCTTTTCCGCAGCGATCCCAGTGACGTGGCCCGCGTGGAAAAAAGTACCTACATCGCTTCTGAAAAAGAAGTGGACGCCGGTCCCACAAACAACTGGATTGACCCAGCCGAACTGAAAACAACCATGAGGAAATTGTACGATGGTTGCATGAAGGGCCGCACCCTGTATGTGATTCCCTTCTCCATGGGTCCCGTTGGGTCTCCCATCGCGAAAATCGGTATCGAAATCACTGATAGTCAGTACGTTGTTGCCAACATGCACATCATGACCCGCGTCGGCAACAAAGTACTTGATGTACTGGGCGAAGATGGCGAATTCATCCCCTGCATTCACTCTGTGGGCAAACCCCTGGCCGAAGGTGAAGATGACGGTGGCCTGTGGCCCTGCGCTCCGCTGGAGTACAAATATATCAGTCATTTCCCCGAAACCCGCGAGATCTGGTCCTATGGTTCCGGTTACGGCGGCAATGCGCTTCTGGGAAAAAAATGTCTGGCCCTGCGTATTGCATCGGTTCAGGCCCGGGACGAAGGTTGGCTGGCTGAGCATATGCTCATCCTCAAGCTGACCAGTCCCGAAGGCAAAGTGAAACACGTGGCCGGCGCTTTCCCAAGTGCCTGCGGCAAAACCAATCTCGCCATGCTCATCCCCACCATTCCCGGCTGGAAAGTGGAAACCGTTGGCGACGACATTGCATGGATGAAGTTCGGTGCGGATGGCCGTCTGTACGCCATCAATCCCGAAGCCGGCTTCTTCGGCGTTGCCCCGGGCACCAATGACGACTCCAACCCCAACGCCATGCGTTCTGTTGATAAAGACACCATCTTTACCAACGTTGCATTGACTGAAGACGGCGATATCTGGTGGGAGCAGATTGGGTACGATGCCCCCGGCACACTGATTGACTGGAAAGGCAACAAATGGGATCAGGCCACTGCAGAAGCACCGGCTGCCCATCCCAACGCCCGTTTCACCGCCAAAGCATCGAACTGTCCGGCTATCGCAGACAACTGGGAAGATCCCGCAGGTGTTCCGATTGACGCATTCCTGTTCGGCGGACGTCGCCCCTCCACGATTCCGTTGGTGCACCAGGCCACCAGCTGGAACCACGGCGTGTTCATGGGCTCCATCGTGGGTTCAGAGATCACTGCTGCGGCGCTCGACCTCAAAGCCGGTACCATCCGTCGCGACCCCATGGCGATGCTGCCCTTCTGCGGGTACAACATGGGCGATTACTTTGCACACTGGATTAAACTGGGCGCTTCTGCCGACCAGAGTAAACTGCCTAAAATTTTCTTCGTCAACTGGTTCCGCAAAACCAGCGAAGGCAAATGGCTGTGGCCCGGATATGGCGACAACTCCCGCGTACTGGCCTGGATTTTCGGACAGTGTGATGGTGTTGAAGGAAAATCCGTTGAGACCCCCATCGGCATTATGCCCACCGTTGATGGCATCGAACGCCCCGACGGTGTGACCGACGAAGATATGAAAGAGTTGTTGGCGGTAGACGTCGACGGATGGAAAAAAGAGCTGGCTGATGTTGAAGCCAACCACTATCCCAAATTCGGCGACAAACTGCCCAAAGAACTCAAGGATCAGATTGCAGCCCTCAAGACCCGTCTGGGCTGATCATTTCTGATTACGGGTCAGGCCTCAGTGCCTGCCCGGGCAAAAAATTGAAGCCGTCCGTTGATTCGTCAGCGGACGGTTTTTTTTCACGTACATCGCGACTCAGATGACATCCACGGCGTCGCTCAGGCCTTCTCCGGCAACGTTGATGGCGAGTACGGTGAGGGAGAGGACGATGCCGGGATACAGTACCAGCCAGAACGAACTCTGGCTTTCAAAGGCATCTGCCAGAAGACCTCCCCAGCTGGCGGTGGGCGGGGGAGCGCCGTACCCCAGAAATGACAGGGTGGATTCAATCAGAATGGCGCCGGCAATACCGAATGTGGCAGATACGAGAACCGGACCGAGTACTGCAGGCAGCACATGACGTCGCAGAATTCTCACATGATTCAATCCCAGCGCCCTGGCGGCATCCACGTATTCTTCGTTCACTGTTCTGAGGACTTCCGCCCGGGTGACCCTGGCCACATCGGTCCAGCGCGTCGCGCCGATAATGATCACCAGCTGCCAGATGCTGCTGATGCCAAGCAACCCCTGGATACCGAGGATTAAAAAAAGAGTGGGAAATGCGGTGAGCGTTTCGATGCCCGCGTTGGCAATGCGGTCCCAGAATCCGCCAAAATATGCGGTCAGAGCCCCGAGCAGCACTCCCAACAGGGTGCAGATCAACATGGAGCTGAGGCCCACGAGCATGGCTGAACGGGCGCCGTGCACAATGCGGGCGAGGACATCGCGACCGCTGCTGTCCGTTCCCAGCCAATGGAGATCATCCGGTGGCGACAGCCAGTCTATGGTGCCCCACACCTTAATCTGATTGGGACCAAACGGCACCGGTGGCGCCAGTGTCCAACCGCCATGGGCTGCAATTTCTTCCAGTATGCTCTGGTTGTCGTGGTCCGAGAGTTCAGGAGATGGAAAAAGTGCCGGCAATATGAATACTTTTCCCTCTATTTTGCACGCCAGAGGTTTTTCCGACGCAATGAAATCTGCCAGCAGTCCCACAAGGCATACTGTGAGTACAAACCCGCCGGCAATGATATTGGAGATTTTGCCATAGAATCTCCGGTTCACTTTGTACAGCCACAAACGGCTGATACCCAGATCCCGCTTTTTCATATGCGTCTCCCGATACGGCGCCCCGGTACAATTCGGGGGTCCACGATAGCGTAAATCACGTCGGATGCGAGGATGCCGACCATGGTCAGTACCGCGGTGACGGTGACCACAGCCAGCAACCAGTAATAGTCGCTCGATCGAATGGCATCGAACGTTTCGGCGCCCATGCCCTGAATGCCGAAAATGCGCTCAATCACCACCGAGCTGCTCACCAGATACGGCAGCTGCAGTCCCATCAATGTAATGACCGGAATCACGCCGTTGCGCAGTCCGTGGCGCAGAATGACCTGGTACTCGGCCAGTCCCTTGGCCCGCGCGACGCGGATGAAATCATGCTCGGAGATGCGCAGCATTCCCACGCGCTGGTAACGCGCCAGCATGGCCAGAGATACAAACGACAGGCACAGTACAGGCAAAAACAGATGGTGGATGGTGTCGAACAATACATCGAACCAGCCGGCGGAGCTGGAAAGGTCCGGGCTGTGCAGCCCCTGCGATGGAAACCAGTTCAGCTGCCCCGTGCTTCCGAAGTATTGCAGCAGAAGCATTGCCACCCAGAACGTGGGCAGCGAATACAGAACAAACAGCACGACACCGGTGATTCGATCGAACCAGCTTCCTTTTTTGGCGGCGCTGATCACGCCCAGTGGAATGGCCACCACATAGGCAAAAATGAGGGCGAGTACCGACAGCAGAAGGGTGGCGGGGGCGCGCTCCATGATTTTGTCGCGGATGGGGCGTCCATCCTTCGAACTCACACCGAAATCAAAGGTAACCAGTCGATTCAGCCAGCGAAAGTATCGGGTTTCCGTGATGGCGCCGGTGATGCGATAGATCCCTTCGAAGGAGGTGTACAGGTCGTATCGTTGATGCCACCACTCATTCCACCGGTCGACCACGGTCTGCTGTTCGTCGGGCTGCATCGCTTCGGTGACCGGGTCCTCCCGATGGGTGATTTCGCACAGCAGCTGTACCAGACGAATTCTGGCTGCCGGATTGGTGTTTTCATTGAGCGACGCCATAATCTGCGGAAGGCTGTAGGTCCCCAGATGGCGCAGTTCGGCCAGGGCCAACCGGTCATTGCGTCGCACATACCTGCGAACCAGGCGCTTGGCGCGAACCGGCTTGAAGTCCGAGCCATAGGTGGTCCAGTATTTTTGCCAGAACTCGAAGGCATCATGACTTTTTTCGAGGGATGCATCGCGCTGGATTTCGCCGGCAATCGTTGCAAGCGCCTTGAATGCCGCGTTGCGGGCCGACGGCTCCAGACGGTCGAGCTCCGGCAGCAGATAGGGCAATACGGCGCCGCCAATCTGGCTCAGGGAACGGACCGCCGCATTCTGACGGATGGGATTCTGCAGCTGTTCAAGACTCCGGAGAGTCCGGTTGCGTACATCCTGGATTGAGAAATTGACAAAAAGTGGCAGATGCAATCCATAGGCTCGTCCCAGTTCTTCAGCGGTTTCTGAATCCATGGCACTGCCGGAAATGTCCGTGCCGCCGGTGTCGGGATTGTCCACTGCCAGATTGATGAGCACAAAGGTTACCAGACTGATTCCCACAATGGTGGGCACCAGCATTATCAGCCGTTTGACAATATATCCAATCACCTCTGTCGGCTCCCTTCGGCTTCTGTCCAGAGTTCCCGTTCCACAATGCCGGATGAACCGATTTGAACGCCGTGTATGCGATGCTGCACCAGAATGCGGCGATACGGATGCAGCGTAAATATCATGGGTTGCAGCAACACCAGTCGCTCCGAAATGCGATGCTGCAGTGCATCTCTGGCATTAACATCCTGTTCCACTTTCAGTCGGTCGAACAGCGTATCGGTTTTACGGTCACGGAATCCGCCGAAGTTCCTGCCGGAGTCAATGCCGTCCGAGTGAAACAGCTCCGACGCGTCGAAGGGCGGCGCCGTGGAGACAGACAGAATTGATGCATCAAAGCGATGTCGTCTAAGCCGGTCGGTGTACACGGCCCAGCTGACCACCGTGGTATTCACCTGAATGCCAATCCGACGGAGATCGTGGAGGATCACGGCAACAGCCCGCGTACCGGCGGCGTCTGTATCGGGCAGCAACAGTGAAAACGAAAACGGAATGCCCTGCCGTTCCAGAATACCATCCCGGTTTTCGTCCCGCCACCCTGCCGCATTCAGCAGCTGCCGTGCTCTGGTGGGAGAGAACCGAAGGATATCGGTGTCTGTCTTTATCTCGGGCCAGGGGGAATATGCCGGTTTGGCCAGGCAGTTCATGATGGAGCACGCAATGGCCTCTCTATCAAAAAGCATAGAGATAGCCCGCCGGGTCTCCGCATCTGAGAAGTACGGCGTGTGAACGTTGAATACCCACGCGTTCAGCTGTTCCTGCGGTGTATTCAGAATGATCGCGTCTTTTCGGGACGTGTCCATCACATCAGAAACAATATCGAGACTGCCGGTGTTGAACAGCTCTTCGGCCACCCGTCGCTCCGGAACCATCCGGTAGGTGATGCGGTCGAGATAGGGTGCTTTTCCGCGCCAGCGAGTATTCTTTTTGATAACAATATGGTGTCCGGACTTCCACTCATGGAATACAAAAGGTCCGGTACCCACCGGCGCCCGGGCGTAGGGGTTTGTCGCGACGGTGGTATTTCTGAGCAGATGTTCCGGCAGAATCATCACTCTCGATATATCAGCGAGAAAATTCGGCCGCGGATAATCCAGCTGAAAACGGATCTGATACCGGTTCAGGGCTTCCACGCTGGCAATGTCCTCGAACCGACTGCGATTCAGTGCGCCACCGGCCGGGTCCAGCAGCTGTTCGAAGGTGTACACCACGTCATCTGCGGTGAACGGCAGACCATCGTGCCAGCGCCCGTTATCGACCAGATGAAACGTGTAGGTCCGCTGTTGCGCATCAGATTCCCAGTTACTGGCCAGCTCCGGAACCGGTTCTCCGGTATGACTGTCCAGGTCTACCAGCGCTTCCAGCACATCGTGGTCAATAATCCGGGAAACCGCGGGGTGTGCCGAGTACATGGAGAGCAACAGACCCGGCTCCGACTCAATACCGATATTGATTTCGCCGCCGGCGTGTCCGGTTCGATTTGCACCCCGTTTCTGCCAGGCGGTGAGATCTATCGGTGCGCACTTGCATTCTTTTCTGCTGCGGAGTTTCAATTCCGCGTCCTCCCCGTTGGAGAAGCAGCCTGCTGAAAAAATCAGATGGACGAATAAAAATGTGCCGATGAACCGGTTCATGTGTTTTATATATATTAAACTCGTTTGAAAATCGAATTCATGGCACGAGGTATCTGCCAGGTATCCGAACGACGCTCACTACAGATTCGTTTAACGGGAGAGATGATGACACCGGATGTATATCAAAATCGCAGAAAAGTGCTGCACCAGCAGATTGGAGAGGCCGTTTTTTTTGCCGGCCTGAATATCGCCCCCAGAAACTATCCCAAAAACGGGTATCCGTTCAGACAGGATTCGCATTTTCTGTATTTCATCGGCGCCAGCCAGCCCGGACTGGCTGCAATGATTTTCCCCGATGGGAAGTCATATCTGTACGGCACCGCCCAGGCCGAAAATGACATCGTCTGGGAAGGGGAACACGAACATCTGAGCGCCGTGGCCGAGGCCAGCGGGCTGGACGGGGTACGGCCAATGTCGGAACTGGGAAATGATATTGCCGACCTGCAACAGCAGCACATACCGATTCACTATTTGCCGCCGTATCGCGCGGACATCGAAATATGGGAAGCAGAGCTGTTTCATCAGCCCCTGCACTGCATCCGGCGGGGATTCAGTCGCGAAATGGCCGAGGCCGTGGTACTGCAGCGAATCAGGAAATCTCCCGAAGAAATACACCAAATCGAACGCGCCATCGCTGTCTCTGACAAAATGTATGCCCGGGCATTTGAATTCGTTGAACCGGGTCGAATGGAATATGAAGTGATGGGCGTGATGGAAGGCGTTGCCCTGACCAATGAGTGCGGTTCGGCGTTTCCACCCATTGTCACTGTCCACGGAGAAGTGCTGCACAACAACCGCTACCCCAATCGGCTGGCATCGGGGCAGTTGCTGCTGGTGGATACCGGCGTGGAGATTCCCCCCCATTTTTACGGCTCTGACATTACCCGGACACTGCCGGTCAGTGGCACATTCACCCCCCGGCAGCGCGACATCTACAACGTGGTGTTGCAGGCCCAGCTTCGGGCCATCGAAGTCGCCGGCCCCACCCTCTCCAATCGGGAAGTACACCTGGAAGCCGCAAGCTGTATCTTCAATGGACTCAAGGATATTGGTCTGATGCGTGGTAATACCGAAGACGCCATTTCCCAGGGCGCTCACACCCTCTTTTTTCCCCACGGTATCGGCCACATGATGGGGCTGGACTCCCACGACATGGAAGACCTTGGTGACTTCGTCGCGTATCCCAGAGGCGAAAAGCCGCCCGCATCGCCCGGCCTGCAGAACCTGAGACTGGGGCGAAAACTGGAACCGGGGTTTGTAATTACCGTCGAGCCCGGAGTATATTTTATTCCAGCCCTCATGGACCGGTGGATTGCCGAAAAAAAACATGCCGATTTCATCAATTACGAACAGGCAACAAAGTACCGGGATTTCGGCGGCATCCGGATAGAAGACGACCTGCTCATTACCGAAACCGGTAGCCGGGTCCTCGGCCCGGGAATTCCCAAAACCGTTGAAGAAATCGAATCGCGCATGACCGCTCAGTCCGCAAAATAGCGAAGAATATATAGCAAAATCACATCAATTATTTTTCTGCCATTTTATGCTGTTTTTTTTTTAGAATACTCCTTGACACTTTTTCCCGTTTCCCTATTATCCCTCTCGCTTGTTAGCGTTCCTGCTTAGCTCAGTCGGTAGAGCGGGTGGCTGTTAACCACTAGGTCGGCGGTTCAAGTCCGTCAGCAGGAGCTATTCATAAGTCCTTGCAACCCAATTTGTTGCAAGGCCTATTCTGCAAGAGCAGTTCTATATATGCAAAAGCCTCGTTGATTTTTCAGCGGGGCTTTTCTGTCTCAGCTCCGCTGAGACACCGGTGTAGCAACTTTTGCGCAAGCAAAAGATGCGGGCCGGTAGAATCTTTGAAAACCGGGGTGGTAGTTAAGTTGGTTATAACGTCGGCCTGTCACGCCGAAGGCCGCGGGTTCGAGTCCCGTCCACCCCGCATAAAAAAAGGCCCTGAAGGAAACCTCAGGGCCTTTTTTTATGCCAGCGGCAGCTTATTTTTCCTCCGGAAAAATGAGCGAGAGCGGCGCGTCAACAGTCGACCCTTTAATCCAATTTTCAAAACCGCGCCAAAGCTCGCCCCTACGAGCGACGGCGGGCAACGACAATCGGCGCTCGTAAACCGGATCCATCCCTCCCGGCAGAAGAGCGACCAGTGCCAGTTGAACAAATGATCGGCAGCCCAAAATTGCGTCATATTGCCCGCTCTCTGGTTAACAGAACCCGCCATTTCACCCCCCAAATCTCTCTATTCTCTGCTCTCAGGGGAGAGAGTCGGTGTCGCGTGGGGACAAGTGGTTGACAGAGAATGGTTGAGAGCGGGGACAGATGGTTGACACATGCGCATTTCGGTCATCGTGAACGCCCGTTTCGGGCATGATGAACAGGTGTTTCGCTCATCGTGAAGACGTTTCGAAGGTGGTCAAATCGGAGCGAAGCGACGCTGGAGTTTCTGTGTTATTTGTTCTTTGCCTTTTCTGCAAGCTCCTTTCGAATCGATGGACCTTTCAGGTCGAATTTATAGGAATTGTGAATGAGTCGATCGCAGATGGCGTCGGCTGTGGTGGGGTCACCCAAGTATTCAAACCAGTTTGTATACGGAAGCTGCCCGGCGATGATGGTGGAGCGGGCGCTGTCACGATCTTCGATGATTTCAAAAAGGTCTTTTCGTTCAGGCGCCTTTATCGGTGAAGAGCCAAAGTCATCGATTATCAGAAGGTCTGCCCTGGCAAACTGGTCGAGCAGTCTGGAATATGTGCCGTCTGCATGCGCAAGCGACAATTCATCGTACAAACGGGGCGCCCGCCGGTAAATGGTTTTGAATCCCTTTCTGCATGCCTGCACACCAATGGCGCAGGAAAACCAGGATTTGCCGGTGCCGGTGGCGCCGGAGACAATAATGTTGTGATGCTCCTTTATCCAGCGACAATTGGCCAGCTGCAGGACTGCGGATTTGTCGAGTTTTCTTTTGGCTGAGTAGTTTATGTTTTCAATACATGCGTTTGGATATTTGAATCTGGCGGCTTTCACCAGTCGGTCGAGCCGTCTGTTTTCCCTGAAATTCAATTCCGTATCGACCAGCAATCCCAGTCGTTCATCAAAGGACAGTTCCTCGCTTTTTACAGTTCGGTACTGTTCTTCGAGCGCCTCCAGCATTCCCCACAGGCGCAGCTCTTTCATTGTTTCGATGGTTTGTTCTGACAGCATTTTTCTTCTCCTGTATTCGTTTTAAAATCGTTGTAGTATTCGGGGCCTCTGACATTTTCATGGGCCAGAGAAAGTTGCGCCGGTTCATCAGAAATCTCCGGCAGCGGAATTTTATCGAGGCTGTTTTTCAAAATGGCTTCCACGTGTTTGTACGACCTGGCCCGGGCAAAGAACGCTCTGGCCGAAGCCTTTTCAAGGCGTTCTGCGCCGTAGCGTTTTTCAAGGCGCAGGATGCCGAGGCAGGAACGATATCCCATTTCCGGATGCGGACGTTCTTCGAGGATTGCAGTCACCAGACGCTCTGTATTCTCTCCGATTTTTCCTGCCCATGACATGAAGCGAGCCGGACTCCATTCCGAATGCGCACGATGCGATTTAGGCATATGTTCGGGTTTGGTCGAATACAATCCTTTGCCGGTCATGATGACATGAGATGCCACGCGTTTGTTTTTGCAGATAATTTCAAGTGACAGGGCATTGGCTCGAATGTCCACCTTTTCTCCGCGCAGCTGAAAGGGCACCGAGTAGAACCGATTTTCAAACTGTACATGATAATCAAGGTGAACCGTCGCATTCAGCTTCCATCTGGCAAAACTGAATTCAATCAGCGGCAACGGTTTTAACGCCGGTTTGTCCAGAGTCTCAAACAGCTCCCGCCGACTCTTTCCGTACTTCCTCATTGGTCGATTGTTCAAATCCACAAGCAGTTCGGCGATGCGTTTGTTTAATTCCACAAGCGAGAAAAACGTCTCGTTACGCAGTCGGGCCATAATCCAGCGCTGCGCCACCTGCACGCCCACCTCGACTTTCGCTTTGTCTTTGGGGCGTCGACCGCGAGCGGGCATGATGGTAGTGTCGTAGTGATCCGCCATCTCGTCATACGTGCGCTGTACACCTGGCTCATACCAGCACGGCCTGCTTACCCCGCTTCGCAGCTGGTCGGGAACAACCAGCTCTGTCACGCCGCCAAAATACTCAAACGCCCTTTGATGGCTTCGAATCCAGTCCTCCGATTTTTGAGTGCGACTCGCTTCCGCATACGTGCAACTACTCGCTCCAAGAACCGCCACAAACAGCTCAACCTTTGTGCATTCGCCTGTTTCAGCGTCCACAATTTCAGGCCGTTTGCCGGAATAATCCACAAACATGCGCTTCCCGGCCGGATGAATCTGGGTCATGCTGAGTTTGTTTTTCTTAAGCCATCGACGATAATACTCGCAGAACTGTGTGTATCTGTAGCCATCCGGATTTTGTTCCAGATACTCAATATGAAGCAGCTGAAGCGTCACACCGGTTTTGTGAAGCTCCTGATGGAGATACTCCATCGAAGGCATATTGCGGTCTGATTTTGGCTGAGGCGCTGCTTCGTACAGGCGCTGCTCCAGCTGGTCATCCGAAAGCTCGCAGATGGACGGCCAGTCGAGCGACACCTTTTCGAAACGCTTGATTACATTGTACACGCTGCCGATACCGACCTCCAAACTGTCGGCAACTTCCCGTGCACTCATCTTTTGCAGCATCCGCCGCCTTATGATCTGTCGTGTTTTTCGCATAGATAATCTCTCCGTGGCCATCTGCTCTCCTCCTTGAGGAGCGGACAGCTCTTTTGATTATCCAGCGCCTATTCGCTTCTTCCTGACCGCTCCCGCTTAAGCGATCCATCATACACCGAACGGTGTTCACGATGCCCGATATCGGTGTTCACCATACTCCGATATCGATGTTCACGATGCCCGATATCAGTGTTCACCATGCTCCGATATCGGCGTTCACGATAAAACGATATCAGTGTTCACGTTGCTCCGAAATCCGCAACACAGAAAGGTGAACAATAGAGCAATTTTTTCAAGAGGAATACCATACCATATTACGGGCATTTATTGAGCTCTAAAGGCGCGGTGATTGCGGCCGTGAAAGGTTTCCGGTTCAATCGTTGTCTTCTTTTTTATTCAGGTCAGCTTCAATCTTTGTCAGCTCCTTGTCGAAATCACTTTTAAAGAGCCTATCCTGAACAATGCGGTATTTCTCAAATTCAGACTCAGCAAACTCTTTGGCCAGCTTCGCTGTCACCCTTCCAGCATCCTGCAAAACATTCCAATCGTCGAATTCCAAAAAAGCGTCCAGCCGCTTTGACCAATCCTCCATCGTCATCGGAATGCGCCTTCTTGCCCGGTTCTCTGCAAGTTCAAGGTACGCGTTGACGATTCCGCCAAGAGACTCAAGTTCTTCTTTTGAAAGATAGTTTTTAGCAACGGAAACATCGGATTTTAGAATCTTGCCCGATGGGGCATTCTCCCAGCTGGTCAGCCCCATGTTTGGCTTATCCGCGTTTACACGTTTGGAAATGAGTTCAGCGGCAGTGTGGCCGTGAATGGCGAAATGAAGTTTATTTTGAACCTTGGCGAAGAACTCCCGCGTGGTTGGCGCGTCCTTGTTGTAATCCACGCTGGTGGCATAGATGTCAGTAATTTTCTGATAAAACCGCCGCTCGCTGAGCCGAATCTCCCGTATTTCTTCAAGCAGGCGCTCAAAGTAGTCTTCTCCGAGAAATGTGCCGTTCTCCAGACGCTTGCGATCAAGTACATAGCCCTTAATGGCAAAATCCTTTAACACCTGAGTGGCCCACTGTCGAAACTGAGTGGCACGTCTGGAGTTTACTCGATAACCGACAGAGATGACCATGTCCAAACTGTAGTATTCAAGTTCTCGTTTTACCTGCCTGTGGCCCTCCTGACGAACTGTTAAGGATTTCTTAACAGTTGTCATTGGCGCCAACTCACCTTCATCGTAGATGTTTCGAATGTGCATGCTAATATTAGGAACAGTTGTTTGAAACAACTCGGTCATCATTTGCTGGGTTAGCCAAATGGTTTCATCCTCATAGCGAGCTTCAATAGACTGCTCACCAGCCTGACTCGTGAATATTAAGAATTCAGCGGTGCTATTTCGAATCAGCGTGGTAGTTCTACTATCGTCAGATTTCATATCAGGTTTCCTTTCTGACTGAAGGCCGTTGCAGCGATTCGATTCGGTTGAATCTGTGGCATAATGTTATTCAGTCAGCTCACGTACTTTCGGCTAAAACTACTATCATTCGTATTGATTCCTGCCAATCGGGTTTATGCCATTGAGCACTTGTATACGCCACTGCTGTGGCGTAAAAAGATCTTGCGCAGTATGATCAGGAAAATTTTGTGAGGAACGATGTCAAAACAGGAAATACATCAATGGCAGTTTAAATCCAGGTTTCGTAAAGGCGCTTTTGGATGGAAATCAACTCCTGCTATTACGCGAATAAAAGAAGCCGTAAAGGAAATTCAAAAGGTCGCCAGAAAAGAACCAGTTCTAGCTGCCGAGGGTGCCGTTGTCTTTCTGGAAAAGTTGTCCCCGGCCATTGAGAAGGTCGACAGTTCTTCCGGCGCAATTGGAACCGCGGTAAATAATGCTATCAAAGTACTGGTGCCGCTGCTTGTTAATGCGCCAGCTGATACGAAAAAGCGGGAATCCTGGCTGGAAAGTCTTTTTGATGCCCATGAGGCAGATCAAATCCCATATATCGAAGGTTTGACGGACTATTGGGGGGAACTGTGTGTCACAAAGGAAACAGCTTCTTTCTGGGCAGACAGACTTCTCTGGGTAACGACCCAGGCGCTGAGCTCCGACAAGAATATGCGTGGGTTCTTTCATGGGACCACCGCCTGTCTGAGTGCATTGTACAAAGCGGAACGATATGATGAAATCATCGGTATTGTGCAGCGAGACAATATCTGGGCGTATAAGCGCTGGGTAATGAAGGCGTTGATTGCACAGGGGAAAAAGTCCGATGCAATTCGGTATGCAGAGGAAAGTCGCAATCCATGGGCGAGTAGCTCCGATATTAACCAGCTGTGCGAAGAGACGCTTCTGTCGTCCGGTCTGATAGACGAAGCATATGCCCGGTACGGCCTGATAGCCAATCAACGTGGCACATATCTGGCCTGGTTTCGGGCCGTGGTAAAAAAGTATCCCCACAAACAGCCTGCCGAAATTCTTGCTGACCTGGTGAAGCAGACGCCAGGGGATGAAGGTAAATGGTTTGCCGCGGCCAAAGACAGTGGACTCTATGCGGAAGCGATTTCTCTTGCCAATACGTCACCCACAGATCCGCGAACATTGATCAGGGCGGCCAGAGACTATGCAGATAAAAATCCCAGGTTCGCCCTGGAATCAGGCGTTGCCGCCCTGCGATGGATGGCTCAGGGATATGGCTACGAGATCACCGGAGCCGATGTCTCCAATGCCTGTAGATATACGGCGCAGGCGGCAGAAAATGCGGGGGATAAAGACAGCATCATGGAATGGGTCAGAGAAAGCATACCGAAAGAAACGAATGGGCAAAATTTTGCCGCCAAATTGGTTCGCAGATGGTTGGAAAAAACAATATGAAAACAAGAAAACTTCTGAGTAAGACAGTTCCGAAAAAGAAAGACAAGGGATTCAATCTGGATGAGGCATTGGCATCCATGGCTGCAGAAGAACTGCGCGAACTGGCCCGTGACATGTTTTCGGAGCTGGGTCCCAAAGCGCATTATCGAGTTGTGAATACGCTAATGAAAAAAGCAGCCCGTACTGCCAAAGGTTCATGTTCATCTTTTCTGTCTGGAGAAAAGATGGCGGAAATCGAGATGTTTGCCGAACGCGCAATTCAAAGGGGCGACGCATACCCCGAAGACATTGATGAGTATCTTCAGGAAGGGTCGACCGCTTTTTTGAGAAGAGACTATCGAGGTGCGGCGCACATATTTAAAAACATTCTGTTGCCCATCGCCGAAGGGGATATTTACCTGGGACAGGATGAGTTGATTAGTGAGGTGCTGGCTGTCGAAATTTCAGCATGCGCTGCGCAATACGTCACAGCGATATATATGATTACCGAGAAAGAAAAGAGAGCCAAAGCTTTTAAAGAAACGATGTTGGCGCTGTATTACGAAGGGCATTTCTGGCAGCCACTTGAAGAACTGGAGCAAACAGCGATTGAGCCCCTGCCGGATTTTGAAAGTTTCCTTGGGAACTGGCGACATCTTCTGGAAAAAGACATCAGGGAAGGACGACGATATCAAAACGATGAACAGAATCGCTGGCTGCGTGAAGTAGTGCGGCGACTGGAAGGCGCAGGCGGGCTTGCAAAGGTTGCCCGCGCATCAAAACGCGCCGAGGATCTTCGGGGCTGGTGTCAAACACTGGTGTCATCCGGAGACTGGAAATCCGCGTTATCGGCTTACAGGGAAGCAGCAGAAGTTGTGGACGACAGAGATTATGTTCGTGCTGATTTTCTTGATGGCGTCGCATTGTCAGCTCAGCAACTTGGGCGCAAAAATATTTCTGAACATCTGGAAGCCGCCTGGCGAGAATGCCCAACACTGCTTCGTTTAAATCGATGGCTTGGCGCCTCCAATAGCAGTGCAACCGTAAAGAAACGAGCCAGGCTGGCATTGGAGGCGTGCGCTACGGGTGCACATCGTCAAAAAGCGCTGCTGCATCTCATTCTTTCTGATTTCAGTGCTGCAGCAAAGTTACTTCGAAAAGCCAAGGGACTTGGATGGTCAGATGTGCATCACCCTGGACATCTCGTTTTCCCAGTATTTTATAAACTGCTCGGTGGCAAAGATGTCGTTTTTGCGAATGGATATACTACAATATCTACCGGAGAACTGGCTGTCACCGAGATGGAAATATACGCGCCGGAATATGATAAACCTTCGCTGGCAAATCCATCAATTCAGGATATCTTTGCCATCGCCCAGATAGGGGATTTGGCCCCCAGGGCTTTTAGAAAAACGATGCTTTCAGCAATGAAAAAGTCAGCGAAAAATCGGACAGATGGCGTCACGGGAAACGGGAGGCGGCGATACTACAGTCATGCTGCGCAGCTTGTCGCTGCCTGTCTGGCGGTGGATAGCACACCAGATACAGTGACATGGGTAAGCAGGCTTCGGACGGAATATCGACGTTATCCTGCACTTCAGGCGGCTTTCGCCGAGGTGCTTTGATAGCCATGACTGGAAAACTAAAGTATCGATTCATGGACAAACCGCCGGAGATTATTCCTATCGAGGAATTGCGCTATTCCATTACGCCACAGCTTGTTAAAGAGCTGACATATGCACACGCAAAAGCCGGGCATATTTCCAGTATGCGTTTCTCTCATTACGGGAAACGTAAACTTGATTTGCAGGCCAAATACGAACGCATCGCCAATATGGTTTTTTACACTGCCGAGTCGGACATTACGCCTGAAGAAGTTTCCCAGGTGCTGGCGGGAAATGTGCTTCCACCCCGAAAAAGAATAGCCATGGAGTTCGCCAGAATTTCCGGAGTGCTTTGCGATGCGGTAGATGGCTATTGCCAAAAATACACAGCGCCAACACCCGAAATCTGCGAAACATATCTTCAGTTTGCCAGAGGTGGGGCCATCCAATGGGCTGGTTTTGTTGTGAAAAAGCGCGGGATTCAGCTCGAAATACCGCGTGGTTCGATAGAAATCCGAGAATCAGTCTCGGGAATATACGAATGGATAAATAAGGACGCGCTTGTTTCAGACGAACCAATTCTCAGGGCAGCAACAGTATTCTGGTATCTTTCGACAATACGGCATGCGCGATTGGAAAAAACGGCAAACCTTGCAATTATGGCCCATGAATTACGCGTCGGAGGGATTGACAACAATGGATGGATGATGTTGAAACAGCGCGCCTTGAACCATTCTGCACTAAGGCCATGGAACGGGTTGTTTGATCCCAATAATACGGATCTGACCCATTATTTCGAAGAATTCGCTTATGCCATTGGTGATGTTTTATCTGATGTATACAAATATCTATGTGAACTTCAGGATGATGCAGAGAGGCTGCCCTGGCTGACCGTTCGTCCGCCTGACGAACTTGACCGCCAAATATTTGATGTCATCGAAAGCTTCGGCAAAGCACGTACGCAGCAAATCCTCGGACAGATTTCGGACCCGCCACCGTTGCGGACTCTGCAACGAAGGCTTCAAAAACTGTGCAGGAATGGCCTGTTAACCAAACATGGAAGCCGCCGAGATGCGTACTATCAAATCACCTGTCAATATTGAGTGAATACGTTTTTATGTCATTTAAACGCCATGTTATGGCGCATAAATCCTCCATTATATTCAATTTTCGATTCTTTTAATATATTGTAATTATTGGTTTTTCATCGTCTGGCCTGTTAACCAGCAGGTCAACGATAGAAGTCCCATGCCGGGAGCTACTATAAGTCCTTGCAACCCAATTTGTTGCAAGGCCTATTCTGCAAGAGCAGTTTTATATAACAGAAGCCTCGTTGATTTTCAGCGGGGCTTTTCTGTCTCAGCTCCGCTGAGACACCGGTGTAGCAACTTTTGCACAGCAAAAGATCTGGGCCGATCGCCCGCCGTCGCACCTCCGGTGCTAGCCTGAAACTTGAATTGGCTCTTCAATCGGCACAATAGCGTAACCCATTGATGCCACTGACTTTTTCAGCCCTTCCAGTCGACGTTGCTTAAATTGATTTTCGTAAGCCTCTTCCCCTATGTCCACATAATCCTGTCCAAACCGCATCATTCGAAAAATGAGAGTCGCAAGTTTGCGTGCTGTAGCAAAAACCGCGACTGATTTGTCCTTGCGGCGTGCGATTCTGCGGTAGTACGCGCCAAGGGCGGTTTTGGATTGCTGCATGGATAAGGCTGACATCCTCAGGCTGGCAGCGATTCGTGTTGCGCCAGTGCTCTTGTTTTTTCCCTTAATCGGTTTTCCCCCAGTAATGCCATGTCGGGGAGCTAATCTTAGCCACGAAACGAAATCTTTTTCGGAAGGAAACGCTGTCAGGTCTAATGTAATGGGAGTTCCCCCGGCTCTGCCGGGGAGGCCGTAGCAGTTTGACATTTTCTGGAATAGACTGGAAGCCCCTTCCGTGAGCCGACCAAAGCATCACGAAAGGGAATTCCAGTGAATGAATATGAAACGTTATGCCATACAAAATGGGAGTGCAAGTATCATGTGGTGTTTATTCCGAAATGCCGCCGGAAAGTCCTGTATTCAGGATTGCGAAGATATATTGGTCCGGTATTGCGCAAATTGGCAAGCCAGAAAGAAAGTCAAATAGAGGAGGGCCACATGATGGCAGACCATGTGCACTTGTTGATTTCAATACCTCCCAAATATTCTGTCGCGCAGGTGATTGGATACATAAAAGGAAAAAGCGCAATTCATATTGCCCGAACATACGGAGAACAAAGAAGAAATTTCACGGGACAAAATTTTGGGGCACGTGGATATTTTGTTTCGACCGTAGGGCGAGATGAGAAAGTAATACGCGAATATATTCAGCATCAGGAACAGGAAGACAAGCGCTTGGACCAATTGAAGTTACTTTAACAACGATGACGCCACCTTTAGGTGGCGCATGAAGGTCGCTCGTGAGCGACCCCACAAACTGCCGCTTTGAGCGGCTCACATATTTAAAGCCCCCGGCTCTGCCGGGGGATATTTACTCCAATTTCGGTGACAAAGGTATGCGCCGTCTGACTGTTGATTCCATCAATTCTGGTAAGGTCGACTCCTGACAATCGCCAAAGTTCCTCTCTCAGAGCCTGGTCACCCCTTTGTTTAATGACACGCTCTTTGTGCGCATTGGCATGTTTGGGGATTTTCTCATTCTTACGTTCCGGGGGTTGAAGCGCTTTGATTTTTTTTAACAGTTCGGCTTCATAATCATCGATCAGCGTCTGTAAACTGTCATACAGCTGCAATGCCTTCCTCAGATTGAATAAATGCTCGTCTCTCCAGTTGCCGGTTAAATGCTCTGCAATCTCTGATACTGACTTTCTGCAGCGCTTATCGCGATGGGATGCCAATTTCATCGGGTCTCGCTGTCCTGCTGCAATATCACGAAGAATTGCCATACCTGTTTTGCCAGTGATTTCAGAAACTGCATGGTGAATTTTGATATTCATCTGGTCCAGCGCTTTCTGCATCCACTGGACTGCTTTAGTTCTCTGCGCGACTAAATTGGAGCACTGCCGCTTGATACTTCGCATTGCACAAATGGCTTCATCTGGCCTGAAAGAGCCTTTAAGCAAACCACAGCTGTGTAAAAGCTGAATCCACTGACAATCTTGTACATCGGTCTTGCGCCCGGGCACTTTACTAATCTGGCGGGAATTGACGAGCAATACTTCGAAGCCATTTGATTCAAGAAGTTCGTATACCGGTATCCAGTATACGCTTGTGCTTTCCATCGCGACAGATTCCACGTTCTGACTGTGAAGCCACTCCACCATTTGCAACAGTTTCGAAGTGGTAGTCTCAAATTCTTCGACATTTGCACTTCCGTCTTTGGATACGGGTCCTGCCACAAAATGACTGCGACTTCCAATGTCTATTCCTGCAACATTAGGCCGAATCACTGGCAATGCATTCACGGGTTTTGCTTTTCGTTTTCGCTTTTTAGTCTGCGCCATCTGAAGTAACCTCCGTTTGTGTAAACGTGAGCAAGCGCTGACCCGAGAGGCGTGTCGAAAGATTCTAGCCTGGGGGAGTGCTCTGAGAGGCCTCGCCAATGAATGATCGCCGGCTCGGAACCAGGCTATGGCTGGGGGCACCAGCACCATTGCCCGAAGGGTTATGACTGTCGGCGCTTCTCACGGGTACACATTAACTGTCTCGCCTGAAGCATTGCAAAGTTTCTTCATGAATGGTCCGGTAACCGGTTGCCGGTGCTTTGGCTATGGCGCGGTTATAAAAATACGACATTTGAATTTTGAAAATCGCGCCGTAGCCCACTGGGCGAAGGCGGATAACGTCGGCCGGGTGTGCACGGTCACAATAATCCAGGGGAAACTGGCTGTTTTTTTTCAAAAAGGGAGATGGAAAAGACCCCCCCTCCCTTGATTGGTTGAAAAAAAGAGACCAGCCCGGTAGACCGATGTTGCATTCATCCCTTACGGAATCATCGGTCGAGTCCATGTTTATCAGAAGCTACAGGATGTCGACAGGAAATTTTCACAGGAGGCCAGGGAAA
>JBNKCR010000133.1:0-48446 GCA_050287845.1 Polyangia bacterium
TGGCTTCCCAGTCCCCGTATTCAACATCCCTGGCCGGATGAACGCCTGTGCGTCTGACCCGAGGCAGGAGCCCGGTGCGTTAGCAGCGCTCGCCGGGATCTGTGCGGGGGGTGCCCTTCGGGGCATTCCTACCGCGACCCATTTCCTACCCATTTCCTAATCAGAGTAAAAAAACTTCGTTTGTCGTTGACATCGCACCCGATTCATGTGCATTTTTCGGCACACGTTTTAACAAGGATTTTTTTATGTTGTTCACGCTGCGGTTCAGTTTATTGTCTGGCTTTATTTCTATTCTTTTGATCGGATGCCATAAATCCAGTGGCATCTCGGGTGATTCCGAAAATTCCGATACAGCCACAACGGATACGTCAACGGGGATTGACACGGACACAACGGATACGTCAATGGGGATTGACACGGACACAACGGATACATCAACGGGGATTGACACGGACACAACGGATACGTTTGTTATTGATGCCACTGCCACCGATTCGGATGGGTGCTTTCCCGGATGGACGATGAATCTCCAGGGCGATAAATGTATAGAAGGCCCGGTACTGACTCAAATCACTACGGGGGAAGCATTTACCTGTGGATTGAAGGTTGATGGCACCGCGTTTTGCTGGGGGAGAAATTATTCGGGTGAATCCACTCCCCCTCAGGCAAGATTATCTCTGATCAATGCGGGTCGCTCCCACGCCTGCGGGATTGAAGCGGACGGAAAAGTGGTGTGCTGGGGAAGTGACGAATATGGACAGTCTGCATCGCCTGAAGGTGCTTTCACTTCAGTTGTTTGCGGAGAAAACCATACCTGCGGTTTAAAAAATGATGGCACCGCGAAGTGTTGGGGCGACAATGAATTCGGCCAGGCCACCTCCCCTGCGGGCAGTTTTGTTCAGCTTGCTGCTGGATATGAGCACAGTTGTGGATTAACAACGGATGGCGCCATGGTGTGTTGGGGAAATGACGAGTACGGTATAGTATCGTTGCCCACTGGCAGTTTTGTTTCCATTGCAGCGGGGGCTTATCACATTTGTGGCATTCGTCACGATGGCACTGTCGCATGCTGGGGAGACGATAGCGAGGATGTCCTGTACGCAACGCCAGTTGAGGCAGATTTTGTTCAGCTAAGTGGCGGGACAGATTTCGCCTGCTCGTTAAGATCGGATGGCTCCGTGTGGTGCTGGGGTGATGGAGAATATCACCAGCGCAATGTCCCGGAAGATAGCTTTATCCAGATTGACTCGGGATTCAGACATAGTTGTGGTTTGAAAGCGGATGGCAGCGTGGTGTGCTGGGGAGACGATGCAAATGGCGCCGCCAGCCCGCCTGGGGGCAACTTTACGCAAATCGGGGCTTATTGTGCAATAAAATCAGACGGTCGCACCGTGTGCCAGGGACCGGATTATTTCAAAGAGCCGTCACTCACAAATGGCCATTTTCGTCAAATCGCCCAGGGGGGGCTGCATGCCTGTGGGTTGCAATTGGATGGGACGGTGATGTGTTGGGGCAAAGGCGACAGTGGACAGTCCAGGCCACCCGAGGGTACATTCACGAATATCACTGCCGGCCTGTATCACACCTGCGGTGTGAATACGACTGGCGTCGCAGTGTGTTGGGGGCAGGATGACGAAGGCCAGTCCACGCCGCCGGCAGGCATATTCACACAACTCGCTGCTGGAGATAGGCATACCTGCGGGGTGCAGGAAGATGGCGTTGTTGTGTGCTGGGGGGACAATAGACATGATCAATCATTGCCACCGCAAGGGGAATTCTCTCAAATTGTTGCTGCAAAATCGCATAGTTGTGCATTAACCAGAGATGGGCATGCTGTTTGCTGGGGAGATGATGACTACGGCCAGTCCACACCACCCGCAGACCTTTTTGCGCAAATTTCTACCGACAATGAACATACCTGTGGATTGAAAAGAGATCATAGTGTGGTGTGCTGGGGAGACAATACAGATGGTCAGTCCTCCCCGATGTCAGGCCCCTTTGCCCAGATAGCTGCTGGTTTTTATTATACCTGCGGTTTGTATGGTGATGGCACGGTGACGTGTTGGGGAAGTCAGCGGAGATGAGAGAAAAGTTACCTTCGTCATATCTTTTAATTAAAAGAGGCACGTGACAAGCATGTGTCTTTGAGCGTCGCGAAAACAACCAAATAGAAAATGTCTCGGATACACCGTCAGTGTCATTCGGGGAGAATCAGGTATTTGAATCGTCTTTATATTAAGACGGGAAAGAAAGTGGAGGTATTTATTGTGACATTTAAAGTTAAACAAACGAGGTTGCAACCGGATGTTGGCAGGACTGCACGGTCCCTGGACAGTCTGGTGCGGGTGCTGGCAACGGCAGTTTTGATGACGGTATGGGGATTCCCCATTTGCGCAATGGCGGACGCTGCGAGCGACGCCGCAGAAGAAGAGGCCGCCGAAACGTTTTACCAGCACGATAATGAGGTAACGATAAAAGTATATATGAACAAGGATTTCTGGGAAACGCTCTTGTGGGAGAAACCCATGGGGCCTGACGGAACAAAAGGTAAACCATGTAAACACGCGTTTACTGGCGATCGATACGAGGATTATCTGGTAGAGAAAGTGGTCATACAATCGGAGAACTCAACACCTGTCGAGAAAACGATTGTAGCAAGTCCTAAACAGGACTTGTTAAAAGAGCCAAACATTCGCATTACCAAAAAATCCTATTGCGGTTCATACAACCGGAAGGGGTTGGATGATGACGAAACGCCCCGTGCGCCTTCCCTGAAGTTGAAGTTTGACAATGGAAACGGCGTCGACGCAAGCAAGGACTTAAAAAAAGTTATCGGCACTCCCAATATTATGCTGAATAATTCCCAGCAAGATCCTGCGCTGGTTCGGCAGTGCGTTGGGTACGAGTATGCCGCAAAAGCAGGGCTGCCGGCACAACGCTGCAATTTTGCAAAAGTGTATATTTACGATACAGATGGCAACGAACTGTACAAATATACCTATATAAATCTTGAGCCGTTTAAAAAGTTGTTTGCCAGGAGAAACTTCGACGTAGATGAAAACGGCAATTTGTACGAATTTGAACATAATGAAGATTTAGTTTCGTGGCAGTGGATCCGCTATGATTCAGAAGATTACGGTTACTACATAAATGATGAGGGGGACGAGAAAAAGAGAAATTGGGTCGAAGACGATTTTGAGTATGTGAAGGCCCTTGATCCGGATATTGAAGACGACGACTTGATGCCTGCTTTAATTGGCTACAAGGGGTGGAGTCATGAGGACAAGGACTTATATACGAAGGATGATCTGCGGCTGGCAATAGATATAATCGAGAAAATAAGGACAAACGAAGACGGCTATACCATCGACGATTTGGATTTGGTTCTGGATATTGATTCGTTTATTAAGTTATGGGCGATGGAAATACTGCTCGTGCATTTTGATGGCTACTCCAAGTCTCAGAACAACACCGTGGTTTACAATGACATAGATATGAGAGGCATAAGCAAAGATGATCTGAACGACTCTTTGTTGAATTTTAAATTTGTTATGAGTGGTATCGATTTGATTCTTGTCGGGGATAATGATGCTAATGACGATGGAATCGAAGGCGATTGGATTCCACGCAGATGGAATACCACGAAATATCATAAGGGTATTGTTGCCGATTTACTCTGGGATGACCAAGATTATCGAGGTCAGTTGTGGGATCAGATGTACGAGTATCTTGATACGCTGTTTTCTCCACTGAACTATTCGAATGAAATTGAGCCTTTAATTGATCAGCTCACAGCCATCGCCAATAAAATGCGTGAAAAAACGGGAGAAGGGCCTATTGATCCGGTTGAAACGTATCGGCTCAAAACCATGTTTACAGCCATGCGCGCCGGCATGGATAAAGAGCATGCCAAAAGAATTGGCCTGACCATTGTTTATCCCACAGAAGCGGAACCAGTTACTGCGGGGGCGTGGGATGATCCTGGTAAAATGTGGGTCATGGTTCAGGCAAAGACTGGTGAAGAATTCGATAAATATGATTTTGAAATCACGATTGGTGGTCAGACGCTGGACAATGATAACGATATTATTGATTCTTATATGATGCAAAATCAGTTTTGGATGGTGGTGAAGGCGCCAGCTGTACTGGCTTCACCTGGAAAGGTGGATTTGGTTGTTAAATACACAGATGACGATGACGACGATACAACACAGACTGCTGAAAATGCAGTCATTTATAGGGAAACAGGCAACCCGGTTGACACTGTCATTGCGGGTGACGTCTCTCTCAGTATGACACAGTGCGGAAAATTGGAAGCAGCCAAGGCGGCTGCAAGGCTTTATGTTAATCACGCCAATGCACATGACAAAATTGGCGTTGCTCATTTTTCCGAATATGCGACTTCGGACTTGGAGCTGCATGATGCCACAGATGCTCACAAGACCGCAGCCATCACCGCAATAAACGAAGAATGGAACGCTGCCTGGGGGACCAATATTGCAGATGGTATCGTAACCGCTGCAGGAGATTTCGAATATAGTGCCGACCCGGAGCATGACTGGAAAATTGCACTGCTCTCCGATGGTAAACAGAGTGTGTTTTTAAGCCCCACCTGGGAGGAAATATCTGGGAATTTCCTCGACGGCAATTCCGCTGCTGAAATTGGTATTGACACAGTTGCTTTGGGGGCTGATGCGGATGTTGCGCTGATGACCGATATTGCCAATTTAACATCCGGCACCACGCGTTTTGTGGGACTTGAGTTCTGCCCGGATGAGGGGGATCTCACATCCAGCACTTCTAAATCGTTTTCAATAAATGCATTGGAAACAAATAATATTTCCAACGCCTTGGCTGATGTCTACAAGAGCTTTGCCGAAAACGCCAGAATGGAAAATCGAATTGGTGACTGGAGTGGTGCGCTCAATTTTGATTGGTGGTCCAATGACTATTATCTGCCATTGGAAAGTGGACTGCCAGAGGTTACCATTGCAGTCAGCTGGGATCCGGCAGGATCTCCTTTGACTATGTATATTAACGATATGCCAGTCGAGAGTCTTACAGAGGGTGAAACTGTAGTGGATACCACCCATGTACAGTATCGTTTGCAAAATCCCGCACCAGGAAATTACAAAATAACCGTTTTGTATGAACCCAATCCTACCGGTAATTTCAATGATACTCCATACAGGTTAATGGCGTCAGCGAAGTCTTTAACCAGTGCGCTGCTGATCCCCGATTCAGTTAAATCGTCTTTGGGGTCCAGCATGAACGAAGAGTCAATTCCCATTCGGATATTTGTCGGCGGTGATACAGGGGCAATCACGGATGCTGTTGTAGAAGCTGAAATCACCTCACCATCTGGTGATGTTTTTGAACTGATTTTGGAGGACAACGGTATAAGCTCCGATGCCACCCCAGGGGACGGGCTCTACGGTGCTGAGTTCGATCCACAGGAAGAAGGCACACACACTGTTGTCATAACGGTGACAGGCATTGATGAAGAGGGCAATGAGTTTACAAGGAGGGAGACCGACAATATTGAAGTAACCCCGACTGTAGAGTTGGAGAGCTCTTCCATTTGTGTATTGGGTGAAAGCAGCGTGGATATGAGGGATCGCTCCGTGGTGACAACGGACGTCGCAGCCGGTACATATTTGGAAATTGGCGCGCCTGCAACATTGAACGGCAATGGATTTGTCGGCGGCAATGCGTTTATCCGAAGCTACGGCGAAACGGTTGGCTGGGGTGTTGTGAATGGCGATTTGACCCTTTCTGGACAGTTGGGCACTCAGGGGAACTACACCATAGCCGGAACACTGACAGAAAACGGTTCTCCCACAATCCCAACGCTTCCAACCAAAACCTTTGCAACGGGCACCGAGTTCCAGTACCTGGAAGGGGTTCAGACGTTAGCGCCTGGGACTTATGGCGATGTAGAATTGGCCGGTTATGCAGAAGTCACCCTCAGCAGTGGTGTTTATAACGTTGCATCTCTGTCAGCCTGGTACGATGCAATTCTTAACATCAGTGGTGATGTTGAAATCAATGTTCAGGGCGATTTATTCATAGGAGACAGAACCGTAATTAATGGTGGTGAAGCGTTAACTGTATATTCAAATGCCAGCGAGGTCAGAATTGGTACAGATGTGATTTTTAACGGCGTGATTATAGCACCAAATGCGAATGTAAGCGTGAACCCCCGTACCGTATTCACTGGTTGTCTGGGAGCTGAAAACATCGTGCTGGATGTTGACGTGTCATTGGTGCAGAATAACTATTCGCTATTTGCAGCCAATTCGACAACTTTAAAGGGCGCTTCATGTCTCGATGGGGTACGGAATGGCACCGAAACGGGTGTGGATTGTGGCGGAGATTGGTGCGATGACTGTGGTGAGTGTACAGGTCCAGGCTGCGAGGAAATGGGTGAAGCTTGCAATGAAGGCGATGACTGTATCTCCAACTATTGTAACGCAAACTCCTTTTGTTCTGCAGCTCCAGCAGTGCCTGTTTGCTCAGAATCAACAGCCACTGATCTCGGTGCACCAGGGGCAACAACGACAATTCAAAATGATGGTTGCGCAATGGCAAGGGATGAGTACCCCGACTGGTGGGGCACTCGCGTATTGGTGCTGCAGACATCTGGTGATGCGGAATATCCGTTATATTTCACATGGAGCAATGCCTGTACAGGAAATGGCGGAACCGGGATGCTCTCCAGCTCATGGGGAACTGAAAATTTGTCTCAGACGAGTAGCCTCTGCGCAACTGTTATCGATTTCGAAGGTTCGGGCAATGTCTCCATCGATGTAACCTACTACGGCGGCTGAGCCTTCTATCCGGGCTGAGCGTCCCCCTTCTTTTCTCCAGTTTTTTACAATATCTTTAGTTATCTTCTGCCAATACAGTGCCGATACGGGGACTGCCGATACAGGGACGGTTCTCGATTTCTCGATAAATGGTTGACAGGGGGATGGTTGCTGGTACTGTTCCGGCATGCCGAGACATGCGAGAATACATTATCCGGGTGGGATATATCATCTGATATCCCGATTTGTGAATGGTTCCTATCTGATTAAAACGGATGAGGACAGAATGCAGTATCTGCGTCTGCTGGGCAATGCGTCGGATAAGACGGATGCGCTGATTTTGTCGTATTGTCTGATGTCCAGTCATATTCATCTGGTCGTGCGTGCGGGCAGGGATTCATTGGAAGGGTTGATGAAATCAGTGAATGCGGGGTTTGCCGGGTGGATAAACAATCGTTCGAAACGCCGTAAGGGACCGGTTTTTGCTGGAAGATACAAATCAATACTTGTGGATGAAGAGGCGTATCTGCTCGAACTGGTTCGTTATGTTCACAATAATCCGGTGCGGGCAAAGGTGGCGAGTCATGCCAGAGACGTCAGTTGGTCGGGTCATCAGGCGTATGTGGGTGATGTGACACCACCGGAATGGTTGAATATCGGGTATGTGCTTTCGATGTTTGGTAAACAGCATGCCGCGAATGTGCGAAAATTTGAAGCATTTGTGAGAGAGGGCGAAGGCGAGGGACGGCGCAGGGATTTGAATGGCGAGCCTGGCGAGAAGGTTGCCAGAAAATTTCAGGAGGCGTTTGGCGATGCGTGGAGAGTGAGTGGTCCGATTGCCGGGGATCAGGCATTTGTTGCGAAAGTGCTGGCGGATATTACATCTGTGGATGAACAGGTGGCGTATCACGGGCACGTGCGTGGCGGTGAATTTGTTCGCCCCGGTCTGGAAGAGGTGATCGCAGTTGTGTGCGCTGAAGTGGGAGTTGAACCGTGGGTGTTTGACCATCAGCCGCGAAAAAGAACAGCGGTATTGGCTCGGCGACTGATCACCTTTTTATGGATAAAAGAATACGGTGGGACGCAGACCGAAATCGGCAAAAAATTGAAGACATCGTCCGGAACGGTTTCAGGATGGTATTCAAAGGCAGTTGAAAATCTTCCGGATTATGAACCGATGATGGACAGAATAAAAGAACAACTCCCAACCGACTTCGATGACGTGGGGTCTCCCCGAAGAATCCGCTTCAGTTTCGACATTGGGGAATAATGCAGGAATGACGTGTACAATATCGTCAAGTGAGTAGTTAATCAATAAATCGAGAACCGTCCCTATGTTATTTAGAACCGTCCCTATGTTATTTCAAAGATATCTGAAGTGTTCTCAAATTCCTCGTAGGAGCCGCCGAAAAATCCTGCCTTCAGTGGAACCGGAATCATCGTTCTGTGTCGGTGGCGTTTATTTCTTCACTTGTGCTATCCAGTTCTCTATTTCCGGTTGCGCGGCCTTCACATTGGTTGCCTGAATTGATAATGCGTGGTGCACCCGGGCGCCCGGACACAACCTTGCAATATCTTTTTCGCAATGGCCCGGTCCACCGCCACCGTGGGTACAGAATGGGACAATTGTTTTATTGGCCCAATCATACATTTCGAGAAACGTCCACACCGCCATGGGCATGGTGCTCCACCAATTGGGAAAACCCAGATAAACGGTGTTGTATTGCGAAATGTCCGCCAGCGGATTGACAATCGAAGGTCTGGCATTTTTCCGCAGCTCCTCTTTGGCTACATCCGTGGTTTTGTAGTAGTCGGAGGGATAGGACTTTACGGTGTCAATCCGAAACATATCTCCGCCAACGAGTTCGTGAATGATTTTTGCCGCATTTTGAGTATTTCCGGAACGGGAATAAAAAGCGACGAGCGTCTGCGAGTTTGTCATATTCATTTTTCCTTTTTCTCAGGCGACAGTATGTGGGTCGAAGAAATCCTTCACAAGCCGAAAACGGAATAATTCATCATTATCTCCGTGGGGACGAAGATGCAATGGTCAGTGACGCGCTATCTGGAATTCCGCTTTCGCGCCAATAACGGACATGCAGATCTCGTCTGAATAAGAGAGCATCAATTCAGTACACTTTGAGTATACCTATTGAAAATACGTCAGTCCGTGAAGGAGGGAATCCAGTTTTTTCTTTTGGTTCCCCGCGGGCTGGCATGACGACATGTATTGCAATTTCTTTGGAAAGATGCGCTCAGTACGCGTTCCAGACCCGGTTCTGTGGTCGCGCAAATCGAATACATTCTGGACAGAGCCCGCCAGAGGCGGCAACTGAACCCGTACTAATGGAAAGTGGATTTGCTGTCGACTTCCGATGTTTATTTTCTGGCCTTTTCCCCTGATATATGCACGTTTCCGTGTTCCGGGTATACTTCTGGTATGGTTGATTCACGTGATTTTTATGGGAAAGGACGGACACTATGCGAATGGCGATCATGCTGTGGTTGTATGTGACATTCACTGTGGCGGTGATGTTGACTGCGTGTTCCACTGAGTCATCCACCGCATCCACCACGGACACGGACACGGCTACGGACACGGCTACGGACACGGATACGGACATGGACACGGATACGGACACAGACACAGACACGGACACGGACACGGATACGGACACGGACACAGACACGGACACAGACACAGACACAGACACGGACACAGACACAGACACGGACACGGACACGGACACGGATACGGACACAGATACAGATACGGACACGGACTTGGATACGGACTCGGACTCGGATACAGACAGCGATACGGACACCGATGCCGATTCGGATGTCGATGTGGCGACAGTCTGTGCCAGATGGAACAGCGACCGCGCAGATCTGGATGAAGGTGAGTGGAGCGGCAGCGTGTCCGCGTGCGACCCGGGAGATATTTCCGAAACCGGTAGAGCCAATGCCCTGCGGGTGCTCAACCTGTATCGCTTTTTAGCCAATCTCCCGCCGGTGGAAACCGACCCGCAGCGAAATGCCGGAGCCCAGGCCTGCGCGCTGATGATGACCGCTGAGGGAAACCTCTCCCATTCACCATCAACGGATTGGGCATGCTATTCAGCGGATGGGGCGGATGCAGCCGGGTCGAGCAATATTTCCAGCAGCCCCGGAGTTGTGTCGGTGGACAGCTATATGATCGATGCGGGCAACAACACCACCCTCGGGCACCGGAGATGGATTCTGTCCAACAGTCTGGGACCGGTGGGGTTGGGTTCGTCCGGGAGTGGCGCGTCGTGCATGTGGACACTGCAGGGGTCGGGCAACGCCGGTGCGGAATGGACGGCCTGGCCATCGCCCGGGGTGTTTCCTATGGAGGCGAATTCAGATCGGTGGCAGAGCATGGACGATACGGGATGGTCCATTCAGAGCGACAACATCAATCTGAACAATGCGTCCGTGACGGTTACGGCCAACGGCAACGATGTACCGGTCACTGTAATGAACCTCGCTTCGGGGTACGGATCCGGATATGCCATTTCCATTGTTCCTGACGGATGGGGCATGATGGCGAACACTACTTACGAAATCTCCGTATCCGGAGTTGGCACTTCCATCTCGTATTCTTTCCGCGCAGTCAACTGCGACTGATTTGTTTATTTCGAAATTTCCAGGGGTGGTATTTCGGTGCGTCCGAATTCCAGAAAACCGATGTCCGGGGCGCTTCCACTGAAGTTGTCGTTGATACCGGGAATCGCGATTCCCGCATCGATGTTTGTGCTCCGGGCAGTGAGGGCGAAAGCGTTGTTGCCTGTAATGCCC
Organism: Polyangia bacterium; assembly: GCA_050287845.1. Taxonomy (GTDB): domain Bacteria; phylum Myxococcota_A; class Polyangia; order JAAYKL01; family JAAYKL01; genus JAFGXQ01. The sequence continues at coordinate 10,632 of JBNKCR010000133.1, forward strand.
GGATCGCCACCGGTGCCGTGACATTGCATCCCGGTTTCGCTGCACCAGTCGACCACCGTGTCATAGCGTACATCATTCCACTTGATGGCCGGACCGTCGGTGCGGGTGGTGAAAAAATTGTTGTAGTCCACCTGATTCAATCCAACGGTTTGCGACATCTCCACAGCGTACTTTGTGCCGCGTATGATGTTGTTATAAAATGTCATGTTTTCGAAATACCCCGACACGTTCATGCCGTTCTGTTCCGGGCGATCCGTGAAGCAGGTGTTGTGATAAAGCAGCACCTCGCCACTGGAATCGTTCGATACTTTGAATCCGCTTTCATCGTAATCGGTGAACCGGTTGCCAATCACCCAGGTGGGACCGAAGGTAATCGGTGCCAGTGACACGCCATTGTGCACCGTGTCCACCATATTGTTGCGGAATCGATTGTTGATACATGCTCCTTCCGGCTCCAGACCGTCATCGTTCACGTTTCGCAGTCGGTTGTTGTACACGTCCACATCGAAGGCAATGTCCGGGTTGATGTCGTCGTCAAAACTGCCGCTGCCAATACCGTTGAAAATGTTGAAAATCTGATTGCCCGCCACAATGGCGCCTTCACCGCCGGCCAGATTGATTGCCGTATTCTCATGGTCGGTGCCCTTTACCGCCGCCCATGGCCAGGTATGAACCGCCGTCTGGTATATCACGTTGTTTTCGATGCGAACATCGTTGGCACCCACCCGGACCCACAAAGGCGATGCGGTGCCGTGAATGCGGTTGTTCAGAACCACCACGTGATCACTGCCGCGAATGTCAATCCCCTTGGGATATTCCGATTCACCGAAGTAGCGAATTTCAAATCCCTCAATCCAAATCCAGGACGCGCCGTTCAGTGCGAAACCGGCAACGAGATCAGATATTTCATACAGGTGGCCGGAAGGTGCATCGGCACTGCGTACCACCAGCATGCCATTTTCCACAAACCAGCCTTCATCAATGGGAAAGTCATCATCCCCCAGTCCGGCTTCCAGTCCCGCCATCGTTATGAAGTGATACTGGCGGATACCATCCCTGGTCAGATACGACGGATTTCCATCCCACGGTGTACTGTAGATGCCAGGAGAAACTTGCGTCCATTGGCGTGTCCGGGCCAGTGGCGATGTACCGTCCAGAATGGCGCCTTCCTCACCGATGATGCGAATATATTGCCCCTCTGCGCCGGATGCGGTGATGTCCACCTGCTCGTGATATACACCGGCGCCCACATGAATATCGGTGCCGGGGGTCGCCATTGACAGCGCCCGGGAAATGGTGCTGCACGGGTTGCCCGCTGAGCAGTCTGCGCCCTGCCGGGTGGTGGTGCTCACATACAATGTGTTCGAGGTGGTATGCACCGGAGTGATGGGGAGTGTGCGGACAGAAGCGCAGGCCAGATTCCGGGAGAGCATCACTTCATATTCAGTATCCGGTTTCAGATAAAAAATGGACCCGGCCATCGTTCCGTTGGGGAGCAGACTGCACGAATGCCCCTTTTGCCACATGGCAGCGCCCGCTTCCCGATAAAACAGGCTGGTATCCTGACTCATCCATGGCAGGTATACCCCGATGGTTTCCACATTGGCATGCAACGCCATGTCGGCGGTTCCCGTGCAGTCTCCCAAATCGTAACATCCCTGGGCACAATCAGTGACCGTGGTGCACCCCGGTTGGCAGGTGGCATCGCACACACCGCCATTGCAGTTGCCGTTTTCAGCACAAGTGCCACAACTGCCGCCACAGCCGTCGTCCCCACACATTTTTCCGCTGCATCGGGGAATGCACGCAGTGTCCGGGACCGTGTCAATCCGGGAATCCGAATCAGCCGTGTCTGATGAAACGGTCAGCGTGTCCGTTCCCGTAGCGCTGGCGGTCTCCTGATCACTTACAGTGGCCGTGTCTGCCGTATCCGCCGGTTCCCCTGCTGAGTTGCCCGACCCGCATCCACAACTCAGACCAATCAGCATCAGCAATGCCCACTCTCTCCGTATTGTCTCACGCATCGCCATCTCCTTTTTAATGATGATATCAACAGTATACACGAGAAATACGAGGTGGAAATTGTCGTTCGCGGTTCTGGAAATAGTGTTCAGTGCATGGCGGGATATTCAGATGCCGATGTTGCTGAGGGTGACCATGATGCGATTGACGAAGTCGGTGAGGTCGGGATGTTCGGCTTCCAGGGCTTCGGTTTCGGATTTGAGAAAGGCTGCAAAGTCTTTCATGGCATCGGGGGTGTAGCTTTCAATATCTTCCTTTGCGGTTTCAATGGCCTGTTCCAGTTTGCGCGTGTCGGCGGGGATTTCACTCAGGCGCTCGCTGAGCTCTCCCATGTTTTTCTTTATTTCCTTCAGTGGCATATACAACTCCCGTGGTTCGTGTGTTCATCATCTGTTTCTTTATCAGAGTATATACACTGTGCAGTGGTTGTCGCAATTGGGTGATGCTTCTTTCCTGTCGGATACCTGAAAGACGATGACGAGGGATGATGTCCCCGTGGAATCACGGTGCAAATTCAGCACGCTTTCGAATGCCGCTACCTGGATTCGTCAATAATGGCAATGAGTGCTTTTTCCACTTCTTCGGCCGCACTGCGCAGTTCCGGCGAATCGTTGAGACTGCTGAGCAGCGCAGTGGGCAGGATGGTGCCGATTTTAACGCCGTCGGTGTCTTCCCACACCGAAATCCGGCATGGCAACACCATGTTCAGGCTCATGTCTGCGTTCAGTACGGCAGATGCCTTCTGGGGATTGCACACTTCGAACACGCTGACCTCTTTTTCAAACGCAACACCTTTGTTATTGAGCGTTTCTTTAATGTCGTGAACATGCAGAATGCCGAACTTATGGGCGGGCACGATCTCGCGAAGTGCGTTGACGGCGTTTTCAAATTTTTTGTCCGAACTGACAATATATTTCATGGTTGACCTCTTCTTTTCGGGTTTAAGATAATTTACCCGCAAAATGTGTTTGTTCATGCATAAAAGAGACCCGGATGGAGATGCGGGTGTCGCAACGGGTTGAAAAACCGATAAGCGATTCTGGTGTTTATGGGGATTGGGGGAAAAGTTCCCGCATGGTCGCCAGCGCCGTTTGCAGATTCCGACTGGCCCAGGAGCGACTTTTACCGAGGTGCCCGGCCACTTCCTCCAGGGTCAAATCTTCGTAGAAATATTTCTGAACCAGGACCTGCCGTTTGGGGGGAAGAACGGCAATGGCAGCGCGCAGGCGCCCGTAGTATTCCTTTCGCGCAGTCACATCCTCGGAATCGGGAATGGATTTACACTCAATCTGCTGATTCTCGTCCGAACTGCAGCTGGTGACATACGCACATGCCAGATCTTTCAGACGGTCCGCCAACCGATGAACGGCCTCCACTTTATCCTGGGGGGGCGGACTCTGCTGCTCATATTCCAGCATCTCTCTGGATTTACGGAGAAAGGCGATTTGCCGGATGAGTCTGCGCGGCAGCATTTTATTCCGGGTAAGCCCATCAATGATTTGGCCTTCCACCCGTTTGGCGGCAAACGCACCGATACGGACATTCTGGGACGCATCAAACCGCTCAATGGCCTGCGCCAGACCGTCGAAGGCGAATGATCGGATTTCATCAATATCTACATCTGAACCGAACTTTCTGGCCATATGCCGGATGATTTTTTCGACTCTCGGCATGGCTTCCGCGGCCAACGCGTTTTTCTCCTCAGGGGTTTTCATCGCCGGGCATCATACCGTCCGTTCAAACCGGAAGGCAACCCATATTGCAGCAAACGGGCAAAAAAGAATCTAGTGGCGTATCTTTTTTACGGTGACAAATTTCTCCAAATGTCATTATTCCTGTGATACGTACTCCAACTATGAAACCTGAAAAAATTACAGAGTTGCTGTTGCAGGTCCAGTCCGGAGACATCTCCATCGAAAATGCCAGAACGGTTCTTGAAAAGTTGCCGTTTGCCGACCTGGGCCACACCGTGGTCGACCACCATCGGGAGCTTCGGACCGGATTTCCCGAAGTGGTTTTCGGCGAAAATAAAAGCGTAAACCAACTGACGGGTATCATTACCGAAATGCTGCAACACTCTCAGCAGATACTGGCCACACGGGTGGACAGGGAGAAGGCGCTGGCGGTCCAGGAAACACTGCCGCAACTGCAATACGATGATGAAGCCCGCTGTCTGTATCTGGCACAGCCGGATGCGCCCATTCGTGGGGCGGGCCGGATTGTGGTGGTCACTGCCGGGACATCGGATATTCCGGTGGCCAAAGAGGCCTGGCTGACGGCGAAACTGGCGGGAAATGATGTGGTGCTGATATGCGATGTGGGGGTCGCGGGGGTGCACCGTCTGCTTCATCGGCTGGATGATTTGCGAAACGCTTCGGTGCTGATTGTGGTGGCGGGAATGGAAGGGGCGTTGCCATCGGTGGTGGGGGGGCTGGTGTCCGCACCGGTTATTGCAGTGCCCACATCGGTGGGGTATGGCGTTGCATTCGGTGGCGTGACCGCGCTTCTGGGCATGCTCAGCAGTTGTGCATCGGGCGTTACGGTAGTGAACATCAACAACGGATTCGGCGCCGGCTATGCGGCGGCGTTGATGAATCGCATTGGTCTGAGGGATAGTTGAATGATTGAATCCTCTATGCCGCGTGCGGTCTATCTGGACTGTTTCAGCGGCCTCTCCGGAGATATGATTGTGTCTGCACTCATTGACGTGGGTGTACCGTTTTCTGAAATCGAAAAAGCTGCTGCCGCGTTGCCGCTTTCCGGGTATCGGTTGCGACATGAAAAAGAAATGCGGGGCCCGTTTCATGTGAGTCGTTTTTTTGTGGATGTGGATGAGGGCGCCCAACCCCATCGGCATTTTTCCCACATTCGGGACATGATAAATGGGGCGTCCTTTCCTGCCCGGGTGAAAGAGATGAGTATCGGCATTTTTGAAGTCCTCGCCGATGCGGAAGCCAGGGTGCACGGTACCACCATTGAAAAGGTGCATTTTCACGAAGTGGGCGCTGTGGACTCCATTATTGATATTGTCGGTGCTGCGGTGGGGGTTCATTTTCTCGATGCCCAACTGATGTGCCGAACCGTTCCGCTGGGAACCGGGTTCGTCAATTCTCAGCATGGCGTATTGCCGCTGCCCGCACCGGCCACATTGAAGATTCTCGAAGGGGTTCCCGTGGAAGGTACCGATATTCCCGCTGAACTGACCACACCCACCGGAGCTGCGATAGTGAAGGCGCTGGCCACGCATTTTGGTCCACTGCCCGCGATGCGTCCCATCCGAAGCGGATTCGGTGCGGGAAGTCGGGACCTTCCCCAGCGGCCGGGGGTACTTCGGGCGGTGCTGGGTGAAGTAACCGGGGTTGGTGGTGCCAGCCGGGAGCACTCCGCGGGGAATTGCACGGTGCTCGAGGCCAACATTGACGATATGACCGGCGAGATGGCGGCCCATGCCTTATCGCGACTTTTTGAGCATGGGGCGCTCGATGTGTGGATGACGCCGATTCAGATGAAAAAGGGCCGGCCTGCCACGAAAATGTCGGTGCTGTGCCGACGGGATGACCGGGAACGGATGGGGCGTTTGCTGATGCGGGAAACCACCACCATTGGATTGCGCCACTACGATGTGGGTCGCATGGAGATGCGGCGGGATATGGTGACGGCGGAAACGGAATTTGGAAAAATTCGCCTGAAGGTGTCGACCGACGACAGCGGCGCACAGACGGTTTCACCGGAGTTTGAAGATTGCAGGCGGCTGGCCACATCCCATGATGTGGCGTTGAAGGATGTGATGACTGCGGCTATCGTGGCATTTCACGGGCGCAACACTTCAGGAGACGCAAGTGATTGATCGCAATGATCTGCCCATCGGGGTGTTCGATTCGGGATTGGGGGGATTGACGGTGGTCAAGGCGATGCAGCACGCTCTGCCCCATGAACATATACTGTATCTTGGTGACAACGCGCGCGTGCCGTACGGGACCAGATCGCCCCGGACCGTTGAACGCTACGCCTGGAATTGCGCTGATTTTCTGGTGCAACGGGGATTGAAAATGCTGGTGGTGGCCTGCAATACCGCCTCTGCGGTGGCTATCGGTTCATTGACCGAGCGGTTGGATATTCCGGTGCTCGGGGTCATCCGCGCCGGTGCCCGGGTGGCGCTTCAGGACCCGGAACATCGTCGACTGGGTGTTATTGGTACTGCGGGAACGGTTGGGAGCGGTGCATATCCCCGGGAGATCAGAGCGTTGCGGCCGGATGCGTCGGTTTTTCAGAATCCAGCGCCGTTGCTGGTTCCCCTGGTGGAAGAAGGGTGGATATCCGGTGAAGTGCCGAAATTGGCCGTTCAGAGATATATCCGCCCCCTGGTGGATTCGCAGATTGATGTATTGCTGCTGGGATGTACTCATTATCCCATTTTACAGCCGGTCATTGAAGCGGAGCTCTCTGCCATGGGGAGCCGGGCCGAGGTGGTGAATTCCGCCAGTGCCATGGCGATGGAAGTCGCCGAATCCCTGGACCGGTATAGATTGCGACGAGCCCACGGCACTGCCGGAGAGTTGCAATGTTTCGCCACCGATTTACCCCAGAGTTTTTCCGATGTTGCCACCCGGTTTCTGGGGGCTCCGCCCGGCGACGTGATACGGGTGGACATCTCGTAGCTGCGTTTGTGTCCGTGGCCCCGTCCGCCCCTGGCGCATTGCATGGTATTGCAGAATTATTTCCGGTTGTTGTCATCCCGGTTATCCATTACATTGATTGTACTTTTTAAAACGCGTTTTTTGTTGTGAATCAAATGCAGAAGGAAACATATTTGTTCAATTGTCGAAATAATAACGGCTGGGCACCGATTTTTTCCGTTGGATTGTTTGTCTGTATTTTGTTTTTCGTAACCGCAGCGCTGGCGGAGACCCCGAAAATTATTGGAAGTATTGGGATAAAGGGGGCGATTGGCGGTAATCATATAAAGGAGGCGGATGGGTTGGGGCCCTATGCGGCGGATTTATCGGACGATGAGAATCAATATCCTTTTTACACGGAGACTGGTGGTACCGGTGGCGGTGGCGGTATTTTTGGAGAGGCGCGGTTTTTTGGACAGCATTTCGCCATTGAGACAGGCTTGCTGTTTGATGCCAATAAAAATTGGAAAGCCATGACCAGTGGGGGAGTAAAGGTGGATTATATTCTGAAATACCGGGTGTTGAAAATTCCCGTCCTGTTGAAAGCGAACTTTATCAGTGGCAACACGCGATTCGGTGTTGGATTCGGACCGGAGTTTCGCATCGGTGTGAGTTCCAGAGCGGAGCTCGAAGTGATTGAAGGCGAGGAAAACATTCCGGAAGAAGGATTGACGCCGCGCAAGTCTCAGTTGTTCGCTGAGAATCGGAATGATGTGGCACTGGTCTGGGATGTTGCGATGGCATTTTCCGCCGGGCGTTTCGAAGTGACGCTGGATTTACGGTTGGCGTACAATCTGACCTGGCCTGAAGCGTACAACGAACGGGTAACCATAAAAGAAGAAAATCAGGACTGGTTTTACACTTTTGAAGCAGGTCATCTGGCAGAGGGCAGAATGCTGCTTGGTGTGGCATACGTTTTTCCCAATCCGATTCCCTGAGTTGAATTGGTCTGATGGGATGAGGGGATGCCGGTTTGTCCGGACTGGAAAATATTTGAAATTATCGTTTGTAATCGGGTTTTATCGCCTTTTGCAAAAAAATAAATCGTTTGTTGCCATCTTTTAAAAACCTCGCTAATTGTGAATAATACAGCGATTTGAATGACCTCAACGAAACGGATAGGATAGGCTATGAAGAGTTCCGGAATGAAAAGAGTGACAGTGGAAATTCATTATGCGGACGGCCGCACTGAACTGAAGCAGCTGGAAGACGGTTCGTTCATCATTGGGCGCGATACCGGTGATATTGTATTGAAGAGCCCGATGGTTTCCGGCCGCCATGGTGAGCTGAAAGTGAGCGGTGCGCGCATTGTATACACCGATCAGGGATCCACCAACGGGTCGTACGCTATCGACGGCACCCGGCTCAAGGGACCACTCCAGATGATTGCGGGTACGGGAATCCGAATCGGCGAGTGTAAGATTATCCTGAAAGCGGTTCATGTGCTGAGCTCAAAAACAGTCATGCAGGCACCCGTAAAACCGGCGTTGTCGTCAACCCGGACGGTCCTTGGACAGCCCGCGATGATGGCGCCGGTATCATCGGTACCACCTCCCGCGAAACCAACCGGTTCAGCAGTGCCGCGCGGATCTGTACCACCGCCATCGCCGGATGTCATGGCATCGGTCAAGGGCACTGTTCCGCCGCCATTGCCCGCGTCGGCGAATATTCCACCAGCCGGTGCTGCAGCAACGGCCGTGACCGAACCCGCGCCACCGCCATATGCCATGGAGTCACCGGTAGCAAGCACGCCCCGGAATGCCGCACCGGTCGCAGAGGAACCCGAATCTGTGCCCGAAGCCGAAACCAATTCAGGGGCGGCAGAGGTAGCGGAACCGTCATCTGCTCCCGCCACGGCAGCTGAACCAGCTGTGGCCGAACCGGCGGCCGCGACATCCTCTGATGCGGTTGAGACCAGCTCTGCCAGTGCATGGGCGGATGATGCCGCTGAAGTGGGCGGCTTTTCGTTCACCATGGATCTTGGTGCGCTTATCAATGCTCCCATGAAGGATTCCGGGTGGATTGTCAAATGTCTGATCATCGGTCTCATCACCATTATTCCGATTGCCGGAGTGCTGAATCTGCTTGGGTGGATGATAGCCATCTACAATAACCGTAAGCAGGGAGTGGAAGAGCTGCCCCCGGCCAATTTGTCCTACATTGGCGATGGCGTAAAACTGCTGCTCGCGTGGTTGCCTGCTATCGGTGCGTATGTGGCTGTAAACATTGTGCTTGGGATTATCACGTTCATTCTTCCGTTTCTGTTCTTTCTCTCTCCACTGGTGAATCTCGCACTGGGGCTTGCGATATTTGCGGCGACGCCGGCTGTGACATATCTGTGTGTTGAAAAGGACGTCAAGTGGGCGAGCATGAAATTCAACTCGCTGATAGCGTTTGCCAAATCCAATACCCAGGCGTATGTGCAGCTGTTGATTGCGTTTTTTATCGCTTCCGTTATCAGTGGCCTTGGTGGCATCATCGTCATCGGTACCCTGATTACCATGCCCTTTGCCATGGCCATGCAGGCCGCCATCCTCGCTGATATAAAAGAAGAATAGCACTTCAGTCCGTGCTCTCCACTCGCCAATTGCGAACAGACTCAGTGCGTCATTGATTCACCGTTATCTGCCGTACGCGGGTGTCTCACAACCCGAGACAGGAAACTGGTACGGGCAATTAGTGAAGCGCCTTTTGTTCGATAGTGCAACAATACATTCACAGTTGATTGGCAGGGTGTCGGATGCGTTCAGGTGGTGAAGGAATCGGGGGGAATAGGGAAGTCAGTTCACGCATTCTTTGAGGTTGCAGAAGTTTCCGTTGAGGATGATGGCGCCGAACCAGGCGAGAAATTGGTCGAAATATAACTCATTGTGTTCAAGATCTTCGTTGTTGCCGCTGGGATCAACTTCCAATCCCCACGTATCCCCACCTTCGTAGAACGTGGCCAGCTCTCGACTGAATGCCTCTGCTGCTTCCATATTTCCAGCTCCCATGGCGGCAGCGGCCCACATGCCGATGGTCAAGTGGCTGTGTTCGTTTCTGGAACGACTGATACTACCGCCGGCCAGATCTTCCCAGATGTCTGATTTGGGCACCTGATCTCCGTTCAGTTTATAGAAATTGGCCAGATGAGCCGGGGAATTTTCATGGTCATCTGACCCCTCACTCTGCGCCTTGCCTTCGATGAATTTCATGGCGTTTTTCAAAAAGGTCTTCGCTCGGGGTTCGTTGAACCAGAGAGCATCCACCGCAATACGCCAGTACACACGAATTGCGTCTTTGAACATGGACTGACCATTATCGTAAGCGTTGTATCCGGGGCCATCTGGCAACAGGCCGCCCCAGGCGTTCATCCAGTCCGGCAGCAGTCCTTTATCATAACCGGGGTTGGCCTCGATGCTATCGTAGCACTGGTTTATCACTGCACTCCAATTGTGGTCGTCCCACTCGTCAAAATCATCAAATATACGATACCATGCCGGGGCGAAATATCCGGGATTCAGGCTCTCGGCGCTGCCGAATTCATTGCCTGGCACCACATATTTTCCGTCGTGAATCATATTGTCCCAAATCGACTTCACGATGGATTGCGCTCTATCGTAGTAGCTTGTGCCGTTGTGGTTATGGTCCGACCAGATGCCCTGTTTGACAAGATGATCGGCGAAAATCAACGCCATGGCAATGTCTTCGTCCGCATCGGTTGCGGCATTTTCACCAATCACGTTGCCGTCTCTATCGCAGCGCCAATTATAAAGCCATCCCTGCCACATGTGATCTTCGGCAGCCCCCCAGATTTTATTGAAGTAACTCTGGTCATTGGAGTACAGCGCCACCAGCATGCCATATCCAACGCCTTCCGAAACCGCATCATGGGGTTCCTCGGATTTGGGACGATGTACGAGTGGAACAGCGTACGGATCAATATTTCTGGTCTTCAGGCCTCCCCAGGTGCTGTTCAGTGCCGGAGTCCAGTCCTTCTTTACCCGATCCAGTCCAACGAGCTGGGTGAAGGGATAATCCACAGGGGGTACATATTCCGTCTCGGTATCCCCATCGCTATCCGAGTCCGAATCACTGTCCGCGTCCGAGTCCGAATCGCTGTCTGCGTCTGAATCGCTGTCGCCATCCGAATCAGAGTCGCTGTCCGAATCGCTGTCGGAGTCCGAATCACTGTCTCCATCCGAATCAGAATCGCTGTCACTGTCCGAATCACTGTCGGAATCAGAATCGCTGTCGCTGTATTCAACCTCTTCGAAGCATCCCCAATTTCCGGAGAAGACACCACAATTAAGCGATTCATCCGAACAGTCCTCCGAGGTTACCCACTCATCGGACACGCATTCCATCAGGGAATTACCGTTGCAACGATAATCTCCCTCCTCACATCTTCTGAGGCTGGTGGGGGATTGGGGATTGCTCGAACACGCGAAAATAAAGACTGTGCAAAGACTAAGATAAAAATATTGTTTCACGTTAAGGCTCCGTCTGATGCTTGTTTGGTTCCAGAAATAAATGTGAACATTTATCAAATAAATGTGAGCATTTATCAAATGGTTCACAGAGTCGATATCAACACTACCGGAAAACAGTCTCACTGTACAGACCTGAGTCCAGATCATTGGTCAACCACACGCACTTTGAGGAAAAATGGACAGGACGTCAATCCACCTCTCGACAACCCGGTCATGATTTACTAATAGAGAACAGACCCGGAGACCGGGTCAGCGAATATCTGCAAGGAGTTTTCGATGGGAACTGATTTATATACGGAGCCGCTGGTCAGTCGCTATACCAGCAAACATATGCAGCAACTGTTCAGTCCGGATCACAGGTTCCGCACCTGGAAAAAGTGCTGGATTGCTCTGGCCGAATCCCAGCGCGAGTTGGGACTGACGGATATTGTTTCTGAGGAAGCACTGGCAGATATGAAAGCCAATGCCGTTGAAATCGATTATGAGACGGCAGCACAGAAAGAAAAAGAGCTCCGGCACGATGTAATGGCCCATGTTTACGCTTACGGCGGACAAGCAAAAAAAGCCGCGGGCATTATCCACCTCGGGGCAACCAGCCAGTATGTGGTATGCAATACCGATTTGTCCATTCAGCGTGACGCGCTGGCATTCATAAAAAAAGATCTTGTAAAAGCCATTGCCCAACTCACTGAAACGGTCAAACGACTGAAATCTGTACCCGTCCTCGGGGCAACTCACTTTCAGGTTGCCCAGCCGACCACAATGGGTAAACGATTCACGCTGGCCATTCAGGATTTATTGATGGACCTGGACGCACTCGAGTGGGTGGAAACTCAGATATTCGCGCGGGGCGCCAAGGGGACCACCGGCACCCAGGCCACATTTCTGAAACTCTTTGGTGGTGACCGGGAAAAAGTTCTGAAACTGGACCGCATGGTCTCGGAGAAGCTCGGATTCGACCGCTCGTTTGCGGTGACCGGTCAGACGTACCCCCGCAAACTCGATACAAAAATTGTGGAGGTTCTTGCCGGTATCGGCGCCAGCGCCCATTGGGTGGGAACCAATATCCGGTTGCTGTCCGGGCTCAAGGAGCTGGATGAACCGTTTGAAAAAAAGCAGGTGGGGTCTTCGGCAATGGCGTACAAGAGAAATCCCATGCGATCGGAGCGGATGTGTTCTCTGGCGCGAAAGCTGATGAATCTGCCAGTCAATTTTCACGCCACCCACGCCAATCAGTGGTTGGAACGCACACTGGATGACTCGGCGATACGACGGATGGATATTCCGCAGGCCTTTTTATTGGCGGACGCGGTGCTCGGGCTGCTGATCAATGTTGGGGGTGGACTCATTGCCAATACCGCCGCAATCAACAACCGGATGAAGGTGGAGCTGCCATTTCTGGCCACAGAGGAAATTCTGATGGCTTCGGTGGAAAAGGGAGCCAGCCGTCAGGTGGCCCACGAGGTAGTGCGGGATCATTCTGTTGAAGCAGCCAGACTGGTCAAAGAAGAAGGGCGCCCCAATGATTTGATTGAACGGTTGGCGGCGGACGAACGGATTCCATTATCTGCAGAGGAATTGCTGGCCATTGCCGGGGAGCCCGCCCGCTTTATCGGTTTGAGCGTGGAACAGGTGGATACCTTCTGTTCGGATATTGTTGACCCCCGGCTGGCCCGGTACGCAGACATCCTGAACGACGGCGCGGAAGAGCGCGTTCAGGTGTAACGGGTTTCAGGCGCCGACCCGGTGCGCTTTCAGGACCCGGGCATCAATGCTGAGCGGTCCGGCACCATGAACGAATGTCAGCAACAGGGCACCACCAATAGCGAGATTTTTCATGAAGTTAATCATCTGCATCTGTTGCATCTCTGGCGGCACTGTCCAGAAGGCGTGAAAGATCAGTGTCGCCGGAATGAGAAACACCAGTAGCGCCACAACTCCCCATCGGACCTGATAGCCCAACAGCAGCGATAACCCACCTCCCAGCTCGAGGAGAATAGCTCCCAGCAAAAAGAATGTGGTGAACGGCATTCCGGCAGATGCCATATACGCTGCAGTTCCACTGAAATCCGCCATTTTTCCCATGGCGCTCATCAGAAAAATTGCCGATAGTCCCAACCGACCGAGCAAAGTAATGATCTGTTTTGTTTTTTCGTTATTTGCAATTGCGTTCATATTTTCCCCCTCTCTGTGGCAGCCTCCGCAGGAATCAGTTGTTTCACTGCGATGTGGCGCCTGGAGCGTTGTAAACCTATTTCAGTATTTAAGTACTAAAATGCCAGTTGCAAGTGTCTGGCTGCCAGATTCATGTGGACATTTTCGGGGTTTCGAGGCTGTTCCATACAAGTGCACCGCCCGTGCTGTGTCACTCTCCAGACGGATTTCCTTTGCGGAAAGTTCCTGATTTTTCAGTGTTTCAAATAGGTTACGTGTTCGGCTGTGGAAATCCGAGTTGCCGAGGCGGTCAGTAGTCGCCTTCACCATCCGCGAATGGTGGGGGCTCGTTGCCAACACCCTCCGGTGGCCCGTCGTGGGCCAGATTTTCAAATCGGGTGTATTGCCCCTGGAATGCCAATTTGCATATTCCTGTTGGACCGGAGCGCTGTTTGGCAATGATGATTTCGGCAATGCCTCTATCGTCCGTATCCTCGTGATATACTTCGTCCCGATACACGAACATGATGATATCTGCGTCCTGTTCGATGGCGCCGGATTCACGCAGGTCGCTCATCATCGGCCGCTTGTCCGGGCGGCTTTCGAGACCCCGGTTCAGCTGGGAAAGCGCAATGATGGGAACATTCACTTCCTTGGCAAGCATCTTCAGGGTTCTGGAAATCTCCGAAATTTCCTGTTCGCGATTTGACTGCCGTTTGCCGCTACCCTGCATCAGCTGAAGATAGTCGATTACAATCAGTCCCAGTCCCCGGCTGGCCTTGAGTCTCCGCGCTTTGGCCCGAATTTCGATGGGGGTCATCGGCGCAGAGTCATCGAGATAAATGGGCACCTTGTGCAGAATCCCGGCAGTATCCGTGAGTCGGCGCCAATCGCCGGCATCCAGCTTATTGGGGGATCGGATTTTGTTGGCGTCCACCCGACCCTCCGACGAGAGCATACGGCGAACCAACTGCTCCTTTGACATTTCCAGCGAAAAGATAATCGCGGGTCTGCCGGTTCTGGCCGCCGCGTTGTACGCCATGTTCAACGCAAATGACGTTTTTCCCATTGCCGGGCGTCCCGCCAGAATAATCAGGTCGGTGGCCTGCAACCCGGCAGTCATTCTATCCAGTTCGGCGAAACCCGTGGTCAGACCGGTGATCTCGCCGGAATGCTGGGCGGCCAGTTCCAGGTTTTCGAATGCTTCCTTGAGAACCCCGGAAATAGGTGAATAGCTCTCGCCAACCCGTTTCTTCGCGGCTTCAAAGATGGCCTTTTCCGCGCCATCGAGAAACTCGTCGGCATCGTCAATGTCTCCGAATCCTTCAGCGGCAACTTGCTGCGCCGCGTAGATCATTCGTCGGACCAGCGCTTTCTGGGTAACGATTTTGGCATAGTACTCAACATTTTTAACGGTCGCTACGTTGTCCGTCAGATTGTTGAGTGCCATGGGACCGCCAATTTTTTCCAGGTCACCTTTCTGACTCAGCTCGTTGCCCAGCGTGACGTGGTCCACCGGCAATCCCCGCCTCGACAGCTCACAGATGGCCCCGTATATACGGCGGTGCGCCTCAACGTAAAAATCGTCTTCGTCCAGCGAGTTCTGTACCAGAAACAATGCTTCATTGTTGAGGAGAATGCAGCCGAGAACTGCTGATTCAGCATCCGCACTATACGGTGGAATCCGGGCTTCCGGCCGTTTTTCGCTATGATCACGATTCTCATAAGCTGACACGAACGCCCCCTCTTCAGGACTGTATGTGTTGGAAAAGTCAGGAAGGGTGGTGGTTACTGCTTAACGACCCACACCTTGAATTCAGCGAGTTCACCGCCGAAGAGTTTTGCCTTGACGGTGAAATCTCCAAGACTTTTAATTGGCTCGTCGATGATGATGCGACGTTTATCAATTTGCAGATTCTCTGCAGCAAGCGCTTTTTCGATGTCACTCGCCGTGACCGAGCCGAACAGCTTGTCGTTGTCACCACTGGGTTTGGCGATAGTGACGCTTACTTCTTCCAGCCGTGCTTTAACTTCTGCAACTTCTGCTTTCGCAGCATCAATCTGCTTTTTGATGACGCGAAGCTTGTGCTCCATTTCTTTAATGTTGCGCGGCGTTGCGTAATCAGCCAGGCCCTGAGGGATCAGATAATTTCGACCGTATCCGGGTTTTACGTTGACGATTTCGCCGGAATCACCCAGATGAGGTACTTCTTCTTTCAAAATTACTTTCATGATTTACCTCCTTACCTATTTGGGTGAAGTGAAAGGCATCAATGCGATGTTTCGCGCGCGCTTGATGGCTTGACACAACTGTCTCTGATGTTTCGCACAGGTGCCCGATATACGGCGGGGCACTATTTTTCCGCGATCTGACATGAAATATCGGATAGATTGCGGATCTTTATAATCGATAACAAACTCTTTGTCGGCGCAGAACTTACATACGCGACGACGACGATTTGGTTTGCGCTGTTTTTTTCCGTTCATGACTGTCTCCTATTCCTCTTTTTCCTCATCGGAATCGTCATCGGCGCTGTCTTCGTCAGCGGTGTCTTCGTCAGCGGTGTCATCTTCAGTTCCGTCAGCATCGTCCGCGGATTCGGCATCGTCTTCTTCCTCCGTACCCGCATCCTCCGTGGCGTCTGCCGCAACTTCGACAGCATCATCCACAACTGCATGCGCATTTTCTTCGGGTTCAACAAAAGTGCTTACAAAGGAAATGTCGGATTCGTTCACCGGCCGTGCATCGGGATTGACGTCTTCGTCAATTTTCACCGAAAGGAATTTGATGATGGAATCGATAGCCCGGAAATTGCGTTCGAGCTCGTGGACCAGATCCTGGTATCCCAGGTACTTCAGATAAATGTAAATACCTTTCTGGTTTTTCTTTACCGGATACGCCAGTTTGCGGCGTCCCCAGTTTTCTGCGCGAAGTAATTTGCCGTTGAGTCTGCTGATAATATCCTGACAGCGCCCGGCAATGTTATCGATAACATTGCTCTGAGAATCGGGATTCAGGATGAAGATGCTTTCGTACTCGCGGGCCCTTTCTTTGGGCAATACTTGAGTCATGAATTTCTCCTCATGGGTTCCAGCCCCAACACATGATTGGAGCAAGGAGTTGAATCAGGCGCAATGATGCGCCGGTTAATAGCGATTTACATCAAACCGCAAGCGGCGTGTCTAACCGAAACCGTCATATGCGTCAAGTAAAACCGGAAAAACTGTGACAAGGCAGAAAGCCTGCTGAACTGTTTTTCAGTACATTATTTGAGAGATACATCCACCTTCATTTTTGCACCATCTTCCCGGGTCATGGCAAAACCGATGGCAAAGGTGCCTGTTTTGACCGGATACAGTTTTTTAATGGCTCGACCATCGTATACCGGTGCAAATTTTCTGGCGTCGGGACTGACATATGCGCCTCTTTTGCACAGATACACAAATGTGGTTTGCGAAAACACCAGCCGGTTCTCTCCGGATTCGAGGGATGCAAACGGAAATGTCGAAGTGATTTCCACCGGAATCGCATCCCCCTTGTCAAATTGAATGAGCAATCCTTCGGTCTGGATGCGTTTCCCATACGTTTCCGCCACCCTATCCAGATCTCTGACATGGATGGGTGTTGCGGAAACATCAATGTGTCTGACACCACTGCATCCGGATGTCACCAGCGTGGTCAGAAAAAATGCGACAATCAGATATCTGTATTTTTTCATGATGTTTCAATCCTCCTCGGTTGAATGCGATGGGTTCCGGAGGCCAGTACGGTTTTCAATATTTGCAGAAGTTTCTGAAAATTCATACACCTGAATTCCGAAACACCGCACGAAGATACAACAAAACGGGAGTAGGTGCAAAAAGGACTGACAATTGAAGTTGAAAACGGTGAAGACGGTAAATAATGGAAAATACGGGATAATTTTCCAGTAAGCATATACTGTTCGGGGCAAATGCCGGGTAAATTACTAAAGTATTAAATGATTAATTTCGTTTTTCTATTATATTAATTAATTTAATTGATTCAGCTGACTTGGGACATTGTGAACAGAGGCTCTGGGACAACGGCAACGCGATGGCAGATTGAGAACTTGCAGGAATGTGAACTTATTATGACCGAACCACTGACCAGAATTGGCATACTGATTGATGCGGTGCATGAACTGTACCAGGCGGGAATCTTCGAAGGGATAGTTGCGCAGGCGAAACAGAGAAATGTTGATGTGGTAGCGTTTGTGGCAGAAACCCGGGATGGCACTGCACATTTTGATGCAGGAATGGCGCAGCCTCTTTTCAGGCATCATGAAATGGCCATCGATTTTGCGACCCGCGCCGATTTGGACGGTGTCATTATTGTCGCTGCACCGATTGCCCTTGCCCACGGAAAGCAATATCTGGAACAGCTGTGCAAGCGGTTTGGCGATACGCCACTGGTGTGTATTGCAGAGAAGGTTCCGGGGTATCATTCTGTTCTGGTGGACAATGCCGGTGGCATGGAAGATATCATTGAACATCTGGTCACCGTCCATAACCTTCGAAGTATCGCGTTCATCACCGGTCCAGACGAAAATGATGAAGCGGAGGAGCGCTTTGAGGCATACCGGAAGGGGCTGGCGAAAAACAATCTGCCTTTCCGTCCCGAGTTGGTCCAGAAAGGGGGCTTCAGCGAGCAAACCGGCGCCCGCGCCGCCAGAGAGCTGCTGCAGAAAAATATTGAATTTGATGGAATTGTTGCGGTAAATGATTTTGCCGCGATTGGCGCCATGACGGAACTGGCCAGACAGGGGGTTCTGATTCCCACGGATGTGGCAGTCACTGGATTTGATGATGTCGTCGAAGCGGCTCTGGTCACCCCGTCCCTTGCCACAATCCGTCAGCCATTGGAGCGACTGGGCGAAGCTGCGGTGGACAATATTCTGTCGCAAATGGGCAAACTCGATTTTATATTGAATGCGCGATTGCCGACCGAACCGATATTCCGGCGGTCGTGCGGCTGTTTTTCAACTACGGTATTGAGATCCAGAACAAGTCAGGTGCCCATTGAGGAGATCTCGCAGGAAGGGGTGGTTAATCATCTGTGGCGAATTGTGCGAGAAAACGTCAATCGCACAGCCGAAGGATATCCCGGTGACACCGCCTTGCGCGAATTGATAGAGAGCCTGGTTGGGAGTCTGGTCTGGGATGTTCAGCGTCCCATCATCCGCCATATTTTTCTGAACGAGGTGGACATACTGATGTATCGGGCAGAGCAATTCTGTGACGATACAGCGCAACTGATTTTTATGCTGCTCCGGGAGTTGTCCGTGCATGTGGGGGCGCTGTTTGAACCGGCGGACCAAATCGGAGAGGCCAACAATCTACTGGAGCAGGCCAGCGCGTTTGTCCGGGAGCAACTGGCGGGACAGGCCAAGCGATCCCATGTTCTCGAAGATAAGACGGCATTGCTGGTTCGAACAACATCTCAGCGTATTATCCAATGCTTTGACCTCGACAAGCTACGTCGTTCGCTGACGACTGGATTGCCCGAACTGGGAATTCGCAGCTTCGCGTTGTGGTGGTTCAATGATGCGATATCTCCGGAAGCGTGGCGGATGCCGGAGAATGCGGAGCTGGCATGGGCGTTTCGCGCAGTGGACGGTACGGAGACCGTTTCGATGGCGGACCAGCAGATGGATGCAGGTATCATGATACCGGATATGATTCGCGCGGGAGATGCCGGCAGCGTTTATCTGTTTATGCCATACCATGCGGAGAACAGATACCTCGGGTATGCGATGTACGAATACAGTCCCAGTGCACCCCTTTCCGTTTACGAGATTCTGCGGGGGCATATCACGGCAGCGATGCGTTACTGCGCTCTGAAGCGATTGGCGGATTTCGCCGTTGCAGACAGACAGTTGGACCGGCTGTCAGGATAGCGAAAAGCGCTTCACTCGTTCCATCGAGTTGACTCGGGTGCCAGTTGTCCGGCAGGCGCGTCGTCGATTCAGTCGATATATGCGATAGTTCGGATGATGGTGCGGATGCGGGCTGTGGTTTCTTCGTTGAGATTGATAAATCGGATCCCCATGCCACCGGGGGCGGTCGCGGAACCCGGATCAATCCAGACCACCTCACCTGTCACTTTCACCGCTGCTGTTCCCATGGGGGTATCGAAATGCAGTTCGATAATACTGCCGGGGTCAAGGGGGGTGTCACTTACGAGGAAGATGCCCATCTCCGAGAGGTTGCTTGATTTTGAATATAAGTATGTGTCGCCATGGGAATAGTTGACATTGACAACCACATTATGCCGCTTTTCCAATCGTCGATCATCATTTGATAAGTTACTTGTGTGGGGTAAAATCCTGGACATTTTTGCCTTTCTTCAGGGTCTGAACAATTATTTCATGTAACTGCGATTTTGCAAACGCCTAAATGTTTCAGACCAGTTACGGGGACAATCAGAACCCGTTGGCGAAAGCCTCCTGCGACATGGGTTGTTCGCAGGGGTTCGTGATCGCATATTTATCGGGATTGATTCCGGGCAGCGATCACTGGTCAGTTCTTCCACTCGAAAAGCAGCAATCCCGGTTTTTTCTTCGGTGATTCGTTCACCACAATCATTGTTCCGTCCGGGAGGAACGCCATGCCCTCGGGTTGCAGAAACAGCTCGGCATCAAGAACCGATAATCCGGTAATCTGACCTTCCCGGTCGAATGACAGCATCACCCGATCTCTGGCAGAAATAATGAATATGTGACCGGTGACGGGATGAACGGCGACAGCGGCCGGACGGAACTGCAGCTTCTCTTTGAAATTGCCCTTCTTGCTCCATTTTCCCGGTAATGTGAGATGATGGGTGTGGGCAAAGGTAATCATGTCGTCGGTGTGAAGTACGAATATGGGCTCCCCGGACAGTTTGCCGATTTCGGGGTCGAAGGCGAAAATGGGTCGTTTATGCTTTCCGCCGCCCATCTGTTTCTTCCACTGACTTTTGGGGCTGATGAGCAATTTGCCGGAAACCGGATCGAAGCAGAGTCCTTCGTTGTCGGCAGTGGGCAGGTTCAATGAAGTGTGAACAGCGTGGGTATCCTGCCGCCAATGGTCAATTTGGTACAGCGTTCCATTGCTCTGCAAGACATACATGGTGTCGTTGGCCAGAGCGATTCCTTCGAAATCGCCTTTGGGGCCGAATTTGAATTTCTCAGTCACTTTATCCACATTAAAATCGTACAGATAAATAATTCCCTTTTCATCCTGTACCATCGCAATTTCGGTAGCGGAGACGGCAGTCACATCGGATGCCTCCCGGAGGCTTTTGGGCAGTCTGGCGATGCGGGTGGGCTGCTTCAGATTGTATCCGGGCATCAGGCCTGCCACGTCGGATTTGGACAGCGATTTCTTTTCGGCTGCTGCCTTTGTGACCTGTTCCTTCTGCTGATAATCTCCGCGGGAACATGCTGCGCACGGAATGAGTGCAATGGCCATCGCCATGAAGCAGATGCCCCTGGAAATTCCAATTTTGAAGGGTGATACAGAGGTCTGCAATAATTTTTGTAAAATCATTCGAAGATATCCGTTTTTCGGTTCGATTGCTCAACTAATTCGGGGGTGATTTTATTCCGCCTGTGTTTTTTATCTTCACAAAGACTGAGACATTTTGTGTAGGATTGCAAGCGGGACGGTGAGTCTCACGCCGACTTCCACTGGTCGCGGTCCGGTAAGGGCGGTTGTACATATGTTGAACCTTTTCCTTTGCATCGGGAACTGTTTGGGCAGGTAGTGCGAATGTGGATTTTCATGGAAGGTGAATGAATGATGAAATTGCGGGGATTGGACCGAATCAATCTTCAATTCATGGCGCAGCGAGACCATTGCGCTCCCCTGAATTCGGCAGCGCAATGGCGCCTGCGTCGATCAACCCGGAATGCCATGAATTTATTGATTGTTATTGTGCTGTTTCTGGCCGGCTGTGGTCAGACACCCCAGAGTACAGATACTTCTGCCACGGGAGATGCAGATAGTGATGCGGATTCAGATGCGGA
Source organism: Polyangia bacterium (assembly GCA_050287845.1). Lineage (GTDB taxonomy): Bacteria > Myxococcota_A > Polyangia > JAAYKL01 > JAAYKL01 > JAFGXQ01. Next base: position 31,983 of record JBNKCR010000133.1, read on the forward strand.
CAGTGATTCCGATACTGATGCCGATTCAGATTCGGATAGCGATATAGACGGCGACAGTGATACCGACAGCGATACCGATTCGGATACGGATGGCGACAGCGGTGGCGACACGGATTCAGACACCGATACCGATACGGATTCCGACAGTGACAGTGACAGTGACAGTGACACGGATACGGACACGGACTCGGACACGGATAGCGATACAGACATCTCACCGGTATCCCTGACGATGGATGACGATACCGGGCTCTGCATTCGGGATGGGGCTGCTGAAAGTACGAATGCCGGATTTTCGGGCAGCGGATATCACAATACGGAAAACGCCAGCGGGATGCGCATTGCCTGGTCGGTATATGCAAGTGCGGCGGGGGAAGTGGCGCTGAACTGGACGTTTGCCAATGGTAGTGCAGCGGCGCGGTCGGGACATCTGGTTATTAACGGAGATGAGGTAGACCGCGTATCTTTTGACAGCACCGGAGAATGGACCACATGGGACAACTATACCCGGACCGCATCTTTTGAAAAGGGCGACAATGACATTCGGCTGGTATCTGATTCGGCCGAAGGGTTGCCCAATCTGGATGTGCTGACAATGACCGGCCCCGGTCTGGAAGTGGGACAATGCGATGTTTCGGATTCCGACAGCGACGTCGGGGACACCGGTTCCACAACGGATACCTCTTCCGGAATGGATACCAGCATTGATCCCACCGTTCCAATTCATGTGTACATCGCCGGTGATTCCACGGTGTGCAATTACACCGACACGGCCAGCACAAGGGATCAGGCGGGCTGGGGGCAAATGTTGCACGAGTATCTGAATGATGCGGTAACGGTGGATAATCGCGCGCTCGGCGGTCGTACGGCGTTGTGGTTCTATATGGAAGGTCGGGTGGACGAGATTATGAATGTGATTCAACCGGGGGATTATTTTCTGGTTCAGTTTGGCACCAACGACAGTCATACCACCGCCACATTTGAAGTGAACGGGGTTACCTATCCGCGATATGCCGATCCGGACACCGATTTTAAAACCCATCTGCTGGAATATTACATTAAACCGACGCGGAATGCCGGTGCCATACCGGTGCTGGTGACGCCGCCGCCGCGGAATTCCGCTTATTGCACCGGTGGTAACTCCCTGGGGCGATGGGCACAGGCCATGCGGGAGCTGGGAGAAGCGGAAGGGGTGGCCGTGTCGGATCTGAATACCAGGACGGTGGATCATCTGATTGCCATCTGTCCCTCGCCGACTCCGGAAGACTTTTTCTTCCTCAGGGCTGATGGCAGTGTGGATGGCACCCATTTTCAGGAAAATGGCGCAAGAATCATGGCGGGTTTTGTAATGGACGGCATTGGAGAGCGCGGTCTCGGGCTTGCCGCGTATCGAAATTGATGAGACCAATAACATTCGTTTTGCAGGATTGGATCTGGAAAAATATGAAAAATATGGTTTTGATATTCGCGTTGGTTCTTTTGGTTTCTGGGGCACTGGCCTGTGGTTCGGATGGCAGTGGGGGAAATGATTCTGGCGCCGATACGGATACAGACACGGACACGGATACAGATACAGATGGCGATAGCGACAGCGATGGGGACAGCGATACGGACGACGGCCCGCCTTCGTCCGATGACTCGGACTATGGCGCGGTTGACGACTCCGAGAGCGATGAACCCGCTATAGCCGATACGGCGACGGCGGGCAACGATACAGATACAGATACGGACACAGATACGGACACAGATACGGATTCCGATACGGACACAGATACGGACACAGATACGGACACGGACACAGATACGGATTCCGATACCGATACTGGCAGCGAGACGGGTAGCGATACCGGCGGGGATACAGGTACAGACAGTGAGACGGAAATCGAAAGTGATCGGTATCCGGTGCCGGGCAGCAGCAACAACTGTGTGGATCCGGTCATTCGTCTGGTCTTCGATGCGCCGCCATCTCTGGGGAACAGTGGTGCGGTTCGGATATTCGATGCTGCTACCGGGACCCCCGTGGTGACCATTGATATGGGTCAGGGAACCATATCGGTCAACGCGGGCGGGAAAACGTTTTTGCAACCACGACCTGCGTACGTGGTGGGAAATGAAGCCGTATTTCCATTCCGTTCCGGTGCGCTGCAATATAACCACACGTACTACGTGAATGTGGACAGCACTGTGGTACATCCGCCGGACGGCAGCATGCTGGCGGTGACTGGCAACGCGGAATGGACATTTTCAACGCGCGGGAGCGCACCGTCGGGGTCGACTGTAACGGTGGACTGGAATGGAGATGGTGATGTGTGTTCCATCCAGGGGGCTGTGGATGCAGCGGCAAACGGCACGACCATTGAGGTGCACAATGGCACTTATATCGGTGTGGTGTACTTCACCGACAAGAACAATCTTTCAATTGTTGGCGAGAGCCGGGACGGCACTGTTATCGCCGGGACCAACAATGAGAACCTGAATGGTGGTACGCGGGCAAGGGCGCTGGTGGGTACCGAGCATCTGAATGGACTTCGGATGGAACGTCTCACCATTGAAAACTGGACACCTCAGGGTGGGGGACAGGCGGAAGCCCTGGCGTTGCTCAGCTGTGATCAGTGTGTGGTGAAAGACACGACGATTCGAAGCCTTCAGGATACGCTGCTCTGGCAAGGCAGAGTGTATGCGGAAAACTGTCTGATTGAGGGCAATGTGGATTACATCTGGGGGACCGGCAGTGTGTTTTTTGAGGGCTGTGAAATCCGTACGGTGGGACGAAAAGGATATATTGTGCAGTCGCGCAATGAAGGCAGTGCCTCGGGGTATGTATTTTCGAACTGCAGATTGACCTCGGATGCGGGAATCACCGGAGATATACTCGCCCGAATTGAGAGTGACCGATTTCCGAACAGCCACGTGGCATACATCAATTGCGAGATGGGCAGCCATATCGATCCCGGGGGATGGCAGGTGACCGGTGGCAATGTTTCAGGTCTGCGTTTTTACGAGTACCACAGCGTGGATCCCCTGGGCAATTTTATCAACGTGAGCGCCCGGGCAGCGGGTTCCAGACAACTGTCGGACGCCGAAGCGGCATCGATGTCTGATCCCGCGCAGGTGCTGGGCGGCTGGAATCCGCAATGATAAGTGTTGAAGACACGAATAGAGGATACGAGTGAATGATGAAAAGTAAATGATGAAGAGTGAATGATGAAAAAAGAAATGACGATATGTGGATGGATGCTGTTGGCAGTGTTTCTTGCTTTGGGATGTGGAGCAGGGGGGGATATGTCCGGCGGTGAGAGTGATGCGGATAGCGATTCGGATACTGACGCGGATTCGGATGCAGATAGCGACAGCGATTCTGACAGTGACAGCGATACTGACTCCGATACAGACAGTGACACGGATTCGGATGCGGACAGTGATAGCGATAGCGATACCGATACTGATGCGGATACGGACACGGACAGTGATTCGGATAGTGACACCGACAGTGATAGCGATACCGATAGTGATACGGATACGGATACGGACAGCGACATCGACACGTCTCCCCATGAGTTGGTTCTGGATGATGAAAATGCCATCTGTACCGTGGATGGGATGACAGAGGCCACCAATGCCGGTTTTGAGGGGAGCGGATATCTGAACTGCGACAATGCGAGCGGCGCTGGAGTGACGTGGGCCGTGCACGCGGCGGTGGCAGCGGAGGCGACGTTGCAATGGAGATATGCCAATGGCGGCACCCGGGCCCGGGGCGCGCGGCTGGAGGTGAATGGACAGGAGGTGGCGTCTTTTGATTTTGGGACAACCGGCGAGTGGACCACCTGGGAGACTCTGGACCAGCAGGTTTTGCTGAACGTGGGCGACAATCTGATTCGCCTTGTGGCGACATCTGCAGACGGGTTGGCCAATCTGGATACTCTGTCGGTGACTGGCGTGGCCGTATCCATTGGAAATTGTGACAATGTGGGGGATACGGATAGTGGCGAAGACACCGAAACGGATGCTGATACTGGACAGGGAACAGACGACGGGAGCCAACCGATTACCGTCTGGATTGCGGGCGATTCGACCGTGGCGAACGGCAGTGCCTGTCCCATCGGATGGGGACAGACCTTTGGCGCACTTTTTAATGATACAGTCACCGTTGTCAACAGAGCGATTGGCGGACGCAGTATTCGCAAATGGATGTACCAGGTGACCAGTGAGATGGGCAGCGATGGCGAATGCGTTATCACGAAGGACGCCAACGGCGAACCCCTGCGTCAGAGTCACTGGACTGAAATGCTGGACAATATGAAAACCGGCGATTACCTGCTGATTCAATTCGGCATCAACGACGGCTCTGCCACCTGCGATCGCCATGTGGGCACCGCCGAGTATCAGCGGGAGTTGGGCCTTATGGCTGATGAAGCCGACGCGCGGGGAGCAAAGGCCGTTTTCCTTACGCCCCTGAGCATGATTCGCTGCTCTGGCAGCACAGCGGCCAATAATACGCGCGGGTTCGTCAACGAAACATTTGCCGCGGGCCAGGAAAAAAATGTACCCGTCATTGACCTCACTCAGTTGAGTGCGGATTTATACAATGAAAAGGGATTTTGCCCTCTGCCTGCCGGCTCTAGCGATATTGATGCGAGCACGCCGGGCGAAGTCGGCGCATTTTTCTGTGATGATCACACTCATCTGGATACTCCGGGAGCCGAAGCCATTGCCAGAGTGATTGCGGATGCAATGGTTGCGCAGAACATTGGACTCGCAGCGCGATTGAAATGACGAATACCAGCGTCGATTGACAGAGAAGTATATGAGCCCGGGCGGGGAGATAACGGATATCCCGGTTCAGTGCACCACGATACCGTCATGGCGACAAAGGGAATTGAACTTTTCGCCCGGTTGAATTGAAGCCGAAAAGAAATTTATAATTGTATTTGCATCGTCCAATTGGGGCGAGAATGACCGCATGCGGTTCTTTTGACCTTTCAAATGGGGGCTACGAAACTGTACAATCTGAAGTGGGGACGAAAGGAGTTTTTCGACTATGAAAAATATATGGATTGGGTTTGTGATACTGTTGCCGCTATGGGGTGGTTGTGGGGTGCCCGAGGGCACTGATACAAGTGGGTCGGATGGGGACAGCGATTCCGACAGCGATACAGATTCCGATTCGGATAGCGACACGGACAGCGATTCCGACAGCGATATGGATTCAGACACCGACGGCGATACCGACAGCGATACGGATGGCGATACGGATAGCGATACGGATACCGATGCAGATAGCGATACGGATACCGATGTAGATACGGATACCGAACCTGTTGTTCTGGAGCTGGATGACAACGCGGGTATCTGCAGAATGGATGGGCTGTCGGAGTCCACCAATGCCGGCTATTCCGGGACCGGATATTTTAACAGCGACAACGCGGCAGGTGTGGTGATTGAATGGTCTGTTCGTGCGCAGATGGACGCATCGGCATCGCTGTCGTGGACGTTTGCCAATGGCGGGGAGCAGGGGCGGCCCGGCAGACTGCTGGTGAATGGCGATAGCATCGGCACGGTTGATTTCGGTGCCACCGGTGACTGGACCAGCTGGCAATCGGCGACCCGGGAGGCATCACTCTCCCGGGGAGAAAACACCATTCGCCTGGAAGCCACATCTGCGGATGGCCTTGCCAATATAGATGTGCTGGAAGTGATTGCCCCCGGTATTTCAGAGGGCAATTGTGGCGCTGGTGACACGGATACGGACACTGGCACAGACAGTGATACAGATACCGACACCGACACGGATACCGATGTCGGCGACTGTCCGACACCCACGGACGGATTCTATCAGATGGAGGATTTGGACCGGGGCGTGGTGGCTGTGAGCGTGAATGGCGGTGTGTATGTGGGATGGCGCATGATGGGATACGAGTATGATCGGGATAACCCCAAAAATGTGGCCTACAATCTGTATCGGGACGGCGAAAAGGTGGCCACGGTGACCGATTCCACCAACTATGTGGACAATGGCGGATCGGCATCGTCGAAATACTCGGTGAGCGCGGTGATTGGCGGTGCAGAGTGTGAAAAATCCAGAGAGGCATCGGTGTTGGGGCAGAATTATATTCGAATTCCTCTGAACAATCCTGGAAATCACGAGGCCAACGATGCCAGTCCCGGGGACCTGGATGGCGATGGCGAATACGAAATCGTACTGAAATGGCAGCCCGCCAACTCGAAAGACAATTCCCAGTCCGGCGTGACGGATAATACGTTTTTGGATGGATTGAAGCTGGATGGCACCCGGATGTGGCGTATTGACCTTGGTCCCAATATCCGTTCCGGTGCACACTATACTCAACACTCGGTATATGATTTCGACGGAGACGGCAAAGCGGAAGTGGCGTGCAAGACGGCGCCGGGAACCATAGATGGTACGGGGAGCTATCTGTCCAGTGGGCCTGCGGCCAACGATGATGACTCTCGAATGTATCGCGATCCCGACAGTGGGTATATTCTGGATGGTCCTGAGTATTACACGGTGTTTGATGGCGAGACTGGCAAAGAGCTGGCTACCATCGGTTATCCGGTGCCCCGGGGAAATGTGGCATCCTGGGGAGACGATTACGGAAATCGGGTAGATCGGTTCAATGGCGGTGTTTCGTTTGTGGCTGATTCCGGCAACTCTGCCAGTGGGCGGCCCAGCATTATCCATCAGCGGGGGTATTATACCCGGATGACCATCAGTGCCATGAACTTCAGGGATGGTGAACTGAGCGAACTCTGGACCTACGACAGTGACCGGGATCCGGGGGGATTCGGTCAGGGAAATCATTCTCTGATGACAGTGGATGCGGATGGGGATGGCGCCATGGAACTCATTCCCGGGTCGGCGACTATCAACAGCAATGGGACATTTCGCTGTTCTACCAAAATGGATCACGGAGACGCATTGCACATCGGCGAATTCATTGTTGGGTCCGAAACACCGTTGGTGTTTATGCCCCATGAGGGCCAGGGTGGTCATGATTTGCATCGGGCGGATAATTGCCAGTTTATTTTCAATGTTACCGGCGGTGACGATAATGGCCGCGGGGTGGCGGAGTATGTCAGTTCGTCCAATACCAGTAGCGCCAGCTGCACCAGCAGCAAAGTGGGCAGCGTTAATTGCGGTGACGGCAAAGGAAATGCACCCTCTGCCGGCAGCAATCATCTGATTTATTGGGACGGGGATGAATCTCGCGAAATCCTGGACGGAATTACCATTACCAAAGCCGGTGGCGGCGAGTTGCTTTCTGCCGGGGGATGTGGTTCCAATAACGGGACCAAATCCAATCCCACATTGACCGCCGACCTTTTCGGTGACTGGCGTGAGGAACTGGTGCTTCGGGAGTCCAACAATGACGGGCTGCGAATTTATACCACCACGACGCCTACCGAACATCGCTTTTATACACTGATGCATGAGCCAACGTATCGAATGCAGGTCAGTTTTGAGCAATCTTCTTACAATCAGCCACCCCATCTGCCGTTCCACATGGGGGCTGGCATGCAGATGCCCCCGGAACCCGACATTCACGTGAAATAGGCGCCTATGAAAGTTGATTCTGGGGGCTGGAACGCGTTCAGATCTTTTTCCGGCTATTCCACAATGTAGGGGTCTGCAGCGGCGATGAGGTCGCGGCGGATGGGAATGGTCCAGCTGTATTGGCCGTCGGACTCGGTCAGAAAGCCGAAGATACAGATTCCAGGGGCCACCAATTTAATGATGATCCAGGTGAGGGAGAACTCATACCAGCAGTGCCCGGCGGCTTCTTATTTTTTTTCACATCAAATTTTCACGTGCTACAATATTCCTTTAACCGAAAGGAATGCAGTATGTGTAAAATGAATGCCCTTGTGTGTTTCCCCATGGCGATTCTGGCAGCCGTCATCCAGCCGGGGTGTTCCAGCGATGACAGCAACCCCGACACCGACACGGGCAGCGAGACGGGCAGCGACACAGAAAGCGACACAAACCGTGATACTGCCAGGGATAGCGCAAGCGATACAGACACTGACAACGACACGGAGACCGGTGCAGATACAGAAAGCACCCTCAGTGGTCAGTACCCGGGGGATGTGAATATTGAGAACGATCCCGCAGTGCTCTTCCACGACGATTTTGAAGCCGGCTGGGGCCGCTGGGATGCCCCGCTATCCGACACGCCATACCTGACCATGCAAAACGGCAGTGCCGCCCATGCCGGAACGGGCTACCTGCAATCCCGTGTGACGACTGCGGATTTGGAAACCACCGAATATATTTCGTCCGCATCGCGGGTTGCCTTTGCCAGACAGGATGAAATTTTCTGGCGGTTTTACGCGCGGATGCCGGAGGTGGCGGCCAATCCCCATCACTGGGTACGGGTTTCGGCGGGCAGCGACGGGTGGGAGTCCAGTGGGCTGGCCAATACCGTTCCGCCGGGGGATGAGGGTTTCTGGTTTGACTTTGATATTTCCAATGACGACGTGTTCAATTTTTATGTGTACTGGCACGAGATGCGCTCCGGAAGATGCAACGATGGCAGTGCGACACCCGGTTGTGAGGGAGACCAGGGGACGACATATTATTACGGCAACATGTTCAGACCCCCGGAACAGCAATCCTATCCGCGGGACACCTGGTTCTGCATCGAAATGCGGGCCCGCGCCAATGCGCCCTCCCAGCACACCGGCGAGCTGACGTTCTGGATTGATGACCAGCTGGTGGGGGACTATCGGCCGGGGTACCCCAATGGCACCTGGTTGCGGGATTCATTCCATACCGATGGCTGCACATTTTCCGCGTGTACGGAACCGGTGCCGTTTGAAGGATTCAATTTCAGAACCAGTGCAGATGTGGGATTCAAGTCGGTCATTCTCGACGCCTACTACGAACGGGGTTCCAGCGCAACCCGGCGCGCGGAGCTGGAGTCCCGAGGCATCACCGTCTCGGATAATCAGACCATTTACTACGATGATATCGTTGTTGCCACAAAACGCATTGGATGCAGGGTACAATGAGTAAGGAACATTTCGCCTGAAGAATCGCCGTGCACCACCATACAGTCTCTCCTTGACTGCCTCATCATCGGACTCATCCTTCGAGCTGGAAGCGGCGCAGCAGGCGGGGACCAGCAGCATTCAGACCAGCCACAGCAGGCAATGGTTTGTCCATGTTGGCGTCAAACGTTATTTTGAAAAAAAGAAATGCGCCGTGGTTCCAGTCCCTGCCCCGGTGCGAAGAAGTGACGATGGGGGCCATCACTTTCCGTCGGCCATTCCCCCATCGGTGAAGGTCCAGTCTTTTTCGTCAATGAGTTTCTGACGCGCTTCGGCGGCCGCGCCGGGACTGTACTGGGCTGGGCATTCCATTTCGATTTCTTCGTCCACATCCTGGGCGGCCCAGGAGATGAGCAGGGCGTCATAGTTTTCGGTGGAAAATTGAGTGGCGCCGGCGAGCAGATCGTTCATTCGAACCTTGCTGGAGACGCGCCAGCCACTGATGTCCCGGTCAAAGGATTCCGCATTTCTGAACATGCCGTACATGCCTCTGAGGGATGATGTGTCCCAGCCGCCAATATCCTGATTGAAGTTGGGGGCATTCATGAACATTTCGGTCAGGAATTGTACGTTCGAGGTATCCCAGTTGCCAATATCCCGGTTGAACAGCACCGCTCCCCGGAACATGCCGACCATCCGGTTGACGTTGGACACATCCCAACCGGAAATATCCGCATTGAATGCCGCTGCGCCTGCGAACATTTCCCCGGTGTCGGTGACACTGGATGTGTCCCAGTTACCGATATCCTGATTGAAATTTGTTGCGTCGAAAAATAAACCGTCCATGTCAATGACACTGGATGTGTCCCATCCGCCAATATCCTGATTGAACAGAGCCGCGCGCTGAAACATGTAGCTCATGCCGGTAACACCGGACGTGTCCCAGCTCCCGATGTCCTGATTGAAACTTTCTGCATGCGAAAATAAACCGGACATGTCAGTGACACCGGATGTATCCCAGCTTCCGATGTCCTGATTGAAACGCTGCGCATTACAGAATGTGCCCCTCAGGGTTGTAACGCCCGACGTGTTCCAACCGGAAATGTCCCCATTGAAAGCCAGTGCACCTCTGAACATACCAGAAATGTCGACCAGACTCGAAGTATCCCAGTTTCCGATTTCCTGATTGAACGACGCGGCATCACGGAACATGTCTTTCATGGTGACCACCCGGGCAGTACTCCAACCGCTGATATCCTGATTGAACGCCAGAGCCAGATGAAACATGTAGTCCATGTCCGTTACGCTCGATGTGTCCCAGCCGCCAATATCCTGATTGAACTCGGCTGCGTTCCGAAACATGCCGGTCATCCGGACTACATTCGATACATCCCAGTCACCGATGTCCTGATTGAATGGCGTTTTTTCCATCTGCAACCATGTCAGGTTGTCGTCTTCCGGCTGGTCAAACATCACACCGCTGAAATCCTCCCATCTGATGGCGCCGAACATGTACGACATGTCCGAGACATTCGAGGTGTCCCAGCTACCGATGTCCCGATTGAACGCTGCGGCGCCGTTGAACAGAAGACTCATGTCCTCCACCCTCGATGTATTCCAGTTGCCGATGTCCCGGTCGAACTGCCGCGCATCCCGGAACATCCCCCGTAAACTGATGACGCCGGCGGTATCCCATCCCGAAATGTCGGCGTTGAAGTTGGTGGCGCCACTGAACATTTCCGACATGTCTTCCACCCTCGATGTATTCCAGTTCCCGATGTCCTGATTGAATGATGTGTGCGCGAACATCCCGGACATGTTCACCACATTGTCGGTGTTCCATCCCGAAATATCCCGGTTGAACGCGACCGCTGATTCGAACATGCCCGACATGTCAGTGACACGCGATGTGTCCCAGCCACCGATGTCCCGGTTGAACGACTTGGCCTGTGAAAACATGTCTGACATGTCGGTCACGTTGGCTGTATCCCATCCGTTGATGTCCTGATTGAATTCTCCCGTACCGCGGAACATACCCGCCATGCGGGTTACCGCCGAAGTATCCCAGTCGCCGATGTCCTGGTTGAACATTGTGGGAACCGGTACCATTTCGCCGTCCTCCACCGAATCTTCGGAGTAGAGCGGCGTTTCTCCGCAGCGGAACATGCCGCTCATGTCGGTTACGTTTGAAGTATCCCAGTCGCCAATATACCGGTTGAAGTTCCGTGCGCCCCAAAACATGTGCGCCATGGTGGTCACATTCGAGGTGTCCCAGTCGCCGATGTCCCGATTGAAATTTTCCGCATGACTGAAAGCCGCGGACATGTCTGTGATGGTCGAGGTGTCCCAGTCGTTCATCGAATCTGCACCCACCAGGGTGGTGCAGCCATCGAACATCCGGGCGAAACTGGTGGTTTGACTCAAATCCGGCACATCCTTCGCTGTGATCAACAGATTGACGCACCCCTGAAACTGCGCTTCAGTGGAGCCCAGACTGAGAGCGCCCCACTGGGAAATGAACAGCAGTTTGCTGGAATCGCCGGTGTTTCCATCTTCGTCGTTTGTTCCGAACTGCCATCCCACCATGGTTCCGGTCATCTTTACCGTGTACTGTCCCGGTTCGTCGTAGGCGTGCACTACCGCCGGCGCATTCCAACTGTCGATGGTGTCGCTGCTCCCGTCTCCCCAATCCACGACAAAATCGTACGTCCCCTCTTCAACCAGGGGCAGCCGAATCTGATTATTTTCAGAGGAGCCGGGATGGTCGGTCTTCCAAAAAGTAACAAACGTATCCGGTGTTTCCGTCTGGCCATCGGACGCGCTGTCATCGGATGCGTTGTCATCGGATTCCCCGGAGCCGGTTCCGTTGTCGCTGGCTTCCTGACTGGTTTGACAACCGGTGATCATGAGGAGCATCCCCAGAAGGAAAATGCTGACTCGAATGGTGACCGGAGTCCGGACGACGCATTCGCCGTTGCCAGAGAAAAATCCGGGTTCGTTTGACAAATGTTGTGTTCCTGACCCGCACAGTGAGTTCCGCATCGCCGTCAACTCCTCTCATGTTTCTGTCCGCACCAGCAGTGGTATGGTGAGCAGTAATACTTGCGTGACGCCTGTCATCATTTATCAGCAACGTCCATGCCAACACCGTCACCTCACGCTGTGCATGTAACTGTCTGGAATCACATTGGTATTGTATCGAAGGTCATATGACGCTCCTGGCACATATTGAGTCATCCGACTCACTGATTACCGTTGAGAGGAAACGTGACTTCAAATTTGAAGTGCAACATTGATTACATAGTTTCATAGCATTCCTCCGGAATGATTTCCGACTCCACCTGACACCGGTTGGAGCAGCCGTCGCCGGATGCCAGGTTGCCGTCGTCGCAGCACTCCCAATTTGTCCGCCACCCCATCACCGCAGCGATTCTCGCGAAAACAGGGCAACATCCCGGGAATACATAGCCATCCGTCTTCCACCTGCCAATCGCTTCAGATGAATACCGATCGCGAAATTTCGGGAAAGGATCTCAGTGGTTCTGGAATTTCCCCGGACCAGGTACAGCGCCCCGTAGGTTGGGGCGCTGTACTAAGCGCTGTACGGTACGGGCAGAATAGTGTAGAAGGCTTGGCGTAGAATACGCGGATTCGGGGAGCACAGCGAATGAAAGAAAATACCTTCAGGCCAGCCGAGAAAATCAGCATACGACTCGAACGTTTTCTGGGAGAGAATGTGTATCTCCTGGTGCTTGCGGCCATTATTGGCATCCTTGGCGGGTTTGGGGCGGTGCTCTTTCGCGTGTTGATTGATGTGATTCGCAAAATGGCATTCCTGGGCGGAGCCTCCAATGAGGCACTGGCCACTACCCCGTGGTATCTGCTGGTATTGCCACCGGCCATCGGCGGACTGGTGGTGGGGCCCCTCATTTACTTTCTGGCCCGGGAAGCCAAAGGGCACGGCATTCCCGAAGTGATGAATTCGGTGGCCACCCGGGGTGGCAAAATCCGCAAGCGGGTGATGATGGTGAAGACTATCGCTTCGGCCATCACCATCGGTTCCGGTGGTTCGGTGGGTCGGGAGGGCCCGATTGTGCAGATTGGCGCCGGGGTGGGTTCGTCCATCGGCCAGGCCCTGGGATTTGACGGCAACAAGCTGATTGTGCTGCTCGGCTGCGGCGCGGCGGCAGGCATGGCGGCCACCTTCAATGCCCCCATTGCCGGGGTCATCCTGGCGGTGGAGGTCATCATCGGTTCGGCCACCATCAGTGTGTTCAGTCCGCTGGTCGTGGCATCCGTGATGGGCACGGTGGTGACCCGACTCATTTATGGCGACGAAACGTTTATCGCCGTTCCGGACTACACCCTGCACAACCCCTTCATTGAGCTGCCACTCTACCTCATCCTCGGGGTGGCCGCGGGGATTGTGGCAACCCTGTTTACCCGGGGCATCGTCTTTTTCGAGGATTTGTGGGAGAAGCTTCCCGTTCCCCAGTGGTTGTCCCCTGCTGTTGGCGGCGCGCTGGTGGGGGGCATGGCCATCTTTTTCCCCCAGGTGCTCGGCGTGGGATATGAAACCGTGTACAAGGCGGCCCACGGCGAAGAAACCATGTGGATTCTGCTGGCGCTGGTATTTCTGAAAATCATCGCAGCGGGGACATCCCTTGGTTCGGGTGGCTCTGGCGGCGTTTTTGCCCCGTCGCTCTTTGTGGGCGCGTGTCTTGGCGGTGCGTTCGGCATGGTGGTGGAACAGTTGTTTCCCGGGCAGACGGCCCATTCCGGCGCCTATGCGCTGGTGGGGATGGGTGCGGTCCTGGCAGGCACCACCCACGCGCCAATTACGGCCATCCTCATGCTGTTCGAAATCACCACCAAGTACGCCATTATTCTGCCGTTAATGTTTGCCTGCATTATTTCGCTGGTGATTTCCACAAGATTGTTTCCGACGTCCATATTTACCACCCGGTTGAAGCGTCGCGGGGTACGTCTGCGCAGTTCCGCGGAGAGCGAGCTGATGCGGGCCACCCGGGTTCGAAGACTGCTTCGGCCATTTCCCGAAACCATGCTTCCGGTGACGCCGGCCAGCAAGGTGGTGGAAGGTGCGCTGGGCAGTCCATCGGGACATCAGTATGTGGTGGATGCGGACCACAAGCTGCTTGGCGAAATTACGCTGCAGCGCATCAAGGCCATCCTGCGGGAACAATCCCTCGATGATGCGTTGATGCTGGCGGTGGATATGATGGATGCGCCGGTCACCACCATTCAGCTCGACGACACCCTGGAAGTGGCCATGGCCCACATTTCACGTCTCGATACGGAAATGCTGCCGGTGCTCGACAACGATGACAAGCTGGTGGGCACCATTACCCGTCACGATATTATGGTATTTTTCGAACATGAGATATTGCGCAACGAGGCCGCATCCATGAAGTTTTTGCCGGAATACGCCAAAGAGGATTTGTCTCTGGTCGAACTTCCCAGCAACGAGACCATCGCCGAGGTGGTGGTGAGTCCGGCAATGGCGGGGCAGACCCTCAAATCAATGAACCTCAGAGCCACGTATGGTCTCAACGCCATCGGTATTCAGCGTCGAAGCGATGTCGGGGTGGTCAAGCTCTCTGCGGAACCGCATATTCCATTTCAGTCGGGTGACGTTTTGTCTCTGGTGGGCACCCAGGCCGCGATTGACCATTTCAAGCAGCGGTTTGGCGTGATCTGACTGATTTTTGCCTCCTGAATTGCCAATTCAACAAATCTGACCCACCTTCCCGAAGAACCCGTTAATTTTTTTTTCAGCGCGACGTTATTTTCATTGATTCCATGGAACAAAGCCAGGCGACCTGATTGCCGTTGATGTTTGATTGTGAGGAAAAAAATGACCAAAGTGAAAAGCAACACCAAAACCAGCGAACCTGTTGAGGCAGCGGTTCAGATTATCACGTCTGCGTTATTTGAAATCGCTCAGGGAACCCTCCCGGGACCGTTGTCGTTGCCTGAGGACGGAGAATTGCCAGCCCTGGAAATGGCATTCAACGCCGCACTCGCACAAATATCGGAATTGAAAGAATCGACATCCCCCACCGCGTCCATCGGGATTTCTGCGGAGTTGCTGAGCGAAGCGGAAAACATACTGACACTGATGAATCAGAGTAAGGAGAAGTCCGGGGACTTCAATGAACTGAACGGCAGCCTGTCCGCCGGACTGGAAGGGGTGGAGGCCGCCACCACAGTACTTGAAGCCACCATTAAGGAAGTGGTTGCGGCAACGGAACGCTCCGGGGAGAATGTCACTTCCATTGCGGTATCCACGGAGGAAATGACCTCCACCGTGATTGAGATTGCGCAGAGTGCAGAGCAGGCAAGGGGGGTTGCGGAGAATGCGGTTCGAAGTGTGGACAACGCGTCGAAGCGTGTGGATTCCCTCGGTATTGCTGCCAAACAGATCAGTAATGTAACCGAAACAATTGTGGAAATTGCTGAGCAGACCAAGCTTCTGGCCCTGAACGCAACCATCGAAGCGGCCCGCGCCGGTGAAGCTGGCAAAGGATTTGCGGTGGTGGCCAACGAAGTGAAGGAACTGGCCCAGCAGACCAACAGCGCCACCTCGGATATCCGGGAAAAAATCAGCGCCATTCAGGAAGCAACCCAGGGGACAATCGAAGAAATCAATGGCATTACCCGGGTGATTACCGAAGTGAGCGATTACGTGGCGGCCATTGCCACGGCGACCGAGGAACAGAGTGTGACCACCCGGGAAATCACCGAGATGATCACCACCGCTTCGGGGGAGCTTGGTGAGGTGGGCAAGGCGGCCAAAGATACCAGCACCGCCGTGCAGCAGATGTCGGAGTTCATCAGGGAAGTACAGGTGAACTCCAACAGTATGACGCCGGCGCTTCAGGCGCTGTCCTCCCTGCAGGATACCATCAACGGAAAAACCGACGGTCTCCTCAAACTCCTCCGCAGCATCTGACCCCCACGCCATGCCCCTGGCACGACCCCAACGGGGACTTCCTTTTTATCTGTAGTCATTCCATCTGTGGTCATTCCAAGTATTGTTCTGTCCAACCGTCCGGGCACATCCCGGGTCTGGAACGCGCTCTGAGCGCATCTTTCCAACGAAACTGTCATATGTGTCGTCATGCCCGCGAAGGCGGGCATCCAGTAGTAGTGCCGATGACTTCTCGACGAGACGCTGCTGTGTTATCTTCGATAACCATGGATAAGAAACCTGCAGTATACATTCTGGCAAGTGACCGCAACGGGACTTTGTACGTGGGAGTTACAACTAATCTGGTTAAAAGAGTCTGGGAGCATCGTGAAGGGATTGCCGATGGATTCACCAAAAAATACAGCATACACAAACTGGTTTACTTCGAGCAGTTCAATGACATGGACAACGCCATCACACGGGAAAAGCGGCTGAAAAAGTGGCGACGTTCATGGAAACTAAAA
>JBNKCR010000134.1:0-39220 GCA_050287845.1 Polyangia bacterium
CCGCCGTGCGGTTCGAGACACTCGCTACGCTCGTTCCTCACCACAGCGGCTCTGTTTCCCTAAATTACTGGCCCAACTTAATTCTGTATCCGAATTGTTGCATCGTCTCGTTTTCGAAATTGGTACACCTCGAATAGCTCACATCCAGGGCTTGACCTCGGTTTCAACCCGATACAATATAACTATCTCGACAGATTTCAATGCGGCGGCAATCTCAAAAAACATTCCTCTGCGTGAAATAATCGCAGCCGACTTTAATTCCAAGGCAAACAGCTTTTACGTTTTCAAAAGACAAATTCATGGTATTGTCAGTATCGCGAGCGAATTATGGAATCACGATTTGATACAGACACCGAATGGAAAATGAAGGAAAACATCTTTTTGCCGAATATTCTGAGCGGAATTTAACCGCTTCAATTATAAAATTTTGAGCACATCTGAAAAAATACAGATATGCTCCAGTGATTAAGGAGACGGATAAGATGAAAACATTGTTATTCTTATTACTTGCCGCATTGTTGGCTATGGTTGCTTCGTGCGGAAGTACAACTGAAAATCCCATTGTTTCCACAACGAGCAGTGACAGCGACAGCGACAGCGACAGTGACAGCGACAGTGACAGTGACAGCGACAGTGACAGTGACAGTGACAGCGACAGTGACAGCGATACGGACAGCGATACTGACAGCGACAGCGACACGGATACAGACACTGACACAGACACAGACACAGATACAGACACGGACACAGACACGGACACAGACACAGACACAGACACAGACACAGATACCGACACGGACACAGACACGGACACAGACACAGACACGGACACAGACACGGATGCTGATGGCGATGATTGTACAGCGCTGGCAGATGACGAGTGCACGGATTGTTTTGAATGCATGACAGTGGATGAAGGTCAGCCCTGCCATGACGAAGCGATGGAGTGCTGGGGAGACGACGGTTGTGAGCCATTCAATGATTGCAGAAACGAGTGTGGTCCCGAATTCGACTGGTGGGGAGAGGAGTTTGAGGCGTGTGTGGAAGCCTGCCCGGACGCTGCGACCTGGTCGCCCGTTATTGACGCAATGAATGCCTGTGTGAGGAAAGTCTGCAACAATTGCTGATGCTGAACAGAGACACGTTTACTCAGTAGTAACGGAGACGGTCTTCATCGACGGTCTTTATAAATGATTCCTGCGAAGAAACCTCCATTCTCAACTTTTTCTGGGTAAATATAAAATTTATCCCTACGTAACACATTGAAATCATATGGAATAATTGTAGTGTGCCCGACAAGGATGGGTTTCTTCTCCGAGATCATAAGGCGAGCGAATCGTTGCATTTTGTTGTTGAAGGCTTTAAGCGATTTCAACTGCGGCGATTTCAACTGAATTGTCGGGAGATGTCAGAGTCGCTTGGGATGAGTCGCTTGGGATGATGGATTTCCCGGTGACCGTGTACGGAAATTGTGTTATGTGGCAAAAAATTCCATGGACAATTAAACATCTATATTGATTATCATTATATTCTATTCCTTCATGCCCTTCTGAATTTGGGGTAGTGACATCTGCTAAAGGAGAGATGCAAATGAAAATTATTCAATCGGTGTGTGTGGGGATACTCGGTTTGCTGTTGTTTGGCTGCGATCATTCCGCAGAGAAATTAAACACAGATTCCGGTGAAAACGGTACCGGGACGGCGGATACGGCAACCGAGACTGCGACAGATGTCGATACCGCTTCGGACACAGATACGGATACGGATACGGATACAGATACAGATACAGATACGGATACGGATACCGATACCGATACAGATGCAGATGCAGATACGGACACCGACACCGATATTGATACGGACACCGATACCGATACGGACACCGACACGGACACCGACACGGATACAGACACGGATTCAGATTCGGACACCAACACGGATAGTGATACGGACACTGCAACTCATACGGATTCAATCAACGATACGGAAACGGTTGAGGATACGGAAACCGTTGAGGATACCGGATCTGAATGCCTGCCGGTCTGTGCGAAGATGGAAGAGGTGAATACCAGTGTGATCATTAACGAGGTGGAGTACGCAGAGACCGTGTCGGTAGGGACGTTCTGCGACAATCGCGATGGGCGAATGTATGCCTGTGTAAAAATCGATGATCAGGTATGGATGGCGGAAAACCTGAATTATGGCGAAATGGTATACGGTGACTACGAGCAGGATGATGACCTGAAAGTGGAAAAATATTGTGCGGATGATCGGCCCACGAACTGCGATACGTATGGAGGATTGTATCAATGGGCCGAGTCGCTGGCGTTGCCGTACGAATGCAATACACAGGAAGCGTGCGCGATTGCTAACAATGGTCAGGGGATTTGTCCGGTGGGATGGCATATCCCTTCGGATGATGAGTGGGGAGTGCTGTTCAGTAAAGCGTATAATAGTGCTCAGCGGGAATGTCCGGACGGGGAAGGTGGATTTTCCAACGTCTGTACAGCGTTTTTCCTGAAATCGGCTGATGAGGACAGTTGGGAAGACGGTGGTGCTTCCTTTGGTCCCGGTCCAGATTTGTTCCACTTCAACGTGCTGGCAGGCGGTGCCCGCTATGAAGAGGGGTTTCAGAAAGAGGGAAGCTATTTTGCGTATACCGAGGAATCCGATGAAAACTTTGGTCAGGTGGGTTTGTTTCACTCCTCTACCGAATATAGCGCAGAATTGACCAATACTGAAATGTTTGCCTCCACGGACAATCCGGTGTTGGGTATGCGGGAAAATAAAACCTACGGGTTGTCAATTCGGTGTCTGCAGGACGGCAGTGAAAAATAGATCCTCAGGGACAGTTCTGTTCGCAGCAGCAGGAGCTGTGCCGACAGAAGCGGCTTTCAACTGACAATGTGACTTGTCGAACAACGTGCGAAAGTCCGCCTGCTGAAAGGAAAGCAGATGAATAGATCAATGAAATTCATATTTATGATGATGGTGGCCATTTGTGCCGGAAAAGTGTGTGCGCAATCCAGCGATTTGTCTGCCAGGGATCATTTTGACCAGGGGGCCGCTCTGTACGGCGCCGGTGAATATGAGGAGGCAGTGGTTCACTTTCGACTCGCCAATGAATTGAAACCAAGTTGGAAGCTGTGGTTCAACATCGGTCAGTCCGAAGCTGCGTGCCGACGGTATGGCCTGGCGTTGGAGGCATTTGAAAAATATCTCGCCATGGGGGGAGACAATGTGGGTGCATCCCGCTTTCAGGATGTGGTCGCGGAAATGCGACGGTTGCGGGAGCTGGTTGGAAATCTCGAAATCAGTGGTGGCCCGGACAACGCACAGGTGGTAGTGGATGGTATATTGCGTGCCACTCTGCCGTTGGAAGTGGATTTACGGGTCACCGCCGGCATCTCTCACGATTTGAAAATTGTTGACGATGAAAAAATTATTCACAGTCAGACGGTGACGGTGGGAAGTACCTCCAGTGTGGCCATTTCGCTGGATGACAGGATGTCTTTGTCGGGTGACGCGTCCCCGGCAGTAGAAGGCGCCACATCAGAAGGAGAGGTCAGGGTCATGCCGGGAGGACAGTTGCGGGTCGACGAGAATATAACCGTAAATCCGGTTTCCAATGGGGCGACGGATACGGCCAGACTGAGACCGTTGAAAATCACGATGCTCTCTTCGTGGGTGGGCAGCGTGTTGACCCTGGGGCTTGGTGTCGGATTTACAGTGTCTGCGGGGAAGAAAGAAAACGAACTGAATGATTTGAACGATGATCTGAAAAATGGGCTCATCACGGCTGATGAATATGAACAGAAGTATAGTGACAAGCAGGCTTCCATGGACTCCAGCGATACAATTTCCACGGTGATGTGGATATCTTCAGGAGTATTGGCTGCCACAGCGATTGTGACCACCATTGTGTATTCGAAGAAAAAACGCCAGACCGCCAGCCATATCTCGTTCCTGCCGAGCGGGGTAGCCATTCATTTCTGAAAAAGCAGAATGACCACGGTTTTCGATCCGCCTGTTTAATTCTGATTTTTGCCAATTCAAGTTGTGCCACATTTTTACCGTTTCAAAAAAACGTTGGCAGTGCGGTATATTTTCGCCATGAATCAACGGGGGGGCAATGATTTCCGGATTTCAAGACAATGGGATGTATGACAGTTTATGCATCGTTCGTGTTTCGTGACGCTCGCGCATCCATTCAACGTTTCAGAATTTTTTTTTAAAAAATTTCGTAAAAAAAAAGTCCCACAAATGGTCTGCTATGTGTATTGAGGGATACATATATTACATGTTTTGCCAATGTTGAAATTCCCGGCGCCGTCGTCATCGATGAGCGAACGGGACGGAACTGATATTGATTCTGTTTTGCCACCACACTTTTAAGATGCGGACCAGTTGTCCCTGAGTCGATCCGGTTTTCTGGCAGTTCGGTTTAACGCAGTGCAGGGGTTTATCGTCGCTGTTCGATTGCTCAACGGATTTGCGACGGGATTTATTTTACTGTTCCGGCGAAATTTCTGCAAATGAAACGCCGGGAAAGGGGTGTATTATGTCTGACCAGAAAACAATCTTCACGTGGACGGTGCTTGGAATGTGTATGGGCATTCTGATGGGCTGTGCGGACACGCCAACCAGAGAGGAGGTGATGGCGCGAAGTATCAAAAACGAAATTGTTCAGAAAACGGGCGATAAGATCACTCGCGTCGTTGGGCCCAGCCTTGCGTCGGGTCCCACAGCCCTGAAATCAGCGGCACAGTACGTCGAGTCGAATGCCAGACGGTATAACGTGGCGGCAGATGAATTGAAGCTCGATGAAACGGAAACCGGTGGCAAGACAGTGCAGCCGGTAATGTATGACGCCAAAACGGGGAAATACAAATACACCATTGTCAAATACCGCCAGGAAAAGAATGGCATTCCGGTGTTTCGTTCCGGAATGCGGATGCTCGTGCGAAATACCGCGGATTCTCCCGTGGTCATGGTGAACTCAAGTTTGCGGGAGGTGAATGGATTTACCCCGCCTTCAACGTTCGTCAAATCCGGTAGACTGAAGCTCAAAGGAGATATATCCGGCGCTGCCGATATTTCCGATTTCAAAGGAAAATCGATTCAGGCAATCAACACCACGTTGACCAATTTTTCTACGCCCGAGACGGTGATTTGGGCGGGGCTTTTCGGAAAAGAAGAAAAGCCGAGAATGGCGGTAACCTATATTGGCGATAATTCGAAGGACGACAAACGCAAAAGGCCGGAAAGATGGCGGTTTGTTGCTGATCAGGCGACCGGTGAAATTCTGTACAAAGAAAACCTGATCGTATTTACAAATGTCAGTGGTTCAGTTCGGGGAATGGTCACCGACGGAGCGGGCGCCATGGAATGCGCGCCTGAAGTGGAAAAGCCATTGCGCCACGCAATTGCCTCCATTGAAGAAGGTAACAGTGTGTTCACCGACGTGGATGGTGCGTTCACCATTCCGAATGCCGGAGACACGGAAGTATCGGTGTTGTCTCCCCTTTCCGGCGAACGGTTCGTCGTTGAAGATTTGAGTGGCGTCAACGAGATACTTTATCAGAGTGTTGTGCCTCCCGGTCCCGCGGATTTCATGCATAACCGGCTGAATAGCAATGAGTATGTTGTTGCCCAGACTAATGCCTATGCCATGGCCAATGAAGTACGGGACTGGGCACTCAGATACAATCCGGCATATCCGGTAATCGCGGATGAAGCCCGCTTTCCGGTGTTTGTGAACAGCACGGATGGATATTGTCCAGGGAATGCCTGGTACGATGGAATATCAATCAACTTCTGCACTGGTGGCGAGGGATTCAACAATACGGCATTCGCATCGGTCGTGCATCACGAGTATGGACACCATATGGTGGAAATGGCGGGAAGCGGTCAGGAGGAATACGGCGAAGGCATGTCTGATGTGATCGCCATGCTGATTAATGAAGACCAGAAACTGGGTCTGGGATTTTTCGAAGGTGATTGTGAAAATCCATTGCGGGACGCCGATAATGATTGCCGGTACGACCCGGAAATGTGCTCCACATGTGGCGGGGAAATTCACGATTGCGGTCAACTGCTTTCCGGTATTGTCTGGAGTATTCGCAATGAACTTATTGATTCCGGAGTGGAAAACTATCTGGATTTACTCTCCGGTATTGCGGTGAACTCCATTCTGCTTCACGAAGGATATCGAATCGACGGACAAATCGCGCTTGATTTTCTGACACTCGATGATGACGATGGCAATCTGAACAATGGCACACCCCATTGGGATGAAATATGCAACGGGTTCGGCGCCCACGGTATAGCATGTCCCGAACTGAAAAATTCCGTTTCAATTACCGTCCCTGAGTCGGTTTCCGAAGGCGACGGTGAGTTGCCTGGGGCCGTCACCGTCAGTCTTGGCTGGGCTCTTGAAGACGATCTTGTTGTATACGTGGCTTCCAGCGATATGAGCGAGGTTGAGGTGGCGGGGTATGGTATCATTCCGGCCGGCGCGTTGACGGTCAATATGGATTTGACAGTGCTCGATGACTCGTTGCTTGATGGAACACAAACGGTTCGATTGGTGGCGCTGGCACCGGATGTGGTGCAGGGAGAAACGACCGTGAAGGTTGACGATAACGAGTTTGCAGCCTTGTCCCTGACGTTGCCGAACGGAATCACTGAAGGGAACGTTGCCACGGGAATGGTAACCGTGGACCAGCCGGTCGAAAGCGATGTGCCGGTGTCATTGACCACAAGCGATGACGGCGAATTGGCAGTCCCGGCAACCGTGATCGTTCCGGAAGGAAATACCAGTGTTGAATTTGAGATTGCTGGTGTGAATGATGCCGTTTTTGATGGGGACCAGGTTGTTGATGTCACCGCGTCGGTACCCAATTGGCAATCGGCTTCTGGAATGGTGACCGTGGCGGACGATGTTGCGCTGCATCTGGAAATCCCGAGTATGGTGAGTGAGGGCGCAGGCAGGATTGAATGGGCTGGATTGGTGTGGCTGTCAGGAGCAGTAACAGATGATTTGACGGTGAAGCTGGTTTCCGGCGACGAAACTGAAATTACGGTTGATCCCTTCGTGGTAATTCCTGCGGGCAGCAGTGAGGCAATGATTGAGTTGACGGTTATTGATGATGCGGTGATTGACGGCGATGTGGATGTTGTGCTGACAGCAAGCGCCGAAGGATTCGTCACCAGCGAAACAACAGTCCAGGTGATTGACAACGATCCGGGATATATGTTCTTTACCGGTGAGGTATTTGAACAGAGTGAAGACGGCGGGATGATGACCGTTACCGTTGTTCGCGACCCCAGCAGTGTGGGGACGATTTCGGTGGACTATGAAACAATTGATGATACAGCGACCGCTGGAGAAGATTATCTGCCGGTTTCTGGGACGTTGTCTTTTGAAGCGGGAGAGACCGCCAAATCATTCGATATTCAGATTCTTGAAGATGACCTGTCCGAGGGACGCGAGTGGTTCATCCTTCAGCTTTCCAATCCCACGGATGGTGGAAAGCTCGGAAATCCCGAAGTGGCGTTTGGCAATATTCGGGACAATGATCTTCCGGACTTTTTTACCGAAGGATTTGGCTGGGTAGAAGATGGCGGTGGCGATATGGACACGGATACCGATTCCGATACCGATATCGATGGGGACACGGATACCGATTCCGATGCGGATTCGGATACCGATACCGATGCGGACAGCGATGCGGACAGCGATGGCGACATTGATACGGATGTGGATACGGATATGAGCATTGGCGCTGCCGCAGTCGCCGTGAAAACCAAGTCGGGCGTTATTCATGTTACACCTGAATTTGATTTGAGCTATAAATCCCTGACCCTCACACCGGACGGGTCGAAGCACTTCTATGCTTCGTGTATCGAAGACGCTACAGCATTTCCCGTGGACCCCGAGGGCGGGTCTGTTCTGAATTTGTGGGATGACGCCGCCGCCCATGTGACGCTGCCGGATGGGATGTCTGTGTCGCTGTACGGCGAATCGTATCCGGATTTCTTTGTTGGTTCGAACGGATACATCACATTTCTGGAGCCGGATACGATGTATAGCCCAGCTTTCTACAATCACTTCCGGTTACCGCGAATTTCGGGGTTGTACACGGATTTAAATCCGATGACAGAGGAGCCCTATCCGGATACGGATTCGGAATGGGATACCGGCTGGGATACCGGCTGGGCGACGGATTGGGATACCGTTTCCGCGAAAGCGAACAATATTGAGTCGGATACCAGCGTACCGTATCCGACCGATACGGATGAAACTGGAACAGGCCAGGGCGACACAATGGATACCGCCATTGATACGGACACATTTGGACCGATTGATACGGAAACGGAACAGCAGCCTGGAGAGGGACCGGTATCCGTACTGGTGCTGGAGGATAGAGTGGTGGTGACTTACGACGACATCATGGTCCTCGGTGATATACTGTACAACAGCTTCCAGATTGAAATGTTTGTGGATGGACGTATTCGCATCACGTGGCTCAATATCGAAGCGTTGTATGGTATTGTTGGTATATCAGAGGGTACGGGTCGTTCTGATATGTTCGAAGAAAGCGATTTGACCTGGTACGGCGCATGTAACAACGTGGAGTGTATCACCAGCGAAGACTGCTCGGATGGATTGTTCTGCACCGGCGAGGAATACTGTGTGGAAGGTCAGTGCGAGAAGTCACAGTCGGTCTTCTGTGATGATGGTATTTCCTGTACCATGGATGCATGCAGCGAAACCGTGGGCGGATGTGAGGCATATCCGGATGATACCCTTTGTGACGATGGCAATGCCTGCACCTCAAATGTATGTGATCCGGTCGCGGGTTGTGTGTTTGTTCCCATTCAGGGATGCTGTGGTGACGGGACATGTGATGGGGGAGAAACGTCCTGTGAATGTCCTTCAGACTGCGGTGAACCGGCCACCAGTGAAACTGGCAGTTGCGATGACGGTATGGACAACGATTGCGACGGCGCAGTGGATGCGGATGATGAAGATTGTGCGTGTACAGAACTGTGGCAGCGGTGCCGTGACCATGGAGATTGCTGCACCGGAAACTGCAGCGGGTCCTCATGGTATCGCATTTGCGCACCGGCGCCAGCCCCTGAATGCACCACCGATTCCGATTGCTGTTCCGGCAGTTGCAAAGAGAGACCCTCCGGCGAGAAGCGCTGCAGATAACCCCGTTGGCAGTACGCTGAGACTATTCTCACCAACCCTCAATTCAACATCGATTCAGTCCGGATGACTTCCAGCGCCGGGAAAACCCGGGCGTGCTTCACCGATGCAATCACTGTTGAACCCACTTCAAATCCCGACGATTGCCATTGGTCAAGGGAAAGCTCCACTTCGATCTGTTTATGCCCATTGACCGGTTTGAACAGCGTATGCACCACAGGACCTACGCGTCGGGCATGGGTGATGGTGCCGGACATATGGGCGTTGCCATTGGGGGATTGCCCGAATGATATGTCCTGCCGGCGAATATATGCCCTTGCGGGAACAGGCAGGGTGGCGTGCCATCTGTCTGGTAATGTGAGACCGTTGAAGTAGCTGCCGTTTCTGTCCATGCGTCCGGACAGCACATTGACATTGCCAACGAAATCCATCACAAAAGCATTGGCGGGGTGATCAAAAATGTCATCCGGACTTCCGGCCTGTTCCACGCGCCCGTTGTTCAGGATCACCACCCGATCGGCTACTTCAAATGCTTCTTCCTGATCGTGGGTTACAAACACCGTTGTGATTTGCACGTCGTTGTGCAAATCCCGGAGCCATCGCCGCAAATCCTGACGTACCCGGGCATCGAGTGCGCCGAAGGGCTCATCGAGCAGCAGCACTTCCGGTTCGGGCGCCAGGGCCCGGGCAAGGGCCACCCGCTGACGCTGACCGCCAGACAACTCCTCCGGCATCCGATTGCCCAGTCCATCGAGTTGCATTTGCCTGATCAGCCCATTCACCCGGGACGCGGTTTTTCTTCTGGACCATTTTCTGACCCGAAGGCCAAAGGCGATATTCTGGGCCACGGTCATATGGGGAAAAAGCGCGTAATGCTGAAACACAAAGCCTGCATTTCTTTTCCGCACGGGTTGTTCGGTCACATCCACATCACCGAAGTACACGTTTCCGTATTCGGGGACTTCCAGACCTGCGATAATTCGGAGCAGCGTGGTTTTACCGGAACCGGAAGGCCCCAGCAGCGCCACCAGTTCACCGGACGGAACGGTGACGTTCACATCGGTCAGCGCCGGAAACGAGCCGAACGCTTTTGAAATATTCTGAATGTCTATTTTCATTGGCATGCCTCAATTGTTTTTTTTCTGCTTTCAGATTTTCGCTGTCTATCCATGTATTCAGCAACTGCCCGGGCGAACAGTGTGATCACCGCCACCAGCACCAGCAGCGTGGCCACGGCAAACGCCGCCGAAAAATGATATTCGTTGTAAAGGATTTCCACATGGAGGGGGAGCGTGTTGGTCTCGCCCCGGATGTGCCCGGAAACCACGGATACCGCGCCGAATTCCCCCACTGCTCTGGCGGCACAGAGCGTGGTGCCGTAAAACAGGCCCCACTTCACGTTGGGAAAAGTGACCAATCGAAACATCTGCCATGGCGTGGCTCCCAGGGTCATGGCGGCGAGTTCCTGATTCGGCCCCAGGGTCTGCATCACCGGGATGAGTTCTCTGGCCACAAACGGGAAAGTGACAAACGTGGTGGCCATGATGATTCCCGGTAAGGCGAATATCACTTTCACATTGTGATTGGCACACCATGTGCCCAGCGGACTGCCTGCGCCGAAGAGGAGAACAAACAGCAACCCGGCAATCACGGGAGAAACGGCGAATGGCAAATCGATGAGACTTACAATGAACCGTTTGCCGCGAAACGTGAATCGGGTAATGCCCCACGCGGCTGTGAAACCGAAAAGAATGTTCAGGGGCACCGCGACAGCCACCGCCAGCAGGGTCACTCTGATGGCCGACAATGTATCCGGTGTGGTCAGCGCCTTCAGCCACTGGCCGGCTCCGTCACGAAATGCGGTCTGGAACACGATGCACAGGGGCAATATCAGGACGATGATGAGAAAGCCGAAGGAGATGGTCATCAGCAGCACCCGCATCAGTGGGGGGTCGGCATTTCCACCGGATGCGGTTGAACGGATGGCGCGCGTTGTCATGTCCGGTACAGGTTTCATGGGGTTATCCTTTCAGGAAAGAACGGCGCCGGGGCATGCGAATCCACATTTTGCGGTGGTTTCGCTGTCGCCATTGCATGGTGTTTACAATAAACAGCACTGTGAATGATGCCAGCAGCATTACCGCTGCCAGCGCTGTTGCACCGGCGTAATCGAATTGTTCCAGCTTGGTCATAATGAGCAGTGGTGTGATTTCAGTGCGAAAGGGCATGTTGCCGGAAATGAATACAATCGAACCGTATTCGCCCAGTGCGCGGGCAAAGCTCAATGTGAACCCGGTAAAGAGCGCTGGCGCCAGAGCGGGCACAATGACCCTGAAAAAGGTGTAGCGTTTTCCGGCGCCCATGGTGGCCGCCGCTTCCTCCAGTTCCGGGTCCAGGTTTTCAAACACGGGCTGAAGGGTGCGCACAAAAAATGGCAGCCCCACAAATATCATGGCAATGAGAACCCCCAGCCGTGCATAGGCCACCTGAATCCCGGCGTCGTTCAATGGACCGCCCAATGGACCGTTGGGCCCCCACACCGCAGTCAGCGCGATACCGGCCACCGCCGTGGGCACTGCGAAGGGCAGGTCGATGATAGCATCCAGAATCCTTTTACCGAAGAACCGGTAGCGCACCAGTACCCAGGCCAGTATCGTCCCGAACACCCCGTTTATCACCGCCGCGGACAGTGAACAGGTCAAACTGAGCGCATATGCGGAAAGGGAGCGGGCATCGGTGACTGTGTGCCAGAATTCGTTCCAGGACAACGAAGCGGTTTTAAAGATAATGGTGGATAGGGGGACAATCACCAGCAGGCCGAGGTACGCAAGCGTGTAACCGATGCTGAGACCGGAACCGGGTAGCGGGTTTCGATTTTTTCGTCTGGTCAGGGCAGGGACCATTGGAGAAATCTGTGCCGAGTGTGCCATGCTCAGTTGCTTTCCTGCGGGGCGTAAATCCGGTCGAATTCGCCACCATCTTTAAAATGACGGTTCTGTGCGATATCCCATCCCTCTGCCACCTCATCCACCGTCACCAGGCGGATTTCTGGAAATTTGTCCCCTGAGCCGGTCATGGCGGTCGGAGACTGCGGACGGAAATTATGCTTGCCCAGAATGGCCTGTATGGGTTCGGTATACAGAAACTTCAGATACGCTTCTGCCGCTTCGCAGTTGCCGTGTTTTTTGCAGTTGGCATCCACCACCGAGACAGGGGGCTCCGTCAGAATGCTCATCGACGGATATATAATGTCAAACTTGCCGGCGCCGAGCTCTCTGCTCGCCAGCAGTGCTTCGTTTTCCCACGCCAGCAGGACATCACCAATCCCTCTTTCAACGAATGTGTTGGTGGCCCCACGGGCGCCGGAGTCAAGAACGGGAACATTGCCATACAGTTGACGCAGATATTCTCTGGCCTTCTGTTCGGTGCCCCATTTTTCCATTGCCCACGCCCAGCCTGCCAGATAATTCCACCTGGCGCCTCCGGAGGTTTTGGGATTCGGCGTGATGACCGCCACGTTTGACCGCGTCAAATCATCCCAGTCATGGATGCACTTCGGATTTCCGGTGCGAACCAGGAAAACGATGGTGGATGTGTAGGGGGCACTGTTATTGGGCAACCGCTTTCGCCACCTGCGGTCCATGAGCCCCCGGTCGGCAATGGCATTGATGTCGTATTCGAGCGCGAGAGTGATCACGTCGGCTTCGAGACCGTCCATCACCGCACGGGCCTGTTTCCCGGCACCGCCGTGAGACATTTTTATCGTTATGCGCTGACCGGTGCGTTTCTGCCAATGCTGTTCGAACAGCGGGTTAATCTCCCGGTACAACTCACGGGTGGGGTCATACGAAACATTCAACAGTTCCATGGGGGCGGCGGATGTCTCTTTCGGGGCCGTTTCTGGACCGCATCCGAAGATGCAGAATGTTGCGAGTGTCACTATCCGGGTCATCCACCGGGCGCGGGTTGCGGTCTGATGAGTGCCGCGAAGTTGTGGTGGTCGCATTCGTTCATTCATTGGAGGCTCCTTTTCGCCAACAGTTTAAAAAGTTACGAACCCTTGCCGATGACCCAAAGCAAAGGCCATGCCGGAGCGTTTAATGCTGGTTAACTATATGAAATTACGCTATTAACTGGCGTAATGAAGATTTGGAGTAGAATATTTCTGCTTAATATAAATGTTTTTCTTTTAAATAAAATACAAAAACAAATATATAACACGGATTGGGGGGACTATCGGCCCTGCAGAATGAATCGGGTCGGTGCACGAACTGCCATATTAAAAAGATGAGGGCGAAGTTGGCTGGCGCGATTGTTTTCAGGACATCAACGGAACCTGAAGCTGGGTGTCACCGGGATTTCCGCCCGGAACCGGCGACAGACTGGCAAGTCTGGCTTTTTTGCCCGGATTCTTCTCGGTCACGGCGATGGAAAGTGCGGCAAAATGGTAAATCATTTGATCTCCCGTCAATTACACCACTTTTTCCAGCTCCTGAATGTCTATTAACTCCGCAATCAGCAAAATCCATCATGGAAAGGCAGCTATTCCGGAGTAAAAACTCATAATTTTCTATGAAGTTAGTTTTATCCAGAGCAAGCCTGCTCCACTGGCCGACAGAACAGGTATCGTGCAATCTCTTGAAATTGCATGCTTTCCGGCTTTCATGAATTTATGTTTTTCTGAATCAACGGTGGGCCGTTGCGGCGGTCTGGACGGAGTTTTATCCGGTTGCGTTGAAGAATGGTTTTCCGTGCATTTTTTCTCTGGTGTTCTGCGCAAAAGGGGTCCGATGCCTTCTGATTTGGAAAAGAACGTTTTACTGAAATATCATCATGGATTATGTTCGCGGCGTGAGTGGAAAAAATAAAAAATCGAACAGGCAGGGGCCCGCGAAGAATGTCATTGCGTCCGGTTATGTGGTGGGGGGCAAATACAAGCTGGAAGAAATCGCCGGAGTCGGTGGGATGGCGAATGTCTGGCGGGCTACCATGCAGGGACCGGGGCGATTCAAGCGGACGGTTGCCGTCAAGCACATGCATTCCAATCTGAAAAACAACGCCCAGTATCGGGAAATGTTTTTCGAGGAAGCCCGGGTGGGCGCGGAACTGCAGGATGGCAATATTGTTCAGACCTACGATTTCATCGAAGAGGGTGGCGAATTTTTTCTGATCATGGAGTGGATAGAGGGGATCAATCTGTTCACCTATATCCAATATGTAAATAAAATTCGGTCCCGTACCCGGTGGGAGCTGGCGGTGGCTATCGGTATCGGCGTGTTGCGCGGACTGGCCGCTGCCCATGAGTATGTGGATGAAACAGGTACGCCGACCCCCATTCTCCATCGGGATGTATCACCCCACAACATTCTCATCAGCGAAAAGGGAATGGCCAAGCTGATAGATTTCGGGTTGGCACTCGCCAGTGATCGACTCAGCGCTCCCACGCCCCCCGACGTGGCCAAG
The DNA here is from genome assembly GCA_050287845.1 of Polyangia bacterium. Taxonomy (GTDB): domain Bacteria; phylum Myxococcota_A; class Polyangia; order JAAYKL01; family JAAYKL01; genus JAFGXQ01. The sequence goes on from JBNKCR010000134.1 coordinate 14,681, forward strand.
GGAAAACTGTCGTATCTGGCGCCCGAAGTACTTCAGGGCAACAGAGCAACCCATCTGGCCGATCAGTTTGCGGTTGGCAATCTGCTGTGGGAAACCCTGGCCGGGCATCGGCTCTTCACCGGCGACACCGACCGGGAGGTGTTCAATAAAATCATTGGTGGGAAAATTGAGCCCCTGAACCGGTTGCGACCGGATGTTCCCCGAGCGCTTCACAAGGTCATCAACAGAGCGTTGCACACCGATCCCGGCAAGCGCTATACCTCTGCCAGGGACATGGCCATTGATTTGACCAATGTACTGCGGACGGTAAAAGTGCACGATGATTTTTACGAGCTTCTTTCCCAGTCGGTCCACGCCGCCCGACTGGAGTTTAATCTGGGAAGACGCACTCAGGCCCCGTGGGAAGAGGGAGAGACGCCGTCGGAAGAGTCAGAAATTGCCATTGAATTGATGGGCAAAACCATCACCAGACGGTTTTTTGAACGCATCACATCGTTTATGCGCTGATATTTCACCCCGGTTTTAAATGGTGTCGCTCTCAACGAATTTGGCCAGCAGGTCGGCGTCGGGGATGATCAGGAAATCCTTTCCGTCGTGAGAAATGGCCGTACCGCCGAATTTCTTATAAATCACTTTATCTCCCACACTGACTTCGTCCGATGCATCTGCAGCAAGTGCGATAACAATTCCCTGACTGGGTTTTTCTTTGGCGGCATCCGGGATAATGATGCCGCCGGCGCTGACGGTTTCAGCGTCTACGGGTTCAATCAATACATTTCCTGAAAGTGGCTGAATGGTGGTCATGTAAACTCCTCACTGATTCTCAATAAGCCGGTTGATTTTTGAGATGTCCGCACCGAGAACAAATGTTCCGTTGATTTCCGTCTGGGGAACGCCGGTCTGGCCCGTGCGCCGGCGAAGTTCCGATGCCGCATTCACGTTGTTGCTGACATCCACTTCCCGGAACGGAACGCTTTTTCGCTTCAGGTGGTTTTTTACCGTGGTGCAATGGGGACAGGTGCGCGTGGTGTACACCGTGATTTTCAGGGGCGGCGCCTGGGTTCCATCCAATCTGGTTCGCGGATTGTCGCCGAGCAGTTTCTGATATGTGCCCCTGTTCTGCAATCCCACCAGTTTCTTAACAATCCTGCCATTTCGGATAGTGACCACGGTGGGAACCTGTGTCACCGACAGCACCGGGTGAATGTCGGGTGTCTGCTTCACGTTGATGCCCCAGATGGGGGTGCTGCTTTCCTCCGAGAGCTGTCTGAGAATGTGTTCTGCCTGTACACTTCTGGCAGAATTCTCACTCAGGAATGCCAGCACCGTGTAGTGCTCATGCTCTTCAATCAGGTTTCTGTACTCTTCAAGAGATTCCAATTCTTTAAGTCCAGTCATTTTTTTGCTCCATTTGTTTCTGATTGTATGAGCCAGGCAATGCCACCGTGGTGGCAAAAAAACAGATTGCTTCCGGTTGAACTCAGTTGGCCGGATCCCAGCGACACTGGAGATACAGGTCTTCGAGCAGGTCGCGCATCAGATACATGTATCCCCTGGCGGGTCTGGCGTCGCTGATGCTCACGGGTAAATGGGCGCGTGTCCGGTGGCCACCATAGGGAGAGAGCAGTTCCACCTCAATTTCGTTATCATTGTTGTGTCCTTTCTTGATTGCGCCGGTAACTTCCTGGCCTTCCACAAATATCTGAATCATGTTCTGCGTATTCATCCTGATATCCTTTCGTTCTGATAGAATGAATCTAACGCACTGGTGAGACAGAATTTGTCCTATGCTTCATTTGATGTGCGCATGGTTTGCAGAATAAGGTCAGGGCGGAACGATGGGGAGACGTGAGAGATTCGGTTGGATAAAAGGCGAAGAGAAGCGGAACTTCCGCAAAAGGGAATCTGGAGATTCCAGGTGTTCCATTGCTACTCAACGGGCAATTGGCCGATGGGGCGTACAGAAATGATTTTATCCCAGTCGTAGTAGGTATTGATAGCGGCATTCACGTGGAAGGGAAAGAAATTCACAACATTCAGGTGTTATTAAAGTGTTATTTTCAAAACGGGATGGCAGAGGAGAAAGATGGCGTGCACTACTCGGTGCGGCTCGCTACGGTGAGCGCGATGGTACCGGTGTTGGGGCCCGACATCCAGCTGGTGTGACTGTATGTCCCGGAAAGAGCGTCATTGCCCAGTTCAGACAGCGGCAGCTTCAACTGGACCATCTGTTGAATGGGGGCAGATGGGGGCGCGGATTCAATGGGGGCCTGGAATGAGATAATCACATTCTCATCGAGGATTTTCACGCAGAATGCCAGCCAGGCCTCATCACTGTTAAAGACGGTATTCCCTTCATCCCGGGACAGATTGAATTCAGTGAATGTGGCAGCACCCCCGGAGAAAGACAGTCGGGCGGTGCCTCCCCAGTAGCCGGAAACCGCCACATCGTACGTCCGGTTCAGATTTACGGGCAACGAATCGGCATTCGGACAGGATTCGAACGCACAGGCAATGCCATATTGGGGGTTGGTGAATGCAATCTCATTGATCCGATCGTTTCCGCTGTATTCTACCCGGGATACCTCGAAACCGGAGTCATCAAACGTTCGAATGGTGGTACGATTTTCTGCGGGGCATTCCGAGCCTGTTGACTCAGCAAACTGCATCTCTTCGGTCTCGGTGTGAGTGCTGTCGTCGTATTTGCGAATGACCCCGGTGGCCGGGCAATCCAAATCGTAGAATGTCATCTGTCCGGACGTCGGACGTCCCTCTGCGTCCCATGAATCGAACACGGTTTCGTACACGGCACCATTGGACCCACCTTCGATGAATCGCACGGCGCCGCTGTCAGTGTAGTCATAGTACTCGTATTCACTGCCGCGACGCATCAGTGATCGCTGCTGTAGCGCGTCGCTGGTGCACTCCGATTGAAACGCCACGAAATCAGGGTATCCGGTTGCCATGATAATCGATTCAGACGCGGTTTGAACCGTACAGTAATTGGCGTTCATATCTGCGCTGTACCCGCATGTGAGACTGCCGGATTCGCCGTTACTGGTCACGTCCGCAGACACAACATACCGGTGGCACTGAGATTCGTTCACTTTGTGGTAGTAAAAAACGGTTTCACCTTCAATTGCCTCACCGGTGGTATCCGGGAACGTGGTGGCGTCCAGATATACAGTGATGTCTGTGCCATCGGCGTCGGTGTATGCACCATATCTGGTGATGGTTTGACCGGCAGATTGCCCCGTGACCGTGAACTGCTGCGCCGCCGTATCGATGGATGACAGAGTGCCACTGAAATACCCCACCGAATCCAGCGCGGAAAATGATTCGGCGTATCTGGTGTCGGAAACCTCCAGCACGTTATACGACATTTTTCCGCCGGGGACCCGGGACACCCAGAGGCCCGAAAGCGGATTTTTCTGCGGGTCGGTGCCCTGCGGGTCCGTACTCTGCGGGTCGGTACTCTGCGGGTCGGTGCCCAGCGGGTCGGTGTTCTGTGGGTCGGTACTCTGCGGATCGGTACTCTGCGGGTCGGTGCCCAGCGGGTCGGTGTTCTGTGGGTCGGTGTTCTGTGGGTCGGTGCCCAGCGGGTCGGTGTTCTGTGGGTCGGTGCTCTGTGGATCAATGCTCAGCGAATCCGTATTCTGTGTGGTGTCAGTGTTTGTGTTGGTGTCCGTCCATGGAATGAACACCGTGTCGGTGCTGGAATCTGTTCCGTAAACAACAATAACCGTCCCCGTATCAGAATCCGTGTCTGTCGCAGTGTCGTCGGCGCCGCCTTTTCCACCTTTTTCACTGCAGGCAACCAACAACGCCGCAATGACGAACAAAAATGATCTTCTGAATAACGTATAAATCATAACCAACTCCTGAAGTATTCTGACAGAACATGAACAACCGGAACAAAAAACCACAGATGGTTTCTGTTTCTGAAACGACAGAAACCCACAGATTCAATAGGACACTACTGTTTCAACGGGGATAACGTTATCCGATAATTACAGTGCCCTATGTATGTGAATGGGGCCAAAAAAAGGGGAAGAATTCGCACCTCTTCTTCGGGCGGGCATTTTGAACAGTCAGCTCATCATCAGCAGGGCAGAGGCCATGGAAATAGCGAAGAGGGCCATTGGTAAATATCAATGCGACCTGAACAGGACCCCCGGCGATCCCAGAACCCACGGAGATATTGGAGCAGCGTATATTTTCGTCGGCAATCTGAGCCGCGCGTCTTTGGAGCTGGATGCTTATTTTGAATTGAGCAAAGGCGCGAACCCACCAGACGGGTGGTATAACCGCGCCCGGGTGCGCTGTGCGCTGGGGGACATTGAAGGGGCGCGGGACGCGGCGGCAAAAGCGGTTGCGTTCACCCCCGAGAAGCGTGTTGGCGCCAGAAGCGTCCGTGAAGCATTCCTCCATTTGATTGCAGACGCCTGCTTCAAAAAGTAAATCGGGAAATTGAAGCTTCGCCCACCGGAATGAGGTAACCCCATTTTTTGCAACGTTCGCGTTAATTCAGAGAAAAGTAGGCGGCGGACTGTTTCAGGGTTTCGGCCTGGCGAGTCAACTGTTCGCTGGTTCTCGCCATCTGTTCGGTGGTTCGGGAATTGTTTCGGATGGTGTTTTCCAACTGCAGTACCGCCTGACGCACCTGGTCAATTCCCGTGGCCTGTTCGTCGCTGGATGCGCTGATGTCGCTGATCAGTTCAGATGTTTTTTGAATGCTGGGAACGATGTCCGTGATCAGTTGTCTGGCATTTCTTGCCACATCCACTGTTTCCCCGGCGCGAACCATAATTTCATGGGCAGCTATCTGCGTTCGTTCGGCCAATCTGCGAACCTCGGCTGCCACCACTGCAAATCCCTTTCCCTGTTCTCCGGCGCGGGCGGCTTCAATGGCCGCATTTAACGCCAGCATATTGGTCTGGCGGGCGATGTCGTCCACAATCCCGATTTTTTCAGAGATAATTTGAATGGCATCCACAGTTTCCGACACCGTGACACCGCCGGTCCGGGCATTTCCCGATGCGGCCTGAGCGATTTGCGAAGTCTCTCTCGCGTTCGTAGCGGTCTGACCCACCGAGGCATTCATTTCTTCCATCGAGGCGGATACCTGCTCCACGCTCGCCGCCTGATGACCGGCGTCAGCTGCCATGCGCTGGGAGGATTGGGACACATTCTCCGCACTTTCAAGCATCAGTTTCGAGGCATCCTGGACGTCCTCTGCAAAGGTGCGAAGCCGTTTGATGACGCTGTTGATATTCTGGGCAATCGTATTGAAACTCGCCTCCAGGGTACGGGTGTCCCCGTCCCCGGGGGCAGTCTGGAATGTAACGTTGAGTTCTCCATTGGCCAGCCTGAGCAACCCCTCCACCAATTTGTTCACTTCGCTTTCCTGGTAGTCCGCCTGCTTTTTCCGGCGGTTCGCGTCCGCTCTGATTTCGGTCATATCCGTCATGACTTCCATGGCGCCAACGGTGTCGCCTTTCCGGTTGGTAATCGGGACGCCGGTGGTGGCAAAAGAAAGCAACTGGTCGCCATTTCTGGAATCGGTTTTCTGACTTGTTGTCTGGCCATATTCCAGGGGGCGCTTGCACACGCAATTGGCGGTGTTGCAGATATCATGGTGAAATACGCGATGGCACGTTTTGCCGATAAGTGTATTCCTTGATTCCCCCGTAATCTTTGCCGCTGCCAGATTGGCGTAGCGAAGTTTATACTGGTGATCGACGATGATGGCGGGAGCAGGCATCGCGTCGATGTGTCCGGTAAGCGCGTCCAGCATCTGGTTAACACCTTCCAGAATATTGCGGTATTCCCCCTGCTGTTCGGTCAAATCCACTCTGGAAAGCAGGTGACCGGTTCGCTGCTTCGAAACAACCGACTGAATGGATTCCCGCATTCCCGACACTGCTGTCATCATGCCCCGAAATGATTTCGACAACTGTCCAATCTCATCGTTGGCTTCGTAGTTTGCGGTGGCGGAGAAATCACCCTGCTGTACTGCCGCAGCCACTTTCTCCATTTCGCAAACTGGCTTGCCGATGAGCGCCGAGAGCCAGAACACTCCGGGCAGAATGATGAGAAGAGAGTATGCGACCAGTATAATCAGACCAATTATGCTGTAGCGCGACAACAGTTCTGAAATTTCGGCCGCTGAATTGGCCCGCTCGGTTTCGACATCGTCAATGTATACGCCCGTTCCTATCCACCATTGGGTGCCGGGGATCATGCGAGCGTAACTGAGTTTGGCAAACAGCATGTCTTTGGGCTCCCCGGCTTTGGGCCACATGTATTCCACGTATCCGCCACCTTCCCGTGAGACTCTGGCCATTTCCCGAACAAAGAAGACTCCGTTTTCATCCTTGAGGTCAAACAGGTTCTTTCCTTCCAGCTCTCTTTTTAATGGTAGCGAAACATTTGTGCCGTCCAGTGTATAGATAAAAAAGTATCCGCTTCTGTTGTCGAGAAATTGTACGGGCGTATTGAGTTCCCGAACCTTCTGCAGCTTCTCCTCGTCACTTTCCAGAGATGCCACTGCCTCACTGTATACGATGGCTGCGGTTTCCACTTCCCAGCGAATCAGATTCTTGTGCCCTTCCAATCGGGTATTCGCAGTTTTTTCAACCAGGGTGTCCTTGATGGAGTCAATCGAAGACGCCGCGAAAATGGAAATGAATAGTATTGGAATCGCAACAATGGCAACTATCAGAAATATTTTTGTGCGGATTGAAAGGTTTCTTACAATCACGGCAAATACCTGTATGGCCTGTTTCATGGGGGTCCCCTTTTCCTTTTTCCCTTTCGATGTGAAAGGTACGGGAATGAGAAGAAAATCGGTACAAACGGTCCAGGTTGGTTAACGACCGTCGGTTAAAACAGTTTACGGGCGGAATCGGTGGACCGGCACTCTGGCAGCCGGCTTCCGGATCACTGGTTCATTCGGTAGCGGATACCACTGCAAAAAGCAGGGTTTTCAACTCATCGCTGTGGTGATTCCGGAGCAAATCTGAAGGGACAAGGCCGGATGCGGTTTTCGCGTTCGGGTTTGCCCCCAGTTCAATGAGCGTGGTTGCGGAGGACGGTGAGTTTCCAAGGACGGACCAGTGCAACGGTGTTTCCCCCGACTGATTGGGTGAATTGACATCGGCCCCGGCCTGAACGAGCATTTTCAGAATGGCCACATTGCCTTTTCGGCTGGCCCGATGGAGGGGGGTTTTGCCGGATACCGTGGTACTGCATGGATTGGCGCCCACTTTCAGCAGATATGCCACCACCTCGGGATGGCCATCCCAGGATGCCCGATGGAGCGGGGTTTCATTGTACTGATCCCGGTTGTTGGGAGACATCCCTTCCTCAACGAGTTGTTTTACCAGGGAGAGGTCGCCTGCAGAGGCGGCGATGTTGATGCCCCAGAAGCCAGGTTCAAGTCGTTCCGCCACTTCGATGTGGTGACGACGCAACGCCCATCCATAAACGTGAAGCTTTTCTTCGTAGGCCAGACGTTTTGCAGCGCCTCGGCGCAGGAGCGCATCCACCGCCTTCAGATGGCCGCGCCGCACCGCAACGAGCAGCGGGAAAAACCCCGCCCGATTCACTGTCGTCGGATCTGCGTTGTGCGACAGAAGCAACAGCGCCGTGGATACCGCGTCCCTGCGGAGAGCGAATATCAGCGCGGTGGAATGATCTGCGGCGGTGTCATTCAACCGGGCGCCCGATGCAATCAGCAGCGCTGTAACATCGGTGAAGTCCCGCTGTGCAGCTTCCATCAGCGCGGTCATCCCTGTTTCGCCGCGGTGATGAATATCCGCGCCATTGGCAAGGAGCAGTTGGACCAGATCAGGTTTGTTTCTGGCCACGGCCCAGATGAGCGGGGTCTTGTCCTGTTTGTCCGGAACATCCACCTCCGCCCCTGCGTTCAACAGCTTCCGGGCCGAATGAACAAAGCCTCTCATTGCGGCCCGGTGAAGGGGGGTGAAACCGAACTTGTCGCGAATGGCAATGTTGGCCCCTGCTTCGATGAGCGGCAGGATGCGGTCATCCCTTTCGGACAGGATACACCGATGCAGGGCAGTGGCGCCATCGTCGTCCACGGCATCGGGGGAAGCACCCAGTCCAATCAGGCAGTTCACCATGTCCATATTGCCATCCCGACATGCCATCATCAGCGGTGTGAGGCCGAACGGTCCCCGGGCATCGGGGGAAGCCCCCATTTCCATTGCAGAAACCACCGAGTGAATATCTCCGTCGGTCACCGCTTCCATGAGGGACTGATTCAATGACTTCCGATCAGTATTGTACAGTTCGTATGACATATTCATTTGCCCTTTGCGTCGGTGCGTGTCCATGCATCCGGAAAGTCAGTTTATCGCACATTCCGATTGGAACCAGCCTGGCCGTGTGTTTGTTTTTGCGGACCGGCCCTGGTTTTTATTCGGTTCATGAAAAGAGTTCTTAAGGACATTTCAGGATGGCAACGACGGTGAACAGTTCTCTGGCTTGTGCAATAAAAGTTATTTCAAGTCGAAAATTAACCCCGATTGCCCGTTATCCGGATTCCCGGGGGCCATTTGCCGGAAGTGTAACCCAGGATTGCAATGATGAATTGAGACCGAATGGGGAAGCCCTCTGCGAGCAGGCGCATTCAATGCCATTGAAGCCGACGAACCGGGATGGCAGTGTTTTTCTTGTTTCTTTTTAAACGATGAACGATGCTTTTTTGCGGCGACGCCGGCCGGTTTTTTCTTTTAAAGCAGACCCGGTGGGTGCATTGTCGGATTCGTTCCGCCGACAGGGGTTCGCGAGGCCCGTAAAATGATGTACACTCAGCGAACTCCGGGGTGTTTTGGGGCGCCCGGTCAACGCAACGCAGAGGATGACTTTATCGTGAGCAGAAACACTCTTCAAATATCCCGTGCCATCGAGAAATCGAAAAGCAACGTGACCATTCTGTTTACGGACATTGTGAATTCCACCCAATTCTGGGACAAATATGGCGATACCGCCGGTCGGCTCATGCTCGACCGTCACAACACGCTCCTGTTTCCGGTGGTGAAGGCGTTCCGCGGCACTCTCATTAAAACCATCGGCGATTCCATCATGGCTTCGTTCAAGTATCCCGAAGACGGCGTGAATGCCGCAATCGCCATGCAGCAGCAATTGCGCGCCGCCCGTCGCGAGAAAAAAGATTTCAATGTGCATATCCGCATCGGGGTGCACACCGGAAAGGCCCTTGTGGAGGCCAATGATGTGTTTGGCGATACGGTGAATGTGGCGGCCCGGGTGGAAAGCGCTGCCGGAACAGACGAAATTCTGGTGTCTCAGGATGCTGCGCTTCGGCTGAAGCGGCGAAAGTCTGAATTCGGTCTTCACAGGCGCAGACATTTTGTTCCCAAGGGCAAGCGCAAAAAACAGATTGTGTGGGAATGCAGCTGGAAGTCACTCGAGAATCGGACCGGGGTGGTGCGACCGCCCCGACTCATTCCTCCCAACCGGCGCCAGCGCGTTGAACTCGCCGTCTATCTGTTGGGGGCCATGCTGAGTATTTATTTTGCATACGATCAGTACATCCGTTATCTGGTTCGGGATATGGAGTCTCTTGCGGCATATCGCTTTTTTTCCCACACGGGCATTGCATTCGGGGCAATGACCGGATTGACGCTGCTGCTTTCTGCAGCGTTTCGCATTGGTAAAAAAATATCCCGACCACCGGTTCTCCTGTTTCGATTGCTGAAGGGCGGCACATTTTTTGGCCTGCTGTTTTTTCCGGCGGTGTTCCTGTTTCAGTTTCTGGATCTGGCGCAGAACCCCTGGTGGAATGAACCGTTGCATCGCGCTCAACACCAACTCGTTGAAATTGTTTCAGACAAAGCAGCGGTTCACCAGAAACCGTCGCGAAACTCGCGAGTTCTGGATGAAGCCCGGAAAAACGACGTGTTCATACTGAGACGAACAGCAAAAACGAAGAACTACCGGTGGCACCTGGTCACCCTGGGAGATCGCCATCCGACCCGGGGATTCATCGCCGAGCGCCTGCCCCCCAGAGTGGGTGTTCCCCCCCTCATTCAGACCGAGCGGGTTGCGTTCACCATCCGGTACTACCATCTGTACGCTTTCTGCCTCGGTCTTATGGGATGGCTCTTCGGCGTCTTCACTTTCCGGTTGAAACCCCTTTGAGTCGAGTGTGGCACAATCTGTGCCACGGTACAGCTGACTGAAAAGGTCTCTTCGAAGAACTGTTCGGCTGTTTTTTTGCGGATATTCCGGGCGGTCATTGCTTTCGTCCCCGTGCTTTTTGTGGCGGCATGGAGATTGCTGTTTTTCTGACAATGACACGCAAACAGGAGTGGGCAACGTTATGAAAAACATGAATTCAATTATTTCTTTTTTAATTCTGTGGATTCCGGTGATTGCTTTTTCGGGATGCCATTCGATGGACGAAGATGAAAACGGTTCCACCGGGGTGACCACCAACCAGCTGTCCACCGGGGAGTATGTGTCGGCGGATGTTGAAGTCGTTGTCAGTGATTATGATTTAACAGGCAGGGACACCTCGGACAGCGGTCTCTCTGAAATCAGCACTGCCGGCGGGCCTGAACCGATTGCGCCCGAAGATCGGATGGTACTGGAACATGGGAATGTACGTCTCTCGGAGGATGGGGATACATTGTTTATCAACCGTTTTCCCCGAGGATTGCAGGCCATTGACATCTCCAATCCGGAAGCCCCGAGCCTGTTGATGGAGCGCAGGTTTACCCTGGATGCCCAGTCGATGTATCTGCATGGGAACCGGTTGGTGGTGGTTGCCTATGAAGCGCCGGACACCGGCGTTGACCACACGCGTATCATCGTGTTCGATGTCAGTAATCCGGGCAGTATCCTGGAGTTGTCGGATACGGTCATTGACGGACAAATGAGTAATACGACGCTTATCGGAGGGGATGGAACGTTCATGCTGTATGTGGTGCTGCAGCGGGGTTCGGACCGCGTGTTGGAAAGTTACGCGATTGATGCGGATGGTGGGGTGGTTTTCCGGGATACCATCCGCGATGCGGAGTGTGATAGAAACGCGCTCTGGGCATCCGAAAGCTATCTGCTGATGTCCCGCACGAGTTATGTTGATGGCGACAATGATGACAGTGAGGTTGAATCGATAACGTTGACGCCCATCGATATCTTCACTGGCGATGGTGTGATGACTATTGGAGAACCTATCCGCTTCCCCGGCGGGAGCATTGATACTGAGAAGATCGGTATCTCCGGTCATATCCTGACCGTATCGGGGGCCGCCTATGACATCATCGATGTAAGTGCGCCTGTACTGGTGGATTGGGATGATCCCGAGGACCGATATGAGACACTCTTCACCGAAGGGACGAGGGACGTACGTATTTCGGTGTCTGACAGTGGTCTGGTTCTGGTAGGAGGGGTAGACCAGGGGGAAGACAACTGGTCGAATTTTGTACGAATGTACGACCTGGCGGATCCCTCGGAGACACCGTCAGCGATTGCCCAGGTCAATCTGGAAGACCTGGATTTTTCATTTCTGAGTGCGACAGTTGCCGAAAACGCCATTGAGGCGACTGCGCCGGACGGCACCCCCGAAACAGGTTTATATGTCATTCCTTTCTGGGGTTCGACGAGCCAGGAGACAGGGATACAGCTGGTTACGTTTTCGGCATCCACGCTGACGTTACGGGGACGGATTTCAACGACGGATGGAGCTCATTCCTGGCTTCCGCCACGGAATGGTCAGGTGGTGGGGGTTTCCAATGATGATGTGTTGCTGTTCGATATCAGTGATGTGACGGCGCCGGCTTTTCAGAGCAGACTGGTTACCGCACCCACATACACGGACTTCGCTGTTTTCGGTGAAACGGGGTTTCGCCTGGAGGTTTCAGATGCCTTTTCCGGCGGCGGATACGAACCGGCAGGTCCGCGCGCTGAACTGCAGACCATTTCTGTCAGCGAGGAGCCGGGGAATGCAAACCCGTCAGTGCGCCTGGAGACGAACGCTTTTCAGCTGTACCAGGTGGGAGATCATCTATTGGTGGGGGTGAACGATATCGATATGAGCGCTGTGGATGTCTTCGATGTAACACATCCCGCTCAACCGGTGTTGGCTGCCCGGGTAGATGGTTCGGACGGGGGCATCGATACATATGCGATTTACGCTCCGCAATCGACGGACAACGCACTCATTTTCACGAACACCCGGTATCAACGAGGGGGAGACAGCGCAGTCTTTGTGGTGCTCGACTTGAGGAATCCGGATACGCCCGTGTTCCAGCCGGCACTGACCATGCCCGAAGATGAATTCATCCAGAACATAGCTGTCCGGGGAACCACGCTGTATTACTGTTACAAACAACCCATTGAAGTGGAAGGCGACGCCAGAACCTATGCGAAATATTATTTGAAACGCATCGAACTGGCAGACCCGGCCGCACCGGTGGTTTCAGATGGCATCAGCATCCCCGGATTGTTGCTGGATGTGGACGAAGATTTTGTGTACACCCGGGATGAGGTGTATGGCGTCGGTGGTCTTCATGCGGTGGTGAATCAACTCCGTGTAAAAGAGGGTGTGGCGGTGGTGGAAAGTCAGACGGATCTGGGAAATCGCAAGATACTGGAATCCAAGTTGCTGGAGAACGGCTATCTGCTGGTGAATCACAGAAGCGCTTCTGCAACCCTGGAGATCTCCGAATATCGACTCTCGCTGCTGAATACCCGCAATGGACTTCACCCCGAGGGAGATGTGGCCTACCGTCGATTTGGAGAGCTGGTGACCGCCAGCAGCAACCATGCGGTTCTGCGGGTAGGTAATGGCGTGATTGTCATGGATCTCTCCACCCCCGCAGCACCGACAAAGAGCCACTATTTTCCCATTTGTGGCAACTTTTTCTTTCAGGCGATGATTGATGGCGACAATCTGTATGTGATTCAGGATGGCATTTATCGCTTTAAACTGTGAACGGCCCCAGTCGTTTCTGTATGCTGTCCGAGGTGACCCGGTGATTCTCCGGGGCACTCCACGCAAGCCCCCATTCCGCATCCCAGGGAGACCGCTTATATCCTGAAAACCACAGAAATCCGGATTCTTCCTCGGAGGGTTTTGGGCAGTCTGTTTCAGACGACGAATCCTGCTCCGATTCACTGGTTGAGTCACTGGAAATCGAGGAGGAAAGGCTTCCCACTGGAATCAGATGCGTATTTGTCTGGGGAGCTCGACTTCGGCCATTGTGGCTTTTGCTGATCTGGCGGTGTTTGAAATAAGAACAAATCGCTCCAGTTTTTGAATTCTGCGTTCGAGCGCCGCCGGGACAATGGGAATGGATATAAAATCACTGCATCCCAGTCGATAGGCTTCCTGTATATTATTCTCATCAATGTTCGGGTTTCGGACGATTTCCAGCATCAGGATGACACGGCTTTTTTCAGTCCGTGCGTTGCTTTTAATGCGACGCAGACATTCCAGACCAGTCATATCCGGCAGATGAGCACTCATGAGAATAATGTCGGGAAGATTGCCCTGGGCACTCTGAACGGCGACCAGCCCCCTGTTGGCCTGGAAAAACTGGTAATTGCGCGCGGCCAGCATCCCCATCACATCATAACGGAATGTGGGCGATTCATTCACGATTAGCACCCTCAATCTGTACGGTGTCGTCATCTTCTGCCTTTCATCGAACGGGATTTTCCCAGGTTGGTTGCGAGCTGCCATTGCGACAGGCCCGAGATGTCATCGAACTGGACATGGCTGATGCAATCAGCAAGCTGTATGCCAGATGTAAGTATCTGAAAATGCGTGGCGATCCCCGAGAATGTCGTATGATTTTCATATCGCGGCGTATGAATGTCGTATGAATGCATATGAATATGGATGACCGGATTACTGTTCCACGTTGGTTCGGTCGTTGCCCCATTGCACCGGACTGCCGGACTGGTTACAGGTAGGGTAAACCACAATGATGAAAGGTGTTCCGATGAAAGTGATGAGTGGCGTCCGTATTTCTGAGATGATGCATTCCCTGCTGTTGCAGGAGGCAAAACAACCCCTGGTCGTTTCGGAACAGAAGACACCGATGCCCGCAAAGGGTCAGGTGCTGGTGAAAATAGACAGTTCTCCTGTCAATCCGTCGGATTTGAGTTTTCTGCAGGGTACCTATTCCACCGACAAAGTTCTCCCCGCAGTGCCCGGTTTTGAGGCCAGCGGCCAGGTGGTGGCCAGCGGGGACGATTATTTTTCGAGAAGGCTTCTGGGAAAGCATGTCGCGTGCTTTGCACTGTCTGACGGTAATGGTACGTGGTCTCAATACATGCGAACCGGCAGCCGGTTCGTCGTTCCCCTGAAACCCGGACTTGATGTGGAGCAGGGCGCGATGCTGCTGGTCAATCCGTTGTCGGTGATGGCGATGATGGATATTGCCAGACGGGGGAGACATCGCGCCATTGCCAATACAGCGGCGGCCGGCGCCCTTGGTCGCCTGCTCAACAGAATGTGCATTGAGGAAAAATTGCCCCTTTTAAACATTGTACAGCGGGAAGAACAGGTGGCGCTGCTCCATTCCCAGGGGGCAACCCAGGTGCTCGCCACGGAAAACGACGATTTTGAGGAACAGCTGAAAGAAATATGTCAGCGACTCCATGTTACGCTGGCCTTTGATGCCGTTGCCGGGGAAGTCACCGGAAAAGTGGTGCGGGCGTTGCCCAGAGGTGGCGAAGTGATGGTGTATGGGGGGTTGTCGAAAGAGGCCTGTCAGGTCAATCCGGGGGAGCTCATCTTTCGCGGAAAAAGGGTTTCGGGATTCTGGCTCACGCCCTGGCTTTCGAAACAGTCTGTTTTCAGACTGATGCGACAGTTCAACCATGTGCAAAAATTTCTGATTCATCAACACACCATCCGGATTCACCGACGCGTACCGTTGTCCGATGTCGCTGAGGCGTTGGTGCTCTACCAGAAAAACATGACAGCCGGTAAAATGATCGTGAAGCCGTGGATGTAATTGTCGGATTCGATTGTTTCATGGGGGGGCCGGGGTTGAGAGAACGCCGGGGTTGAAGTTGTCGGGCAAGGGTGAGTGAATCAGCGTTTTCCGGCTGCGCCAGGCTATTTTCGCCGAATGAATTCCCGGCCATCATTGCAGTGCAACGCCGGTGTTTCATATCTTTTATGGCAGGAATCCATTTTAATCGTGCTAATTTTTCAGATTCGGGGTAAAGTGACTTTTCATTTTTCGGGTGTTCCGGAAAATGGTTGTATCTGCCACATAAAATCGCCGGGCGTTTGCGGCAGTTACTTTTTTTTCAAGGCTCGGAAATTCAGGATAAACAGAATGAAAATGTATGTAGGCAATTTGCCCTTCAGTATGGACGAAGAAAATCTCAGAACACTTTTTGGAGAGTTCGGCGATGTTGATTCCATAAACGTTATTGTCGATCGTGAGACAGGTCGGTCTCGCGGATTCGCCTTTGTTGAAATGCAGGATGAGGAAGCCAGAAAGGCTATTGATGCACTTCACGAAAAGCAGTTCGACGGACGCGCGTTGAAAGTGAACGAAGCTCAACCTCGCCAGAACCGCGGCGGTGGCGGCGGTGGTCGCGGACCGGGTCGTGGTCGATACTGATTTCGATCAGCTCGAAGATGAATGTCCTCTGAACGCTGATTCCTCCCCCAAACTGTAATTCTGAAATTCGTTATTGTCTCTGTGTCCGGTGATTGTATTTTTTCAGTTTCCGATACAGGGTTGCAGTGCCAATCCCCAGCTGTTCAGCGGTGCGGGCCTGATTGCCGTTATTGGCCGCCAGTACTGTAAGAATGTGTTTCCGTTCTACTTCGTACAGACTCCGTGCAGCGATTTCGATGGGTTCAACGGCTGACGTTGTGCTTCGAATTTCCGTTGGAAGATCCGATGAGGACACGGGATTGTTTTGAGAGAACAATACAGCCCGCTCAATGATATTTTCAAGTTCCCGCACGTTTCCCGGCCATTGGTAACGAAGCAGAAGTCTGATGGCGTCCGGGTGAAACCCGGTAATATCGCGATTCATTTTCTGAGAAGCCGCTGTCAGAAAACCATGGGCCAAAGGCAGAATGTCAGCAACGCGATCTCGCAACGGGGGCACCTGCAATTCAATCACATTCAGCCGGTAGTACAAATCCTGTCGGAAGAAACCACTGGCCACTGCGGATGCGAGGTCTCGATTCGTGGCAGAAATGATTCGCACATCTACGGGACGAATCACATTTTCACCCACTCGTCGGATTTCCCGTTCCTGCAGTACTCGCAAAAGTTTCACCTGCATTCCGGGTGATATTTCACCAATTTCATCAAGAAGGAGTGTTCCCCGCTGCGCGGATTCAAATAACCCCGGGCGGGCGGATACCGCCCCGGTGAAGGCGCCGCGGGCATGACCGAACAGCTCACTTTCCAGCAGCGTTTCGGAGATCGCCGCGCAATTCACCGAAATAAACGGGCAACTGGCTCGGGAAGACGCCACATGCAGCAACGTCGCGATTCGCTCCTTCCCGACACCGCTTTCCCCGGTGATCAGGACCGTGGCATCCACATTGGCAACTCGCCTGGCCATGCTGACCAGATTTTTCATTTTACTGCTGCGTGCAACGACACCGACGGTTTCTTCGATATCAATTCCTTTACACGGATTCCGGGCTCCCGGGTGTCGCGGTGCATTCATGTCCTGTCTCCATCACCTTTCACTTGAATCCGGGTGCGTACGGCGGTTGTGTCACATTCCAATGCGCGCCACTTCGATTGCTGTGAAGTCTTTTAGAACTGTGCAAAAAAAAATCGTAAGATTGAGATCTGTTGGCAATACAGAAAAATCGCTGGATTCTGTCAGCGTGTTAAAACGTAACCATTAATTCCACGGTGACATCATTTTGATGGAATAATCAATCAGATTGATTGATTTCGGTTTTGCAATACACCACGGTAACATCGGATGTTTCTGTAAAAATTGGCAATGTTGATTGTTGATGTTATGGTGCGTTTTTTGCATAAGACAATAAGCCGGTTCGTGGTTCTGCTCTGTTTCTCTTCAGGGATTTTCCCTTAACCGCAATTGAAGCTGAATTAGAAAAATCATTTCGAGCGATTTTCAAGGCGTGTCCCGTGAACAATTCGCTCATTCGATACATGTTCGACTTGTCGTGATTCAATTATCACTTCAGCCCTGTGCGCTCCAAAGCGGAAAGTGGATGACGTATGACAACTCAAAGTGATGTCTCTCAGCAGCAGATGAAATTGCGAAGGCATTTTCATGCAAACAGAATAACGCGATTCAGCATCTGGACGGATTTTATTCATCTGAATCTGTGTCTGCCATTTGTACGTATGCCGGATGGCGTGGGACCGACCATTAACCAAATCGTGTTGCCATTGAAATGTGGAATTGGGGAAAACCATATTTAAGGGTGGCATCCGGAAACACCGAGGCAGAAGGAGAAGCGATATGAACACAGGAAAATGCCCCAATTTAAATCACAAACTCGCATACTCACCCATTCGGATTTGTCCATTCTGCGGGGAACTTCTCAATCATCTGATCCCCGAGAATGGGTGCAGTGCTGCCAGCCATGCAGATAAATGTGAACAGCACGATACATATTGCAGTGACTGCGGTGAATATCTGCTGAGTCAGATGCACGGCTGAGAAATAGCCGAAATCATCCACCACCACGGACAAAACCTGTTGTGTTCTGTACACCTGTCTCGTCAGGCGCCACCGCATTACAGGAGCACCTGACTGACGGGCGTTGGGGGAGAATGGTCATCGGGCTGGCGCTTTCGTAATATTCTTTTCAAATCCGCATTCGTGGCTAACTTTTACCCACATGCGCATCAATGTAATTCAGCAAACAATCAGCGACGGTGGATGATGATACGTATGAAAAATACAGGAATCAATTTAAACTGGACCTGGAGGAGAGGGCGGGGCAGACATATCATTTGCTGCCAGTGCCTGCGGTGTTTCTCGTGAACACCAGTGGTATTGTGGAATTTTCGTACGTAAGCACTTCATTTTCCTGCGGGCGATTTTCGGAAACGTAAACCAACAGTGGGGGACATGCATGTCCGTTGTTCGTCTCATTCTGGTGGCTTTCAGGGTGGTAATGGCCCTCGGCTGGACCCTTCTGGTTCACTATTTCTGTATTGCCATTCCCGGCCTGGTCACTCGACGAAAGCGCTATTTGAACCCCCTTCGGTGGTGGGGAAAAGGATTGTCCGCAATTATGGGAATTCGGGTGCACCGGGTAAACAGTCCTCCTTCGTCCATGGGAGACCTGATTGTATCGAATCATATGGGATTTCTGGATATACCGGTGTTGCTCCAGTTTTTTCCGGCGGTGTTTGTCATTAAAATGGAACTGGGAAAGGTGCCGTTTTTTGGTGCGCGCCTGATTGCCCAGGGGCATGTTTTTGTTGAGCGCGGTAACAGAACGTCCAGAGCGAACGCCCGCCAGGGAATTGAGACGGTGCTTCAGGATGGGGATCGGATTATTGTCTTTCCCGAGGGCAGGGCCTGCCCATATGCTGACCGACCGACCTGGGCTCCGGCATCGCTACAGGTGGCGCAGCGACTGGGTAAACAGGTGCAGCTGTGCATCATTGATTATTTGCCCAACCGGGAGTTGCTGAAATGGGATATTTCCAAACCAGCGCTTCCCCAGTTGGCCAATCTTCTCGGTCGTCGCCGAATTGATGTGAGTATTCAGTTTTTTTCCCCCGAACATGTTACCGATCCCATTCAGACTGCCACCGATTTTAAATCTCTCGTGGAAACGCAGCTGAATCGAAACCAGCCTGAATGACCGGTTACCGTTCCGGTGCAGCGGCAGTGACGCACTTCCGTGGTCTGCGATTGCGTTTCTTTTATTCACCGTTCTGATGCTGTCTGTATTTGTACTGAGCTGGAAATGGGTGCCGGCGCGTATCTGAAAAAGCCTTTCATCATGAATGAAACGGAGGGCATCCCGCTGATGACCCAGTACAATGAACATGGCATTTTTATCGCCATGGCGGAACTGGGATTTGTACTGATGAGTGTTGCCTTCGGGTGAGGCCTCCCATGGGCGGAGGACAGGTCTCCATCGGCAGGGCAATCAGGGGACCGGTCGTTTCAGGGTGTTCATCAGCCAGGTCATGGCAGATCTCGATTGGCCATCCTTTACCAGTCCGCTGTCTGGGGCCATGCTCCAGGTTCGTCCGTAAATCCATCCCCAGATGGTGATGCCATGGATGTATTCAGTATCCAGGAAAAGGGGCAGATACTGCTGGTACATGGCCAGCTGTTCGTCGTCGTCGGTGCTGCTGAGATCAAGCTCGGTGATATATATCGGCAGTCCGGTGTCATTGTGCAGTTTGGCTATCAGGGTTTCGGCAGTTTCAAAACTGACTGCCTCGTGATCCAGCTCATGGGCCTGAACTCCCAGGGCATCAACGGGCGCACCCGCTTCTTTGACGATATTCACAATGTCAATAAAATGCTGGTTGTCTCCCGTGAATTCAATATTGTTGTAGTCATTCAGAATCAGAATGGCTTTCGGGCAGGCGTCCCTTGCCCAGATGAACGAGTTGGTAATCCATTGCCAGGTACTGTTGGTGCCACCACCGATGTTGTTGACGAACGGGGGCGTGGTGTGTGGTGGCGGTTCGTTGACCACATCGATGAGTCTGGTGTTGGGGTAGCGGGTGCAGAAATCGGTCATCCATCCCCGGATGTCCGCTTCGGTGGCTGAGCCGGAATTGGCGGGACCGGCGCTTCCCCAGATGAAGGTATGCTCCTTGAAGATGATTCCATGGTCTTCCGTGTACCCATAGATGGCATCCAGCGCAGACCAGTTGGACGCCCCTCCCACTGTTGAGATAACCGATGCCCACTTGCCGGCATTCTCCGGGGTGAGCTGATTCCAGTAGTCTGAAAAAATCAGTCCTGCAGCATCAATGCTATTGGCGGTGGTGATATTGCCCACAAATTTTTCGGTGTCCCGCAGCGTGTCCCTCTCCGAGTCAGTATCGGTGTCGGTGTCGTTGTCAGTATCGGTGTCCCGCAGCGTGTCGGTGTCGTTGTCAGTATCGGTGTCGTTGTCAGTATCAGTGTCGGTGTCAGTATTGGTGTCGGTGTCAGTATTGGTGTCTGAATCAGTGTCAGTATCGGTATCGGTGTCGGAATCAGTGTCGGAATCAGTGTCAGTATCAGTGTCAGTGTCAGTATCGGTGTCGGTGTCAGTGTCAGTATCGGTGTCCGTGTCAGTATCGGTGTCCGTGTCCGAATCGGGCGAAGACGGATCACTATCCGTCGATTGATCGGCTGGCTGACATCCTACGGAAAGGAAAAATATCAGCATCATCCAATGCATGGAAAGTGGCTTCATGGGCATCTCCCTTCCCGTTCGAGACGATGATCGAACAGTCCTTTTTCGGCTTCAGATTATCAGTACGATATTCCCCCGGCCCGAGCTCACATCATCACCTGCTTTTTAAGATGACCGTTCGGGAAACAGGTCGTGGTGCTGCTGGAGGACCCGGATATTCATATTTCTGTTGTTTTTGTCGACAGCTTCCCCCATGATTTTATCATGAGAAAGAAACCCATCATTGTATTTTTTGTCCCATTGTTCATCTGTATATTCTGCCTTGCATCCGCGCAGAGTGCCGCGAAGGAGCGCCGAAAATTCCAACTGGGAATCGGCGGACAACTCGCCCTTACAAAGCACGAGCTGTGCACCGTTGATTATGACAATGAGGCGTGCCAGGTGTTCACCCTGGGCATCGGGCCACAAATCCACGGATACTATCGATTTGCAAGGCGGGCGTCCCTTGGCATCCTGGGCTCCTTCTGGCGGATACTTGATGGGTCAACCCACGTGACGTCCGACGGTACAGAATTCCGAAAACGATTCACCATCTGGCGCACCGCCGTCGATGTGCGATTATATCCGTTGAAAGGCAAAATACTTGAATGGTGGGTTGCCATGGAGTTGGGGGTTACCGGCGCCAATGATTCCCGTGTTGGGGAAGCGCTGCTTGATGCACGGCGCATTCACCAGACCGGTTTTTCCATGGGGTTGGGGACAGGATTGGATTTTTATTTGCGCAGGCGGTTGCTGTTGGGCGGTGAATTTCGCGCCATTCTGCTATTTTACGGCAACGCCCCCGCAAATGTGGATGGAGTGCTCGCTACCAGAATCGGAACAGCTTTCTGGCCCGTCATCGGATTCCTCAATCTGAGTGTCCTGTTTTAGAATATCCCCCCGAATCAATACTCTTTAGGGCTTTGTCATCAGGCTGTCAGCGATGGAGGTCGGATGCAGGGGACGCCAATCGTCCTGTCGGTTTGCCGCAACGCAGCATTCTAAATCTAAATAATGTTCCGTCTCAGTTGAAAATGCTATACTGTCCGCAAAAAACCATAAGGAGTTGCGATGACCAAATTGAATCCCGTGTTGCCGATTGCCACTGTATCCCTGTTTCTGATGGCGTTTCCCTGCATGGCCGATGGCAATAAAGATGAGGCAGCGAACGCATTCCAGGAAGGAATTGAGCTGTTCGACAACGGCGACTTCAAGCAGGCTGCGCTGGCTTTCAGAAGAGCGAACGAATTGAATTTCAACTGGCGGATTCTGTACAATATTGGCCAGAGTGAAGCCAGTTCGAAACAGTACGGTCTGGCTCTGGAAGCATTTGAGGCCTATCTGGCACATGCAGGCGATGATATTGATTTTACCCGTCGCGACGAAGTCCTTTCTGAAATTCAGCGTCTCAAATTGATGGTGGGGGCCATTGAAGTTACCGCACCGGCCGGGACTCTGATTTTTGTTGACGGGGAACTGCGGGGAGAAGCGCCCATGGCAGGTCCCATTCTCGTGCCTTCAGGACTCCTTCACGTTATTGAAATCCGCGATCAGACCGCAATTCTGATGACCCGGAAAATTAAACTGAACAGCGGCCAGACAAGCAGAATCACCATTCCCGAGTCGAATCATTCATCCCCGAACTCAGTTGCCGCCGCCCCTGAATCGCCGGATCCGGTACCGCAGTCAACCGTGACAACACGGCCCATTGGCGCCACCGGTCCTCCGATAGATGCCAATGTATCCCGGGGAAGGTCGCTGGGCATTGCCTTTATCGCGTTGGGGGGCGCCGCGGTTATTGGGGGGGCGGTTACCGGAATTATGGCCATGAAACGGGGAAAACAGCTGGAATCCGACTATCCCAACGGCGTTCCTGACTCTGAAACGGACAGGAGGAAGAGCGTGGACACACTGGCGCGGACCACCGATATTCTCATCGGTGTCGGTATTGTTTCCGCGGTCGCAGGCACCATCCTGCTCGTTCGAAACAGAAAGCACCGAACCGCAACGGCACACCCTGTATTCGGCCCCGGCATGGCGGGTCTTCAGTTGGAAGGACGGTTTTAATATGCGCATTGTAATTATTTTGGGGTTTGTGCTTGCGGTTGTCGTCTTTACAGGATGTGAGCTTTTTGTGCCTGATCTGAAGAACGCTGCGGATTCCGATTCAGAAACGGCCACCCCTATGGGGACGGACACCGGATCGGATACGGGGGCGGACACCGGATCGGACACGGGCGTTGACTCGGGTTCGGACTCTGGCTCAGACACCGGTTCTGACTCAACAGCAGATACCGGTTCTGACTCAACAGCGGATACCGGTTCTGATACAGACTCAGATACCGCTTCACTGCCCAAAAGAGAGCGGTGTGTTGCAGGGGGAGGGTACTGGTATGATGAAAATGATGTGTTTGCCGAGACCATTGAGGCTTTCGATGCCCTTACACCCTCATGCCACGAGACTGCCACGGAGAACTGTGCCACACAGACGGTATTGCGCTGGGCATATCTGACCGATGAAACATTCCTGACATCGACTGCCAGCGAAACCGAGCTGTGGAACGTTGAAGCCGACACCGGCGACGCACCCGCGGTTGCAGCCACCCGTGTGCTCTCGACGGTCCGGTGTTTCACCAACCTCTCCGTCATCGCGATGCCACACAACCGTGTCGTCCACGTCGACCTTTCAAATAACGCGGGGCTTTCTCTGGTGAACTTTTACGACAACTGGGTTCTTGAGGATATTTATCTGCCCAGGATGAGCGAGGTAAGCGAACTGCATCTTTCCAGCAACAATATCTCTCATATTGATCTCTCCGACGCCAGGTCGCTGCGAGTGCTTTACCTGGCGTACAATTCGCTGATGGAAATCAATCTGAAAACGTTGCTTCGCCTCACTGAGGTCGATCTTGAAGACAACCTCATAGATTCAGAGATTAATGTATCTCAGAGCAACAACCTGACATATATCGACATCAGCGGAAACCCGGTGGAAACACTGATTCTGCCCGAAAATCCGACACATCTTCAACGGATTCATGCAACGGCGACGCAATTGTCATCCATCGATTTGACAGGCTGTTCACAGTTGAGCGAACTTCAGGTGGACGACACCCGGATACAAACTCTGGATGTCAGCGCCGCTGGCACGTTTCTGGATTCCCTCTCCGCGTACAATACACGGATTACAGCGCTGAATCTGGCTCAGAACCCCCAGCTCACCTCGCTGATTCTGTCTGGCTGCAATATTCTTTCACTCGTGTTTCCCGAAAATTCGCAGCTGTCGTATCTGGAGCTTTACAACAGCAATCTGCGATTCAGCAACCCGGATGCCGCCATCGATTTCACGTCACTTACCCGATTGCAGGAGCTCATTTTATCTGAGAATGAATTCATTACACTGTCCGACGTAGTGCCGTACATTCCCGCTGAATTCTGGCAGAACCCACTTGGCATTCTCCATATTGAGGAATCCAAATGGCAGGACTGGGAAGCACGTCCCACGGACTGGGACTACAATTCTGCAGATGAGTACGCATTCCACCGGTAAACGGGGCAAGCATCGCAGGAGTGGTACTCACTGAAGACGATATCCGCATTCTCCGGTCCATGAATTCAACTGAAATCACATGCTGTTCAAATCTCCGGAACAGGAGGGTCCCCGGGAATTCGGGAACGGTCCCCGGGACCTCAATTTCCCGGGGCTTCGCAGTGCCTCGGCAGATGGACGAATTTTAAATCAATATATGATGCAAAGTCGGTTGAACCGATGGTTGGCTGAAATAAATGTCGTCAACAGGTGCTTTTTTTGTCTTTGATTTCAATAGGTTGCGTATGAAACGAAAAACAATGAACAATTGTGCAACCGGTTGCACTATTTGGACGGATGATTTTTTTAAGAGAAAATTATCACCCAATGAGGACTTTAATGAGGACTTTAATGAGGACTTTTATGACTCCCCAATCCATTCACAGTATATAAAACCCTATTTGCCAGTGTTTGTCAAATCTGAGCTATTCGAGGTGTACCAATTTCGAAAACGAGACGATGCAACAATTCGGATACAGAATTAAGTTGGGCCAGTAATTTAGGGAAACAGAGCCGCTGTGGTGAGGAACGAGCGTAGCGAGTGTCTCGAACCGCACGGCGG
>JBNKCR010000135.1:0-12292 GCA_050287845.1 Polyangia bacterium
CGGAGATCACAATATTATTGTAGTCACCTACATCGCTGGTACCGGGCACTCCGGAGAGTTCTCCGGTTGTGGTATCAAAGCTGCTCCAGGAGGGTCCGTTGGTGATGCTGAAAGTGAGCGTGTCGTCGTCGTCATCCGAGGTGCTGGGTGTAAAACTGTAGTTTTCGTTGACGGTGACGCCGGAGGGAGGCGTCCCTTGAATGATCGGAGGTTGGTTGGCATCAGATATCTCTTCTGCTCCGCAGCCAACCAACAGTGTTGCAACAAGGCATCCAACGATCCACTTCATAGAATTCTCCTTTAAGCCACGCGGCATGTACATTCAAGGCTGATCTGACAAGTCTCACCCAATTTTTTGCAACGTTGGCGTATACTCAATTTTGAAAGGGATTCTGGGTAGAGGAACAAAACTCAAGGGAAACCACGTGATCGGTTTCGACCTGCCCTGAGAACAACTCAAAAGAATAAAGACCTGAACCGCTACCCGGCAGTGATGGCTCAGGCCTCCCACGCCAGTGGGGTACACGCTCGCTCGTAGCTCATCATTCTTCTGCTGCCACATGAGTAGTTACTGCAATTTTTACAGGAAAATGATGCCCACAGCATGGCAGATGCCTCGGTGAGACATGTGTCGTAATGCACACAATCATCTTTCCTGTGCTCCTTAATTTCCTGAAACTGAAGTTCATGATCGAGTTTTTGCATTTTGGACCTCGTCTGGAAAAAAGTTAAGTAAGTTAAGCACCCAAATACTTAGTTGCTTAGACCGTTCTTTTTTTTCAAAAAATTTACTTATTTTACATTTTTCTGTCACGGCTGTTGAAAATGTAAAAAAAACCGAAACTTAGCGCGTATGCGAATTCCGCCGATGATGCTTCTGAAACTGTTGGGGTCACCGGATTCGTCGGTGGACACGGCTTCAGACGAAATCCGAATTCCCATCAAATTGTGCGAAACAAATTGAATTGGGGCATGAAACCTCCCCCGTTCATCAAAAATATCGCATTTTTATTTCCCCCCTGAACTAATCTGGACAATTCGGAGGCATCCAGGTAATACAGGTCAGTATCATTCCGAGGCGACGGGAAAACAGTATCAACCGGCTGCGGAATGATCCCGGGAAAGTAAGCGGTGTGAAAAGTTGCACGAGTCAGGTTAGTCTTTGTAATTGTTCTGAAATGACACAACAGACCAACTCCGGAGGCGGCTGCGAATCATCGACCGAATTTCCCGCAAATGGGTTAACTTACAACGCAGGGTCTAACAAAGGATATTTGGTGTTCCATATGCACCCTCAATTCACCACACTCAAAAAATCTCTCGCCGAAGCGGGATTCATCACCGCCGGGGTGATGATATTCGCCGTATTGATCAACCTGCTTCATCCCAATCGCATCCCCTATGTGGCGGAAGCCGAATACGAGACGATGGTTCCGTGTCCAGTGCAGGAAGGTCATGTCACGGCCATGGATGCAACCGGCGACATGTTGAAACAGAAAGACATTCTGTTTGTGGATGCCCGGGATGAACCCGAGTTCGAAAAGTGGCATTATCCGGGAGCCCTCAGACTCACTTACGACTATCTGGACCCCATACCGGAATCCGAACTGAAACAGATGGCCCGCCGAATCGCCCAGGAACGCGCAACCCGGGTAATCGTTTATGGGGATGGCGCCGATCCGGACACGGGTAAATTACTGGGAATTGATATTTCTGCATCGGGCATTAACAACGTTGGGTATATCCGCGGCGGCGCTTCGGCGCTCAGGGCTGCAAAAACCATGTCAGAAAAGGAGGTATCCCCATGAATACACTGCTTGACTGGCGGGGACACCAATGGATTGGCATTGTGGCCAGAGTGTATCTCGGAGGTGTGTTTGTGCTGGCGAGTCTGCATAAAATCGCCCATCCCGCAGATTTTGCACTGGATGTGGCCACGTACGACATCCTGCCTCTTTTTCTGGTGAATTTCATGGCCATCACGCTCCCCTGGCTGGAATTGGTCAGCGGCATGCTGATGATTGCGGGCTACAAATCCCGGGCATCCGCATGGCTGATCATGGGCATGATGACCATGTTTCTGGTTGCGTTGGCCATTGCCCTGTCCAATGGTCTGGATATGTCGTGCGGTTGTTTCGCATCTTCATCTGTGGACCAGTCTGACGCCATATCGAAAGTGACTGTACTGCGCGATTTGTCCTGGTTATTGCTGAGTCTGTACATATTATGGTTTGATAGCCGTCCTATTGGCGTGGAAACAATTATTCGCAACAGGAGAAATTGATATGTATCGAATACGCTATGCCTTGTTCCTGATGATTCTGATGGCAGCCTCGACCGTATCCGCCGGCACAAAGGCGCCGGCATGCGACCGGCTTGCCGGCGAAAAAAAAGCGCTGGCAACAAAGATTCTGAGCACAACCCACCCGTATCGTTGCTGTGACGAAACCATACAGAAATGTCTGGAAAAAAAATCCCCCTGCGCCCTGGCAAGCCGACTGGCCAATCGCGTCTGCGAACTTGTAAACAAAGGGGAACCTGAAGAAAAAATAAAAAAACGCCTTTTGAAGCGCGCCGAAAGCATGATGCCCGGCCAGAAAATGCCTGAATTCAATCTCTTTGGTCTTCAACCGGCCGGAGATCCGAATGCTCCGGTGAAAGTGGTGGTGTATGCCTGCGCCAGATGCCCATTCTGCAGTAAAATCGTGCCGAGTCTCTATAAAGAGATCACCGAAGGCCGGCTCAAAGGAAAGGTACAGTTATTTTTTAAAGCCTTTCCCTTAAAAAGCCATGAATTCTCCAAAGAAGGCGGTCTGGCGCTGATTGCTGCAGCGGATTTGGGGAAATTCTGGGAGTTCACTACGTACATGTACAACCATTTCGACCTGTTCTGTGTGGATAAACTGGCTGAATGGGCGGCCATTGTCGGCATGGACAAAGAAAAGTTCAAACAGCGCATGATGGCGCCCGAAACCAGAAAAGCACTGGTGGAGAGTAAAAAAGAAGGGCTGGCAAACGGGGTTGCAGCCACGCCCCAGCTGTTCATCGACGGTAAAAAATACAAGGGTTTCCTTGATATTGATGAACTGGTGGACATTATGCTGGAAGTAGCCGAACAGAAGAATGAACGATGACCGTTCGGGATACCAGCCAAAATGAGTGACAGCCCAAATCCATATACGCCCCCGGGCGGACCGCCTGACGTGGCCATTCCCTCTCCCGAAATCTTCACCTCGATGGGTGCGGACGGCATTTATCGGATGATGGCAGATTTTTACCGGGTTCTGTCCACTTCCGACATTCGCACCATGTTTCCATCCACAGAAGAAGCATTGATTGACTCATCGAGAAGAAGCGCCGCCTTTTTCATTCAGATTTGCGGCGGGCCCCCGGCCTACAGTGAGCAGTTCGGTCCCCCTCGCCTTCGTGCGCGCCATCTGCCATTTGCCATTGGAGAGACGGAAAAAACCGTATGGCTCAACTGCTTTATGGACATCCTTCAGGATGCACCAGAAAAATACCAATTCCCCGAAGCCCATTTGGCGGGCTTCAAGGCATGGCTGACCGCCTTTGCCGGCTGGATGGTAAACAGAAACCCGGACACCTCTCCCTGACGCATCCATCACCCCGTTGAAATTAAAAAAGATTTTATAAAAAAAGAAACGAATTTATTTTTTGCGACACCCATCTTTGCCAGCTTGGCTCCGTATGGTAAAAATTTGACCGAAATCATATTTTTATGAAGGGGACACATGACACGGAAACCGGAAATACTGAATATTGAGAAAATTGACATGAGATACAGCGGCCTTGCCGAAGAAAGCTGCTGTCTGTCATGTGGTCAGGCCGCCAATTTCGCCGTTCCGCAAGCGGGTGAAGTATGCGTGGACATAGGCAGCGGTCGCGGCACCGACGTCATTCGCATGGCACAGACGGTCGGCCCGGAGGGATATGTATATGGGGTTGATACGGCGGAGGGGATGCTGAAAAAAGCGCGAAGCACCGCTAAAAAACTGGGAATCGACAACGCGGAGTTCATTGACTCCACCTTTGAAAATATTCCGCTGCGGGACCAGTGTGCCGACCTGATTATTTCAAACTGTTCCATCAATCACGCCAGTGACAAACTGGCGGTCTGGCGGCAGATTTATCGAATATTGCGAGGCGGCGGCAGATTTGTGGTAAGCGATATCTATTCGACCGAACCAGTGCCGGAAGAATACCGCAACGACCCGGAAGCCGTTGCCGAATGCTGGGCTGGGGCGGTCACCAGAGAGGAATATATGAAAACACTACAGTATGCCGGTTTCGGTAAGGTGGAAATTCTGGAGGAAAGCGCGCCGTACGACAAAGGCAAAATAAAGGTGGCCAGTTTTACCATTCAGGGCACCCGTCCCGGTTGTTGCTGTGAATAGACTATTATTTAACCTGTAAAAACATTCAAACCATTGGAGAAAAAAAAATGAAATCACTCACAAAAACCAGACAGATTGCATCTCAGAAAACGAATACGCTTAAAACGGAAGAAAAAAAGGACACCCGGGCGGTTGCACAGTGCTGTGCAAAAGTATCCAAAGTTGTTGCCGGATGTCACGACTGAAAGCTGAACTTCTACACCCCTTTTTTTGACACCACTTCCAGACCATTTGTCTCCTCTGCATGAAAGATGACTCGATTATGCCAATAAAATCCAGGTACAACATTATATTCAAACTGCACGACGGTCCGGGCCGTCTCATTGCCAACTCCCTGTATGGTTCTGCGGACATTTTGAGTGATGAAGAATACGGCCGCTACGAAGCGGAGAACTTTGACAGCGCCCTGTGGCGGGAACGGGGATATGTTGTGGATCCGGCTGAGGAAAAAGTCACATTCCAGAAGCAGTATATGGATTTCCTGGATGATCGTGAGACGGACGAAATGCAACTGTTTTTTGTTCCTTCCTACAATTGTAATTTTGGTTGTGACTATTGTTATCAGCATGAATACGCAGCGGAGAAATCGGCATATGATACCACCATCGTGGACGCATTCTTCGATTATATCAGCACGGAGTTTGCGGGCCGACGCAAATATTGCACACTGTTCGGAGGAGAGCCGCTGCTTCCCGCTGAAAAAGCATTCAAGCTGGTGTCTCATTTTCTCAATCAGGCAAAATCAAAGGGACTGGAAACCGCCATTGTGACCAACGGCTATCACCTGAAAAAATATCTGCCCCTCCTTCGAGATTCACTGATTCGCGAAGTGCAGGTCACCCTGGACGGTCCGGAACCTGTGCACAATCAGCGACGTCCCCTCAAGGGCGGGGGCAGTACATTCAATGAAATCGTTGATGGTATCGATGCACTTCTCGCGGCAAAAATCCCGGTGAATCTCAGAATGGTGGTGGACAGTACCAACATGGCGTCCCTCGCTGACCTCGCGACATTCGCCATCGAACGGGGATGGACGAACGCTGCCGGATTTAAAACCCAGTTGGGGCGAAATTATGAACTGCACAGCTGCCAGAAAAATGGCGAGGCGCTCTATAGCCGTGTGCGGATGTACGCCGAGCTGAAAGCGCTCATTGAACAGCATCCACACATTCTGTCTTTTCACACACCCTCATTCCACTTTGTGAAATCGTTGCGGGACAATGGCGAATTGCCTCCAGCGCTCTTTGATTCCTGTCCGGGATGCAAGACAGAATGGGCGTTTGATTTTCAGGGAAACATTTATTCATGCACTGCAACCGTTGGAAAAAAGGACGAAGCACTTGGCACATTTTTTCCGGAAGTCACCCGCAATGATGATGCAATCGACGCATGGCAGGACAGAGACATTCTGGGGATTGAAGCGTGCAGGGACTGCAATCTGGCGCTGGTGTGTGGCGGTGGATGCGGTTCCGTTGCCAAAAATACAAATGGCCATCTGGACTCTCCGGACTGCCGTCCCGTTAAAGAAATTGCACAAACGGGCGCCGCTCTGTTCTTTACCGAACAGGGGGATATTCGGCGTCTTCCATAGCTGAAACAGGGGTATATTATGACAGAGCACAACATCAGTTACATCAATCACGAACAATGGGAAAGAGAAGTACTTCAGGCCAGAGGCGGTGTGGTCGTTGATTTTTACTCCATGGAATGTCCGCCCTGTGAAGCTCTGGCAAGCAAGTTCGAATCGCTGGCCGGCGTGTACGGCAACGACATTAAATTTATTAAAATCTTTCGTCAGGAAAACAGAGAACTCGCTGAATCCCTGGGGGTCAAAGGCTCCCCCACTGTCCTGTTCTATAAAGATGGCAAACAGGTTGGGGATACATTGAGCGGTGGGATTCGTCGGGCAGATTTGGAACGCAACATCCACGGCCTTCTTTCTGAAGAAAGGGCGCGCGAACTAAAAGCCCACGAAAAGCCGTTCTCCAGCGAATACGACGTCATGATCATCGGCGCCGGACCTGCCGGACTTACGGCGGCCATTTATACCGCACAGGCAAAAATGAAAACCGTACTCGTGGATCGCGGTATGCCGGGCGGTAACGTGAGTATCACCCATCAGGTATCCAATTATCCCGGATTTGTGGCCCCACAGCCCGGTTTCATGCTCTCGCACTACATGTCGGAACAGGCGCGGGAGGCCGGTGCGCATTTCCGTCAGGCGGTAGACATTACCAGCGTGAATCTGCAAAAGAAGGAACTTGTGGTAGACGGCATTGAAACCATTCGCGCCAAAAAAATCATTCTGGCCACCGGGTCATCCCCCCGGCCGTTGAATATTGCCGGAGAGCGGGAATACATGGGAAAGGGCATTTCGTATTGTGCCACCTGCGATGCCAAATATTACGAAGGCAAGCATGTTGTCGTTATCGGCGGTGGAAATACGGCCATTGAAGAAGCGCTGTTCATTGATAAATTTGCCGGCAAAATTACGATAATCCACCAATTTGATAAACTTCAGGCAAACCGGACATCCGCAGAAAAAGCCCTTGCCAACCCCAATATCGAGGTCCTGTTCTCTCACGAGCCCCGGGCATTCATTGCAGAAGGCGGTACCGTGAACCGGGTGGAACTGGAAAATCTGAAAACCGGCGAGCGAAAATATATCGACTGCGATGGGGTATTTGTTTTCGTGGGTATGAAGCCCAATCTGGATCTCTTCAGCGAGTCCTTTCATCTGGATGAGTGGGGATATATCAATGTGGATGAATCCATGCATACCAACATTCCCGATATATTTGCCGCGGGCGACATTATTCACAAACAGTATCGGCAGATTACCACAGCAGTGGCAGATGGTACCATCGCTGCCATCGCAGCGGCAAAGGAACTGGAAGCATAAGGACAGATAACGGTGTCGCTTTCGCTTTTCGCCGTACATTTCCGCAAAAGGAAAAACCGAAAATTCCATGTCGACAATGATTCGCTGTGCGGGTACAATTTGCCGAAATTTTAAACAGACTTGCAGTATGTAAGGAGAAGATAAAATGATCGACGAAGTGTACAGTACAATGATGGAATCTGTTGGAAAATCCAAAGATGCGCTAAAAATCAACCTTTCCAGAGTTCGCTCCGGCAGAGCAAATCCCGCGATTCTCGATTCTGTTCGGGTAGACTACTACGGTGCGCAGACTCCACTCAATCAGCTGGCCACCATTTCTACTCCGGAGCCCAGGCTCATTGTTGTCAAGCCATTTGACCGAACGATTATTACTGCGATTGAAAAAGCAATTCAGTCCTCCGATCTTGGTATGAATCCCAGCTCGGACGCAGAAATGATTCGAATTCCAATTCCGGCGCTGACGGACGAACGCCGTAAAGATCTGATCAAACTCGTGAAGAAATCCGGTGAAGAAGCCAAAATTGCCATCCGAAACCACCGCAGAGACTGCAACTCACTGTTGAAGGATTTGGAAACCGCCGGCGATGCCCCCAAAGACGACGTGGCAAAAGCGCTGAAGAAAATACAGGAGATGACCGACGAAGGCGTTGCCAGCGTAGACACCATTATCGCTGCCAAAGAAAAAGAAATCTCCGAAATTTAAATTGGCCCGGGCCGACGCCTGCCCGGAATGCATTTTCTCACCACCCACGGGTGAATGATCCGATAATCAATTCGCAACCAGATAATACAGTCCTATTGTATCGTATTTCCGTAACATAATTATTCAAAATAATTTAGCCGTCCGGAGAATTCTCACTATACTAATTGTCTCATAAATAAACAAATAGCGAAAAGGAGAACTGCATATGCGTGCAAACATTCGCAAATACTTGCCCCGATTTATTGGAGGTGGGGGTATGATTGTCCTGCTCATCTTTACGGCAACCGCTTGCCTGGATGACGACGATATGTGCGGAGATGAAATGGTTCGTGTCAAAGGAGGCATGTGTACCCCGCGTCCCGAAGTTTCAACTGCTGACACCGATACAGGAACTGCGGATACCGCAAGCGGCACTTCGGCCAGTGGTCCCACCGGAATGGGGGACGCCTGCACATCCGACGCAAACTGTACACAGGAAGCGGATTATTGCGCCATTGACCCAACGGTATCCCCGGAAGGTATCTGTACGGTGCAGGGTTGTTCACTCAACCCGGATGATTGTCCCACCGGATATTCCTGCATGGATTTGTCCATTTTCATGGCGGGACTCCCCACTATCTGCACCCCGAGTGAGGACACTGGCGGGCTTCCCACCGGAATGGGGGACACCTGCACATCCACCGCAAACTGCACACAGGAAGCGGATTATTGCGCCATTGACCCAACGGTATCCCAGGAAGGTATCTGTACAGTGCAGGGTTGTTCGCTCAACCCGGATGATTGTCCCACCGGATATTCCTGCATGGATTTGTCCATTTTCATGGCGGGACTCCCCACCATCTGTACGCCGGAGGTGGGACAATGATGAAAGACAAACTGACAGACAGGAATCATTCCGGAACAGGAGAGAGTATGACACAGTTCCAGTTTCCTCTTCAAATCGGCAGGGATGCGTCCGCTCTGCTGGTTGTTGCCGCAGCAGCAATATGCCTCGTACTCAGCGCGTCGGTGAATGCACAGGAGGCGCCCGTTCCTGAGACCGGCAACGGTTCGGTAGCAGAGGATGCCGCTACAGCGGGCACAAACAATACGACTGAAATTGAAGCTCTGAAACAACGCATCGAAGCCCTCGAAGCATCCGTGAATTCCCCGAAGACTGGGGATAAAACAGATTCAGCAGCCGAAATTGAAGCGCTGAAGCAAACGGTGGAAGCCCAGGCGGAATCTATCGAAACACTGGAAATGGACGCGCTTCAGAAAACCCAGGATGAGCAGAAAAAGCTGAAGCTCTATGGCTTTATGGATGTCCGGTGGTTCAAAACCATTTTTTACCAGAATGAAAAAAACTGGCTCGACGGTATGGTCAATGGCCACAACACGTTTGTCGCGGGGCACTGGAACCTGTTTGTGGAACGTCAACTCACCGACTCATTCCGCGCCATGGGCGAAGTCCGGTTTCTCTTTCAACCCCTTGGTCAGTCCAGAACCTGGACAGCCAGCGGTTTTGCAGACCCGTATGGCAATCAATTTGAACGGTTGAATACAAGAGCCGAAGACCATCCCGATGCATATTACTTCAACTGGGGAGGCATCTCCATGGAGCGGATATGGATAGAGTACAGACCCAGCGATTATTTCGGCATCAAAGCGGGAAAGTTCCTCACTCCGTACAGTATGTGGAATGTGGACCACAGTCCCACGGTGATTATTCCCATTCACACGCCATATGTCATTACCGGAAAATATATTCCACTGGCTCAGACTGGTCTGTACCTGTTTGGCCGTGCATTCCCGAGCAATAATCTGACCATCAACTACGGGCTGACCCTGTCCAACGGCGAAGGCCCCACCGCTGAATTCTATGACCTGGATGATAAAAAAGCACTGGGGGCCCACCTGGCTTTTTCCTACGACGGACCGGTAAAACTCGATATGGGGGCTTATGGGTACATGGGGGATTATACTGATTTCGAACTGAGAATTAATACCTACGACCCGTTTGTTGTGAACGAGAACATTACCGTCGCGTATAAAAACAAGGCATTTTCGACCAATCTGAAGTTTGAATGGAAAGGGTTACTCCTCCAGGGAGAATATATGCGAAGCCGTATTCGTTACCAGGATGGCAAACGAATCCACGGGGCGAACCCATTGGTGGATGAGTACTATCCGGACTGCATTCAATGGGCAACTTACGCGCTCCTTGGCTATCGGCTGCCATTCGACGCAATCTCCATCATGCCATTCGTCATGTATGAATACGTCCAACCACCAGAATCTGCGGATACGCCACGGGGCCATCTGTATGGCGGTGGCATCAACTGGCGCATCAACCCATTCGCGGTATTCAAGGTGGAATTCTATCATCAGAAAACGGTCGACATACCGGAGATAGCGGGGGATATGCCAATGGACTATCATGTTATCAACACTCAACTGGCAGTCACGTACTGAGGGAAGGAGGAAATCATGAAAATTTTAAAATCAATAATTGTCCTGATGCTCACCGTGATGGCACTCCTGCCCGTACCGTTGAATGCCGAGTCACCGGATGATCTGGTTATCTTTGTGAACAAGAAATCCGGCGTAATAACGATGTCAACGGAAGAATTGAAACAGATCTTCCTCAAGAAAAAAACCCGCTGGCCTGGCGGTGAAAAAATTAACTGCATCAACACGCCGGAAGGGAGCGCAGTGCGGGAAGAATTCAGAAAAAGGGTTCTGGGAATGAGTAAAACGGAGGAAGTCACCTACTGGCAGAATCAAAAGATTCGTATGCAACTGTCACCGCCTATTGAAATATCCAATACGCCCAAAGCCGTGTTCAGACTGAATGGCGCCATCAGCTATGCCTTCCGCAAGGATTTACCGGCCGGTGTGGTCACAACCGTACTGGTATTACCGTAGTCGGCCGTTTCAAATATCTTCCCTGATGATTGACCACAGAAATCCCCTGAATCTGTGAGGGTGTCGGGCATCTGTATTTCCAATCGAGTGATCACTGTTAAAATTCTGCAAAATCAGGGTCATCGTCCATGGGCATCATTTCATGTGCGGCTGTCTGGATGGTATTGCTACCGCCCGGCTGCGGACCGGCCTTTAATGTCCGGTCATTCATCGCACGGGATGTCATCTGGACACTAAATAAGAGAGCATCAATTCAGTACACTCTGAGTATACCTATTGAAAATAACGTCATTCCCGAAGGAGGGAATCCAGCCCCAACGCCGATGTTTGAGGCGACGAACGTTCGCTCGGGTGGTGTTTCAGCAGCCCAGATGGATGAAGACTCGGGTGACTTTTTTGAATCTGCGAATATTTTGAATGGCCTTCAGAATGGTGTTGTTAAGCGCCCGTTCCCATCCCGGGGTTTTCAGTTTTCCGGCCTGATGAAACTGCACCAGCACGCGGTTTATCTGCATGTATGGCGTGCGCTTATCTGCTTCAATCGCATCAAGCGTC
Source organism: Polyangia bacterium (assembly GCA_050287845.1). Taxonomy (GTDB): domain Bacteria; phylum Myxococcota_A; class Polyangia; order JAAYKL01; family JAAYKL01; genus JAFGXQ01. Next base: position 11,483 of record JBNKCR010000135.1, read on the forward strand.
TTTAAATCGGTGGAAACAATATGAATCCAGTACACCAGATGGTTGCCATCCGGCAGTGCAACGGATGCAAAGCGATTTTGGGGTACGGTGATAAATCGTTCTTCGTCCTCTTCATTGATGAGCTTATAATCGGCGGTCGTCACCTGACTGGCGTCAACCACCGCCCCTTCTTCCACGCCGCTTTTGGCCTTTGCGTTCAGCGTATCATCAGATGGAATCATTTTCGATTCAATGGCCACCAGACCACGCGATTCCTTACAGTATGCGGACGCATCATCGAAATCGACAAAGCCACGCTGCTGCGTATGACCGCAGGCAACCAGAAAGAACATCGGAATAAACATTGGCCATTGGTGATAGGAATGAATCATGCGTGTTTTCCTGACTTTGCAATTGAAAATAAAAACGATTCTTCCTGCAGATATACTACTGCTCTGTCAGATGTCAAAACAGTTGACCGTCCCGGACCTCGTGCAACCTGCAACTCCCCGGGGATACCCGGGAATACCGACTTCGACGCCCCATCGTTCGGGACAGCTCATCTGGACGTTGCTTCCTCACGAACGCGGCTCTCTTCTGTGCTCATGAGAGGCCGAAGGCCGTCCATTGGACCACAAATACGCTAATGCATTAAGGACTTTGCGATTGCCCTGGAGCATGTTTTTGTAGATTTGAGCTATTCGAGGTGTTCTGAATCGTTGTGTTTAAGCGGTTTCTAAAAGCTGTGCAAAAAGAATTACCCCGGTATTTGTGCAGTAAAGCGACAATTTGAGGGAAAAGTGGTGAAGATACAGGAAAAATACCCCAGCT
>JBNKCR010000136.1:0-94824 GCA_050287845.1 Polyangia bacterium
CGCCGCGCGGTTCGAGACACTCGCTACGCTCGTTCCTCACCACAGCGGCTCTGTTTCCCTAAATTACTGGCCCAACTTAATTCTGTATCCGAATTGTTGCATCGTCTCGTTTTCGAAATTGGTACACCTCGAATAGCTCGACAATCCTTGAACCCCTTGACTTATAGTCGAGGGTAATTCAGTTTAGTTCTTTTTAAGCCATTTGCGGTATACTGCGCTCTCTTTGGGAGTTATTCATTGCATAGTCAACGGGGCCTTGACTCACAATCAACGATGGGAGAAGTCTACATGAAACAGATTGGAATTTGGTTGCTGGCGATATTTATGCTGTTTTTGCTGGTGGCCTGTGGAGAGACAACTGAGTCTGACGATTCCAGTTTATCGGATAGCGACTCGGACACCGATTCCGACTCCGATACGGATACCGACTCAGACAGCGATGCCGACACGGACACGGACACCGATGCGGACTCCGACTCGGATACCGACTCCGACTCGGATACCGACACAGACACGGACACGGACACCGATACGGACTCTGACTCTGACACGGATACCGACACCGATACCGACACGGACACGGACACGGACACGGATACCGACACCGACACCGATACCGACACGGACACAGATACCGACACCGACACCGACACCGATACTGATACGGATACTGATACGGATACTGATACCGATACTGATACGGACACCGATACCGAATCCATGGAACCGGCAAATTATCGTCTGTTACTGCGCGATGAGGGATATCCCGCATTGGTGTACATCGACGTGGCCAATCCCGGAAACAACTGGCGGGCTGATATTACCAGGGGAAGGGACATTCAGCTCATTGGCGACAACCGGGTACTTCTGGGAACCGAAAACGGCTGGGAGGAGCGGGACATTACCAATGGCGATCTGCTGGATTCAAATACCAGTCAGAAAGGCACCGTTTCGGCGCGACGTCTGAAAAACGGCAATACCATGATTATTGGATGCAGCCAAAACGACGGCTCCTGGCCCAACGGCATTACGTTGAAGGAAATTGATGGTTCCGGGGCAGTCGTAAACACCATCACCTACAGCGGAAGAGATTACGCGCGGTTGTTCAGGGAAACCCCCAGCGGCACCTATCTGGTCAGTTCGGACAATGTATTGCTGGAGCTGGACAGTAGCGGCAGTGTGGTGTGGCAGGCCAATGTGCAGAACGGCGGCGAGGGTTCGACCCATGCGTGGATGGGCGTCATGAAAGGCACAGACCGACTGATGACCTGCGGCTACAATCAGACGCTGCAGATTTTCGATTCATCCGGGAACCACAAACAATCCATCACCGGCCCCGCCAATGTGAGCCCCAATTTTTACTCCGGATTTCAGGTGATGCCCAATGGCCACTACGTGGTCGCCAACTGGCAGAACCACGCTCCCGACTTTGGCAACGGCACCCAGATTCTGGAATACGATGACTCCGGACAGATGGTCTGGTCACTCGAAAAACAGGGGGACATGTTCTTCTCCATTCAGGGCATCATCGTCCTGAACAACCTGGATCCCTCTAAACTGCATATAGAAGGCGCAGATGGCGTCCTTGAGCCGGTAAACTGAACTCTGCCCGCCCCCCCACCGCATTTCCTCCTACCGTCCTTTCCGTTGTGTGTCCGGGTTCTATCCATGTGCACTGTGAACCAAACGGCCGCTGGAACTTTTTCCTGTAACGCGTGTCCATTTTAAGGGGCGCCCAATTCATGAAACAACAAACTGTGTTGGTAACGCCGGTGTGACAATGGCTGCATACCGGGCAAGCGAACTGTGTATCTGCAGGGTCGCAAAGGGAGGATTTTGCAATGAGACGAACTCGTGAAATTCCGCTGGAACAGGGAGAACCACTGATTCCCATTCTGAATCTGGTATGTATGCTGATACCACTGCTTTTGTACGGCGCTGTGTTTGTGAAGTTTAAAGTACTGGATGTTCAGCCCCCCAAACTCTCTATCATCGACCAGAATCCCATAGAAAACGACGATGCATTGAGGCTGCAGATATTTGTGGCCCAAGATGGGTTTCATCTCAAAGTCAACCCCATCCATCGCAAGGCATGGATGACAGATAACAACGTTGGACCGGACATCCCCCGAAAAGACGATGAGTTGGACTTCGAAGAATTACATCGTAAGCTCGTGGAGTTGAAAAACGAGCACGCTACGGAACGCCAGATTCTGATTGGGGCAGAAGATGACATCGAGTACAATGTACTCATCAAACTCATGGACTTCACCCGGGGCACCCCGTCTCACCCCCTGTTTCCGGATGTGCAACTCAGCCGTTCTATGGGATAACCCGCTCACATCCCGCATTTAAAAAATAGTTTCCGCCCTTTTTGTGGAGACGCACCGCACTGTATAATCGAGAATTCAACTGGGAATTGTCTGGTGATTACAAAATAACAAATGTCTGGAGATTACAGATGAAAATTCTATTTATGTTGTTTTTCAGTGCGATGGTTTCGCTTGGTCTGTCAATTATTGGTTGTTCAGAATCCAATACAGATAAAGGTGCTTCTGATTCAGACAGTGACACCGATTCGGACAGTGACACCGATTCGGACAGTGACACCGATTCGGACAGTGACACCGACTCGGACAGTGACACCGATTCGGACAGTGACACCGACTCGGACAGTGACACCGATTCGGACAGTGACACCGATTCGGACAGTGACACTGATTCGGACAGTGACACCGATACAGATACAGATACAGATACAGATACCGATACCGATACAGATACAGATACAGATACCGATACCGATACCGATACCGATTCAGATAGCGATTCAGATGGGGATGTCATTCCGTCTTCTGGCTGCGGGAAGAATGCGACCCTGATCAGCGGTGCGCAATCGATTTCGGTCAACGGCGAGAACCGGAGTTTCATGATGCGTATCCCCGAAAATTATGACAGCAGCCATCCATACCCGTTGGTTTTCGCGTTCCATTGGAACGGCGGCACCATGAACGATGTCGACGGCGGCGGCTCCAGCGGGTACACATGGTCATATTACGGTCTTCGAGAACAGGCAGACAATAGCGCGGATTCCCAGATGATTTTTGTTGCGCCCCAGGGCATCGGTAACGGCTGGGCCAATTCGGGTGGACGAGACACCGCCTTCGTTGACGAGATGATAAATCTGATAGAGAACGATCTCTGTGTTGACAAGACCCGGCTGTTCTCCATGGGGTTCAGCTACGGCGGGGGGATGACCTATGGCCTCGCATGTGATCGGGCGACGGTTTTCCGCGCGGTGGCCGTCTATTCCGGCGCCCAGCTCAGTGGATGCAGCGACGGCTCCTCTCCAGTCGCGTATCTGGGAATTCACGGCATGAGTGATGGCACCTGCACGCCCGATATGGGACGTGGGTTGCGTGACCGATTTGTTGGCAATAATGGCTGCACACCGCAAAACCCGCCCGAACCGGCTGGCGGCAGTCAGACGCATATCTGCACGACTTACGATGGATGTTCGGAGGGAAATCCTGTTCGCTGGTGCGCCTTCGATGGCGGCCATACCCCCGGACCGGTGGAAGGCGGGGGGGACGATGGCGCCCTCACCTGGACCAAGGTGGAATCCTGGGAATTCTTTACCCAGTTCTGATCCAATGCTCGTGGCTGGGTGTATCTGGCCGTGATTCTGGACCTGTTTTCACGTCGTGTTGTGGGTGTGGGGTGGGCATTGGATGAGATGACCACATGCGAACCGAACTGGTTTTAAAGGCTCTGGAGATGGCCAGGGGAAATCGTGACATATGCCGGGCGCAATCTTTCTCCTGGCGACCGAGGAAGCAGTATGCAAGCGATGCGCACCGGCGTGCACAGGAGCATTCAGGCATGGTTCAAAACATGAGCCACAAAGGAGACTGCAGGGACAACGCCGTCGCCGAAAGCCATTTGCTACAATCAAACGGGAGCTCATCAACAGATGCTTCTGGATAAACAAAACCGCCGTAAGAAGCGCTGTCCATGAATACATTGGGGTTTTTTTACAACCGAAAACGAAAACACTCGACCAACGGCAATATCAGCCCCGTCGAGTACGAAAGGCTTTACATCAACAACGCTGCTGTGGCAGCATAAGAAAGCTGTCCATTAAATCGGGGCAAGGCCACAATACTTATTAAGAATGTGAGGAAAAGATGAAGGAAATATTCTATATGGTCGTGATGTGTGTGGGGGTGCTTCTCGTGTCTGGCTGTACGTCGGACAACGGGAATGACCAAAATTCGTCGGAAACCGGTACGGATCCTCAGAATTCCGACGCAGATTCCGATTCAGACACCGATACAGACACAGACACCGACACTGATTCAGACACCGATTCAGATACCGATTCAGACACGGATTCGGACACCGATTCAGACACGGATTCGGACACCGATTCAGACACGGATTCGGACACCGATTCAGACACGGATTCGGATTCAGATACGGATATGGACACGGATACGGATACGGATACGGATACGGACACGGATACGGACACGGATACCGATACCGGTATCGAGCTGCCGCCCAATACGGTGGCCAGCCCCAATGGCCGGATTTTCGCCGAACTCTCCACCACTGATGGCGTGCTTCGCTATCGAATCACGGTAGATGGAACCCAAATTCTTGCGCCCTCCGAAATCGGACTTCGCAGCGACGGCGTCGACATTGGCCAAAATGCCACCCTGGGGGACTTTGAAATCACATCAGTTGACGAGGAAATTCCCTTTTTCGGCAGCCATGCCACGGCAGTAAACAAAGCCAACGAGGCAGAGGTGCCCATTACCAGCAACAACGAATCGTACACATTGGATGTGCATGTTGCCGATGATGGCGTAGCGATTCGGTTGCGATTGGACCCGAAGCAGGGCCGGCGTGTCGAAGCAGAACGTTCAGTGTGGCGATTGGAAGGCAATCCGACCATGTGGGTCGCCGAGATGGACCAGAGCTACGAGCAGCACTATCGAACCAAAAGCCTGAATACGCTTGGGGGGGCCGAGTATGCGCTACCGATGACGGCAAAGGTGGGGGAGCACTATATCAGCATCACCGAATCCGCAGTGCAGGACTTTGGTGACATGGCGATTCGCGTGGGCAACGGCGGAGCACTTGAGGGCTTTCTGTATGCAGATGCAACCGGTTGGACCACTGACGCCGAGGTGATTCAGCCCTGGCGCGTGACGATTATTGCAGATGACCTGACCTCACTTACCAATTCCACTCTAGTTTACAACATGGCGCCTCCACGGGATGCATCACTCAATGGCGCGGACTGGATTAAGCCCGGCAGATCCACCTGGCAATGGATGGCCGCCGGTGCACCGGTATTCTCAGAGCAGGAGCAGTGGGTGAATTGGACTCAGGAACTCGGTTTCGAATACTATCTGGTTGATGACGGCTGGAAAGCGTGGCCCAACAACTGGCAATCGCTGAAAACAGTTGTTGATTACGCGTCTTCGAAAGGCGTCAAGGTCTGGATGTGGGTCAATAGCAACGAAATCATGGATAGCAATTCGCGCCGGAGCTACTTTCAGCAGGCTGCCGACCTGGGCATCGTGGGAATTAAAATTGATTTTGTGCCTGCGTGCAGTCGCAGTGTGACCAACTGGTATATAGACAGTGCCAGAGACGCGGCCGAATTCAAACTGCTGGTTGATTACCATGGCGCAGCCAAGCCCACGGGAATGGAACGTACCTGGCCAAATGTTCTCACCCGGGAGGCCATCCGCGGCCATGAATATCAGATGACGCGGTATTCCCGAGTCCTCGAATCAGCCCACGACACCATCCTGCCTTTCACCCGCACCCTTGCAGGAGTCGCGGATTATACCCCAACCGTGTTTGCGGCAACGGAGCTGCAGGGCAACACTTGGGCACACGAGTTGGCACAGGCAATTGTTTTTGTTTCGCCGTTCCTCTGCTACGGTGGGCATCCCCGGGACTATGTGGCCAATACCGCGGTCGATGTCATGAAGGCCATTCCGGCAGTGTGGGATGAAAGCATTGTATTGTCCGGAAGCGAACCGGGAAAGGTTGCAGCGTTTGCCCGGCGATCGGGAACAGATTGGTTCATCGGCATACTCAACGGCGCCGATGAAATGACATTCGATTTATCCCTGGATTTTCTCGAAACCGGTACCTGGCAATCCATCCGCCTCGGCGACGTCTCCGGCAAAGGCGATGCATGGGATCGTCAGGAAGGAGACGTCTCTGCGTCAGACACTTTCAATCTCAGACTCTCGGCCCGAGGCGGGTTTGTTGCGTGGTTCAGGAAATGACCGTCCGTTAGATAACCCTCCCTGAATTATACAGATGCATATTATCGGCGTCTCTGATAAAAATGCAGGGGTTTGGCATGCCAAACACCGGGCGCTGCATGCAGCGCCCCGATGTGGAAATGTCGGATAAACTGCAGGGATGAACCCTTGGCAGGTTGCGCGGATCGCCAAAGATGGATCGACGATCTCAGAGGCATGAAATGAGTATCTTATTGAACCTGTTGTGGATGTTTCTGGGAGGCGGCATCATTCTTTTCTTCGAATATGTGCTGAGCGGAATTGGATTGTGTGTGACTATCATTGGCATTCCGTTTGGCGTCCAATGTTTCAAACTGGCTTTTTTTGCGCTTGTGCCATTCGGATCTCAGGCGATGGAAGCCTCACCCCCCAGCGGATGCCTGTCCGTTATTTTTAATGTGATTTGGATATTATGGGGCGGCATCTGGATTGCACTTACACATCTTGTCCTGGCGCTGCTGTTCGCCATCACCATCATCGGCATTCCGTTTGCGGTGCAGCATGTCAAAATGGCCGGTCTGGCCATCAGCCCGTTCGGAAAAAGAATTGTCTCCACAGCGCCCCATCACGAAAAACACTGATGCAGAAAAAATCCGCTACCGTCGGTCCCAGAAACCTTTCATGCAAATATTGAACATGGCAAACATGGGCAAATGAAAGGAATTAAACACGATTCCGGAATGGCGCCCCTCATCCTCCGACTTCGTCCACTGTACCTCAACGGCAAGGTTTAACCCGAAAGTTCCGGAAGGCCCGGCGGGCCACTCATATCCGGTAATGGCGCGAAAACTGCCGGTGGGCGCATCCGAAGAAAAGGATGAGTACCCCAGAGCAGGATGGGCCTGCACATACCAGCCCAAATCCGCACGGGGATAAAATCCCACCACAGGGCCATGCATGATGGAAAATGTGCCTGTGGGGTTCCGGGGATCATCTCTGTCGTTTCGTTCACTCAACCCACTCATCCCGGAGCTTCGAATCACCGCAACATCTCCGCCAATCATAAAGCCGTTGCGAAAAACATAGGCAATCGACAGATCGTAATTTCTGGCCCCGCCGATAAAGCGCCACCACTTTTTGTCATCGTCCACATAGATGACATCCTCCTTCAGCTCCCGGTGAAGGGTATAAAACGCCAACGCCGGGCCAATGGCAAACTGGGTATATATCCGTCCACGATACGGCGAAATTCTCGTTGACGTTGGTGATGCAGTCGCGCTCGTCGCCGCAAGTAGCAAAAGCAGCTGAATCATCCAGACAACGTGTCGGATACGATATTTATCTGCGCTCATGAAAAGGACTTTCTTCTGTTTCAGTTTGAACACCGGGTTCCGTGCGTTCCAACATCACACAATGTGGCATTGGTACGCGTATCTTAACATTGGTACCCGCAAATACCACTGGAATGGATTCATTTTGGAAATAAAAAAACGAAAAATCCTGAGGAGGATCAGTCTGCAGTATTTTTTTTTCACCTTCGAAGGCGGATTGTTGACTACTATGATTTGTGGCACGCAGCACCGTTGAAACGCTTTTGGGGCGCATCCCGGCAACTGTTGCTGCTGTTTCGAAGAGATATCAGAACAGGAAAGGATACAACAATGCATCGATTCATTATTTTCCTCCTTGCATCGGGACTGGCTATCGCGTGTGGCGGAGTCGAATCCGACAAGGACCATGACAGTACATCTTCGGATGGAGACTCCGACGTCGACAGTGATACCGACACGGATACGGATTCGGATACCGACACGGATACGGATTCGGATACCGACACCGATTCAGACACGGACACAGATACTGATACCGATACCGACACTGATACCGACACAGACACCGATTCCGACTCGGATACGGACACAGACACCGATTCCGACTCGGATACGGACACCGATTCCGACACTGACGGGGCAAGCAGTGCGGGATGCGGCTCGGACAGTCCGCTGGCCAGCGGAGTGCTCACCATCAATGTGGATGGAAAGGACCGGGTGTACACCGTGGATGTTCCTGCTGGCTATGACACCAACCAGCCCTATCCGTTGTATTTCACCTGGCACTGGCTGGGGGGCAGCATGAACGACGTGGTGAATGCAGGATACTACGGGCTGAAAGCCAAATCCAACGGAACAGCCATTTTTGTTTCTCCCGACGGTCTGGATGGCGGCGCAGGCGGTGGCGTTTCCGGCAAAGGCTGGTGGAATACAGATGGAGAGGATATCCGATTTCTGGAAGAAATGCTGGATCAGATATTTGAGAACCTCTGTATTGATACATCGCGCATTTTTTCAACCGGATTCAGCTTTGGCGGAATGATGTCCAATACGGTCGGATGTCAGAAGTCGAATGTATTTCGCGCCATTGCGCCAATGTCGGGCAGCATGATGGGAGGCTGCCGCACGACCGATGCCGTTCCGGTTGCCTACTTCGGCGCCCATGGTGACGTGGATGATTTTGTCAGCACCCAGTCCGGCAGAGATGCCCGGGATGTATTTGTGGAACGGAACCATTGCAGCACGCAGACATCATCCGCAGGCAGTCAGTATCCGGATTATTGTGTGGAATTCCAGGGCTGTGATGAGGGATATCCCGTTTTCTGGTGCGAATTCAGCGGCGGCCACGGGTTGTGGAACGGCGCCGCAGATCCCCTGTGGAACTTCTTTTCTTCGTTCTGACTACTTCAGCGCGTTCGCCACGATACCTTTGGCTTCTTCCTGAATGCGGGATAAATGGTCTCTGTCTATGAAACTCTCCGCGTAAATTTTGTAAATATCCTCCGTGCCGGATGGCCGGGCGGCAAACCAGCCGTTCTCCGTAACCACCTTGAGACCGCCGATGGATGCGCCATTTCCGGGGGCCGCTGTCAGTTTCGCAGTAATCTTTTCTCCAGCCAGGGTATCGGCTTTCACCTGCGCGGGGGACAATTTTCCCAGCACGGCCTTTTCTTCCGGCGTGGAAGCCACATCGTTCCGCTCATAAATAGGGGCGCCGAATTTCTCGGTCATCTCCGCATAATGCTGGGCAGGATCTTTACCGGTCACCACGGTCATTTCGGCTGCGAGTAAATCCAACAGGATGCCATCTTTGTCCGTGGTCCATACGGTGCCGTCTTTTCTCAGGAACGATGCCCCCGCACTCTCTTCGCCGCCAAATCCCATGGTTCCATTGGAGAGGCCATTCACAAACCACTTGAAGCCCACTGGCACCTCGCACAGATTCAATCCCAAATCCGCTGCCAACCTATCAATAATACTGCTGGAAACCAGGGTTTTACCAACCTGTGTGTTCTTCGGCCATCCCGGGCGGTTTCTGAACAGATACCCGATGGCAGTGGCCAGATAGTGATTGGGGTTCATCAGCCCACTCTTTGTAACAATACCGTGCCGATCGGAATCGGGATCATTGCCAAATGCGATGTCGAATTTATCTTTAAGCGAAATCAGAGAGGCCATGGCATGGGGACTGGAACAGTCCATGCGAATTTTACCATCGTGATCCAGAGTCATGAACGAAAATGTCGGATCCGTTGAATAGTTCACCACTTCCATATTCAGTCCGTACTTGTTGGCAATGGGTTCCCAGTAATCAATACTGGCGCCGCCCATGGGATCGACACCGATTTTCAGATTGCTTTTTGCAATCGCTTCCATATCAATCACATTCGCCAGGTCTGCGACATAAGGCGAAATAAAATCATATGCCTGAACATGAGCTGCCTGAAGCGCCTTTGAATAGGACACCCGTTTCACCGCCCGATTGCCATCCGCCATAATCTCGTTGGCCCGTGTCTGAACCACACCCGTCACATCGGTATCCGCCGGGCCGCCGTGGGTGGGATTGTACTTGAACCCTCCGGCATCCGGGGGGTTGTGAGACGGCGTAATGACAATTCCGTCTGCAAGTCCGTCTTTTCGCCCCCGATTGTATGAAATAATCGCGTGAGAAACACCCGGTGTGGGCACCGGCCGCATGCCGGCCTGATACAACGTCTGCACATCATTTGCCGCGAGCACTTCCAGGGTGGTACACAGCGCCGGAGACGAAAGGGCATGGGTATCCGCGCCAATGAAAAGCGGTCCGGTGATACCGGCTTTCTTCCGATATTCACACACCGCCTGGGTAATAGCGGCAATATGCTGTTCATTGAACGATCCCCTGGTGGACACGCCGCGGTGTCCGGACGTACCGAACGATACCCGCTGCGCAGCATTGGAGACGTCAGGCGATTCGAGAAAATATGCAGTTACCAGTTTGGGGATATCCGTCAATGATGCAATCGGGGCCGGTTTGCCGGCCAGGGGATGTAAAGCCATTGGGTTTCCTTTCGAGAAAATGTAATCTTTAATAAAAATCAACTATCACCGGCGCTTTTTACCTCCAGAGAAAGAAGAATTCAACCAATTGTTGCAGTGCTTCACTGGGCAGAATCAATGGCGGAGCACATCCAGAATGGGAGAGTTCGGCGACATGGCTTTAATCAGTTGCTTGAGTTTACTGGCAAAAATAAAACTGTTCACGGAATCATCGTACAACGTGAATTTTCGATGCATCACACTTTGGGGCACGGGCCACTCCGACGAAAACTCGCTGGCCATCGATTGGGGGGCGATAATAGAAAATATCAAAGATTCCATTGGGTTGCCGTTTGGGATCACCGCAATGAATACTTCGGTCGTCTCCAGCGGCGAATGGGGGTCTTTGAGAGCGGCAGGTCGGGTTGGCTGCGCCATGAACATCAGATGCAGCGGCGTGGGGTCTGCAAACCGAATTTCCCGCCCCTGGGATATCAGAAATAAAATTCCATCTCTCAATCGTATGATATCGTTTTCTTTTTTTACATCTATCGTCGTATCTCGCATCCCTCTATGGTCTTCAACGAACTGCAGCAGGGACACGCACATGGATTCCCGGTCCGGGACTTCCTTCAGACGATAAAATTTGGGGGTGTCGGTGACAGACCTGGCTTTCCTGAAAAAACCAGACAGAGATGGCGCTTCCCCCGACGCCCCCATGGGCAACACCAGGGGCAGAAGCCCGATAATGTCGACCTGGGTCTCTGAGGCGCCTGATATCTGGACAATCCGCAGAAGGAACTGCCTTTCCGCTTTTGACAGAATGAGGATCGCTCTGTGAGGCGATGAAAAATCGATATCGTCGTGTTTTTTATCGATGGGGTCGTAGATTCTGAGATCATGCCCTCGCCAACTGGCCCGGACTACCCGTCTCTCCCGTGCCGCTGCGCGCATGTAGACAAACCAGGTAACCAGTCCGGTGGTTATTGCTGATACGATGAATCCAACGCCGAATCCGTACCAGTTGCCAAACACCAGTTTTATTGAGATTCCCGCCAGAAGCCATAATGCCAGACAGAGGATCAGCGCGAACGCCGTGGCTTTCGCTTCGACACTATGACGATCCAATCGCTGCAATTGTGCCGTATTTATCATGGCGCACGACTCTAACTATTTCTTTCGAATCATCAAGTATTAATTGGCGGACAACACGTAACACTTACCGGTCATCCTAACTCATTTTTTCGCGCCACCATCGCCGCACTGCATGCATCCTCAGGACAGAGGCTCAGAAAATTATGAGCAGCCCATGAGCACCGTAACATGAAGGAGAATGCCATGCTGGATACTAATTTAAAACACATAGAATCAGATGCTGAATTCAAAAAAGTGCTGGAAGACAATGAAAACGTGATGATTTGCTGCGGACGCATGGGCCCCATGTGCCTGCCGGTGTACGATGTGATGGAAAACTTCGAATCCAAATTCCCGAATGTCGCTTTCCGGGACATGGCTTTCGATGAACCGGTGTCCCACAATATCCGCGAATTGCCGGAAACCCAGTCGTTCATGGGGCTGCCGTTTACAGTGTATTTTAAAAACGGAAAGGTGGTGAAAGCCACCAGCAGCGTTCAGAACAAGGCCCAGGTGGCCGAAATTCTGAAAGACAAGTTCGAAAACTGACGGGACCAAATCATTATTACAGTGAGGAGCGGTCATGACAAACACCTACGATGCGATTATTCTGGGCGCAGGCCCCGCTGGACTGACTGCGGGGATATATCTGGCCCGGGCCAGAAAGAAAACCGTAATCATTGACGAGGGCATCGCCGGGGGCCAGATGATACTCTCTCATTCGGTGGCCAATTATCCGGGCATACCGGAGGCCAGCGGCGCTGGAATTGCCCGTGCCATGGTCAGACAGGCAAAATCGTTTGGATGCGATGTGGTGACCCAGTCAAGGGTGCTGAACCTGGATTTGCAGAGCGAGTTGAAATCGGTGGAAGTGGAGTTCGAAGGCACATACGCCGCCCCCTCTGTGATTATTTCCACAGGCGGCATTCCCCGTTCATTGGGACTGCCCTCTGAAGAAAGATTCAAAGGGCATGGCATCTCGTATTGCGCCACCTGTGACGGGGAGTTCTTTACCAACCGCGAAATCGTTGCAGTGGGAGGCGGCAATTCTGCCCTGGAAGAGGCAGTATCCCTGGCAAAGTATGCATCCAAAGTGACAGTGATTCATGAGTTCGACCACTTTCAGGCCCAACCCTGGATTATTGAAGAAGCCAGAGCCAATCCCAAACTGCAGTTCCTCATGAACCAGAGAATAGAGTCCTTTCAGGGGACGGATACCCTTGAATCAGTGATATCCATCGACAAAACAACGGGAGTGCGGACGAAAACCCCCGCCGCCGGCTGTTTTATCTTCATCGGCTATATCCCGGCGACAAATTCGTTTCAGGGAATTCTGGAATTGAACCTCAAAAAGGAAATCATCACCGACGACGACCTTGCCACCAGCATTCCCGGCGTCTTCGCAGCCGGTGACAGCCGCGTAAAAAAATATCGTCAGATCACCACTGCCGTATCCGATGGTACAATCGCCGCATTGAGCGCCATTGAATTTCTGGACAGAAACGGTTTAAAAGAAATAGCGCACCAACCCCAGAATCCCCTGGCCCCAGGGGACACGGTGGGTCACTTTATCTGATTCGTGCCCGGTAAACCGACTGCGGTTGTCGAGATACCATTGGTAATTGGCCAGCAACGCATCCTTATTGGAGTAGGCCGGCCTGTACGCCAGCAGTTTTTCGGCCTTTTCAATCGACACAAACGAATCTTTGGTCGCCGTCTTGTACACCCACGGGTACAGGGGGGACAGTTTGAAAAACTCCAGCACTTCCAATGCAAAAATCACCAGATGGGCCGGTGATTCCTTAATTCTGCGTCCGTATCCCGCCTTGTCCAGCACCACCTGATAGTCTTCAAGCATGGTGGAAAACTCTTTGGCGCCGATGTTGAACTCGGTGTTCACTGCATCCGAATCCGGATGCTCCGCGGCAGAGATGATGGCTGTGCAGAGGTCTGCCACGTGGAGCAACTGATAGAGATTTCTTCCACGACCAATCATCGGAAAGCTGCGGCCTTCAGATGCCCATTGATAAAAAATTGCAAATACTCCGAGTCGCTCCGGTCCGATGAATGACTTGGGGCGAATGGTCGTGATATGCATCCCTTTTTCCCGGTAGTCCCGAACGATTCCCTCCGCGCGAATCTTGGTTTCGCCGTACGGGCCCACCCCTACCAGCGAATCATTTTCATACAACGGATGCTTTTCGGGAATCCCGTACACCGCAGTGGAGGAAATGTACACGCCACGGGTCACTCCATGCTGATGGGCCGAATCCAGCACGTTCAATGTACCGTCCACATTGGTGGAATAAATATCGTGTTTACTGTACAGCGGTAACGCCGCCGCGCCATGCATGACCACATCGATATTCTGACTCATGTGGCGGTCCACCGCCTCACGGTCCCGAATATCCACCACCTGATGGGAAATGCGATCTTTCATATCTTCGTAGATAAACGGCTCAATATCGAGGGAAACCACTTCATGCCCGCGCCGAACCAGTTCACGAATCAGATTAATGCCCAGAAATCCCGAACCACCGGTAACTAGCCATCTGCTCATTTCAAATTTCCTTTCATCGAATGGAGATACATGGGTCTGCATTTACATATCTCGATGCTCACCGCAAGAACCAAATGATGCCGGTGGGGTGGCGGCATCATTAGAAGCGCCATTGAGCGGATTGGTAAAATTCATCGGCCGTTTTGAGAAAGACCTGGCAAAGGATGCTGAATCGCGCCAGAATTGAACCATGTCAGATTTCAGTGAGCACGGTTCCCTCACCGGGGAGATGCTGGACAGGGAACGACACCGGATGGTGGAAACACAGATTGAAGGTCGTCAGATAACCAATCCAGCGGTCCTGCGGGCCATGAGACGAGTGCCCCGGCATGCGTTTGTGCCGATGTCCCTGTGGGGTCAGGCCTATCGGGACGGAGCGCTACCCATCGGTCACGGACAAACCATCAGCCAGCCGTATATCGTGGCGTACATGACCGACACGCTTTCCGTACACCGTGGGCACAAGGTTCTGGAAGTGGGCTGTGGTTCCGGATATCAGGCGGCGGTGCTGGCGGATATGGGCGTTGAGGTTCATTCTGTGGAAATTGTTCCCGCTCTCGAAAACCTGGCTGCGCAAACCCTGGCCCGGTTGGGCTATCCTGTTCATACCCACATCGCGGATGGTACCTTTGGCTGGCCGGACGCGGCGCCATATGACGGCATCATCGTCACCGCCGCACCGCAGATCGTCCCTGTCCCGCTCCTTGAGCAGCTTCGGGAAAAAGGACGACTGGTCATCCCGGTGGGACCAGCTTCTGACCAATGGTTGAATGTCTTTCAGAAGCAGGCGGGACAACTGGAGCGAACAGATGCCCTGGCAGTCCGGTTTGTTCCCATGACCGGAAAGATTCAGGAGCACGGAATGACGCATTGAATGGCTGGCTACGCCAACGATAGAGAGTCATTATATTTACACTTTAAGAATTTTCTCCATGATCGGATACATCAATACTGTGGTCATTGTGACCGCTGCGATTCTGCTCAGCAAAGTCGCTCTAGCCACCGCAACTGCTGCAGCCACCGCTGACGGCGCATTGATGGCTGGACTCACATTCTCCGGCAGGCTTGCTATATTCTACTCCCAGAAATCGATGAAGCATTTCCCACCATTGTCTGAATTCCTGCAGATGCTCCGCCTGCTCGGCAAACTGACAGTTCACCAGCCGGTTGTTGAAAGCATCCTCAAATTCAAACGAACTGAAGGACAGATTCCGATTGGCCAGTACCTGGTACAACTGGGGAATCGACTCGGCGCGATTGAGCGCATTTCGAAGTTCATTGTTCGTCGAGCCCTCATCAATAAATTTCATTGCGTTGCCTATAGTCATGTTGCATCTCCTTTGACTTCCCACGATCATCTTGAAAGGGACTGAAAATAGTCCGATGCCATTGATTCATTGCAATGGCTGTGCCCCTCGTTGAAAATGAACTTTTCCCTGAACAAACAGTCATTTGATTCCCTTTTCTCCCCCAGACCGGATACATAATCGTAGAATTTCGGCATACAGGAGACATCGATGTACCAGTTGTAACCGACGCCCATTCACCGGAAATTATCTGGCCGGAGGACGGCTTCGAAGGGCAAAGAGGTCTACTTGTGTGCGATGCAGAAGGTGACGTTGTCACCGTATTCAACCGTGTGGCAATGGCTACGCCGGCCGTTTTCACGACATCGCAATTGCCTCTCGGTTTCATTCGGTTGACATGAACAGGAAGAGTGTTGGATAACTCCGATGAAAAATGGGAGGTTGGTGGCGTAGGGACGACGCCTGGAATGGATATGCCGAAATCAAATTCAGATACAGGGACGGTGGCTTCATCGAATGGCGGAGGTAATTCGCAATCTGTGAAAAAGCCTCCGCGGGCAGGCATTGGTCGATTGCTGCCAGTGTTTGCCATGCAGCTGTTGCCGCTGATTGTGTTTATTGTGGTGGACGGATTTGTGGCGGATGTCCGGATATCCATTCTGTGCGCCGTGATATTTGCGGTTTTACAACTGTCGTTCACCTTCGTGAAGACCCGGCGGTTCGAGTGGTTTGTGCTCATTGATGTGGCGCTGATTGGTCTGATGGGTGGGGTGTCGATTGCCTTTGATAACGACCTGTTTTTCAAAATGAAGCCGGCCATACTCGAAGGGGTGGCCGTTTTGCTGCTGATGGCCCTCGTGATGGCGCCGGATAGATTTCTGGAACGCTATTTCAGTCGCATGCTCCCGGGGATGGCTTTCAATCCCCGGGTGTTGAAGATGATGAAATCCATGCTGGTGATTTTAAGTGTTTCCACGCTGGTTCATGTGGGCGCGGTGGTGTACACGGCGTTGGTCAGCAGTAGAGAGGTATGGGCTTCCGTTTCGGGTCCCGGATTCTACCTGACGGTTCTGCCGGTCATCGTCTGGCAACTCGTTCAGAAAAAAAGACTTGCCCGTAACCGGGGAAAATTCTGACATAATTATTCGATAATCGTGTGCCGGAGTCGACATCCACCGGTTTCGGATTTACCTGTTCTGTATAATTCCTGTAACAAATTTCAATGGCGGGTCTCCATACAGATGAAACGGGTGAGGGAAGAGCGGCTCGGACGGAAACCACTGTAGGAGCACCGGGGAAGGAAGAGGATAGTGATACACTTTATATGCGCCATCATGGTGGATTCGGCGCAGTCAGTGGCGTCCAGAGTGTTGCCCTGGCAGGACCGTAGCGATGCAGAGGTGGTAGCCGCGGTACTGAACGGAGATCAGGGTGCGTTCAACTGGTTGGTGCGCCGATATTGGAAGAGCATGTATCGGGTGGTCTGGGGGATTGTGCGGGACGAAATGGCGGCCCAGGAAGTGGTTCAGGATGTGTGGATTACCATTCACCGTGAGCTGAAGAATTTCAGATTGGAATCGAGTCTGAAAAACTGGATGTTCAAAATCCTGACCCATCGTGCATTTCGCATACTGAAACGGGAGTCCCGTTCCGTCGCTTTCTCGCAGCTGGCCACCCGGGAGGAGAATGAGGGAATGTCGCCGGAGGAACAGTTCACCGAAAAGGGGCGCTGGAAAAAGCCGGTGACCGGATTTGTGAACGTGGATCCCCAGGCCCAGGTGATTCATCGGCAGGGACTGGCGCTCCTCGGACAGTTCATCGAGGAGTTGCCGGCCATTCAGCGGGCAGTGGTGACCATGCGGGACATCGAAGGATTAAGCAGCGATGAAGTCTCGGGGCTTCTGGACATCACGCCAGCCAATCAGCGGGTTCTGCTCCACCGGGCCAGGACCACGCTGCGTCAGCGACTGCTGGCCACAGAAAGTGAGGTGGGTTGATGCTCACGTGCCAGGATATTGACCATTTGGTTGTGGACATTTTAGATAAAAAACTTTCAACGGCATCGAAGATCGGCGTTTGGTTTCACCTGCTCATGTGCCCCAATTGCCGCATTCACGTGAAGAATACACAGGTGCTGGTCAAATCCCTCGAACAACTCCAACAGGAATCCGATCCCCCGGAAGCACTGCAGAATATCTTCGACAAGCATTAACCGATTCATATGAACGCGATGGTGTCGCACCGTCTGTGGAACATGGGGGCGGGTTACACCAGCACGCCAACTTTTCGGGCATAGGCAATGATGTCTTCCACCTGGGAGACGGTGATGTCAGCTTCGGTGGCGGCGTCTTCGTATGCGATGCCGTCGTGAATCAGTTTAACGGCAAAGACCAGTTCGTCGCTGGCGGGGTAAACATGGGCGTACAGAGTTTGGGGGTGTCTGAACACCAGCGCCGTTTCGGGACTGGAAGTGGACGGGATTTTCGGGCGTTTTCCCCTGCGCGAATCAGAGAGAAATGAAACAACCGGGAATTCAAACTCGAATATCTGAAGCGTGTCGTTGAGGTTTGGAAGCATGGGTGATGCCGGTCTGTCGCCAGCGGTCGTCTGGGATGCCAAAGATTTGTACACTTCGAATTCCGCCCATTCCAGTTGAGCGAGTTCAATGTGAAATTGAGAAATTTCAGAGATGTCATCGGACTCTTTGACCAGAAATTCGGGAAAAGCCCGTGCCGTTTCATTCATTTCGAAATGGGTGGATGGACAGATGCGGTAGAAATTATCCACAATTTTTTCCCATGTGCCATCGCTGAGAGTTGCTTTGACTGAGGCAAAATTTTTTTCGATAACATTCACCACGTGATGTCTGATCATTCCGGGGTAGATGGCCAGACGCTCGGTGGCGACATTGAGGACAGCTGCCGCTGAAGCCACGTCGGTTTTTGCTGTAAACAAATCGTGGAATGTGGACCATGTTCGGTTCAACTGTTCGTAGTGACTGTTTTGCATAGCATATGGTGCAGGCGTGTCGACCATTTTCGGGCAGAGACATGGCGCATCTCCCCGGGAAATGACAAGCTCTCCGGCCGCTTTGACTTTACGGTTTTCGCTGAGCAGTTCATCCAGCGGTGGAATATTGTTGTCCCACTCAAAGATTGTCCACACCGGTCCGGTCCGTTTGAGCGCTTCTTCGTAGAGCGCCATCACCGGCCCGGGGGCGGGCGCACCATGGGTATCGACCAGAAAAGGCCCCGACGCATCGTGACCGGCCATGTGGTACTGACAGACCGCATCCAGGGGCAGCGCATCCAGAAATACCACCGGGTCGTATCCGTGATTGGTGGCGTTCACATAAATGTTGTTCACATCAAGCAGCAAGCCGCATCCGGTAAGAGAAACGAGCCGGGAAATAAAGTCGGCTTCGGTCATGGTGGATTCGCCAAAAGAAACATAGTAGCTGGAGTTTTCAATGAGAAACGGTCGCTTCATTCGGTCCTGTACCTGTCCAATCCGTTTGGCCACATGTTCCAGCGACGCTGGGGTGTAGGGGAACGGAATCAAATCGTGGTATTCCCTGCCAAACGCGCGCGAGTACGTGAGATGGTCTGAAAACCAGGGGGGATTGACCACATCGAGAAAATTTTTCAGGTTGGAGAGAAACGATTCGCTGAGGGGGTCCGGTCCGGCCAGTGACATATTGACACTATGGACCACCGCGTCGTGTCGCGAGAGCGCCTGTTCCAGCACCCGTCTGGGTCTGCCACCGAAATCCATAAAATTCTCGGCAAGTATTTCGATGATGTCCACGTCATTACTTTCATTGAAGAATGCATCAAAATGGGGTCTTCGAAGCCCCACTCCCCAACGATGGGTGAGTGGTTTTGCATATTTGATGGTGCGATTTTCGCTCATGTCTTTTCCTTTGCTTTTTTTTGTAACGTTTGCACATCCCCGGTCTCTTCACTGGCAGGAAATAACAGAATCACCAAAACGGAATTTGCAACAACAATTGCACGAAAACAAATGTTTGAAAGGAAAAAGTCATGACTATTAAAAGAAATATCACAGTAGGTCTGTTCGCATCCGCTCTGTCCATTGGCGCGCTCTCCCTTTCCGCTACGGGTTGTGGGGGGACAAAAGCGAAAGATGCCGGAGACACGACTCCCGCGGCCCACGAGAAAGGAGCCGATGCATCGTGCGGGGCCGGAAGCTGTGGTGCAGACAAGGCACCTGCACCGGCTGAGAAAGGTGCGGATGCGTCGTGTGGGGCCGAAGGATGTGGCACCGACGGTTGTGGCGCAAGTAAGTAACTGCGGTTGTTCTGAACCGGAGGTCTGATTGACAAAAGGAGAGATGCACATGAAAAAGTTATCTGTACTGCTGACGCTGGCGATCTGTTTTCTGATGGCGTCGACCAGCTATGCCCAACAGGTGTACTGGAAGGTGGATACCGCCCACAGTACCATCGGGTTTACGGTGAAACACCTTGGATTGTCGAAGGTTCACGGGAAGTTCAATGAATATGAGTCGTGGATTAAGGCAGACGAAAATACCGGAAAATTGTCGTGGGTGAAGGCCAAAGCCAAAGTGAGTTCTGTGAGCACTGGCATTGAAAAGCGGGATGCCCATCTGCAGACGCCGGATTTTTTTGACGCAACCCGATATCCGGACATCATGATTGAAACCGTATCCATTCAGTGGAATGGCAACGCCTTCAGCGGTAAAGCGAAATTGACAATGAGAGGAGTGTCCCGGGAAGTGGCGTTTTCCGGTATTCAATCGGGCGTTGTGACCACCTCTCTGGGCGGGACCAAAAGTATCCGGACCGGATATGAAGTGAGTGCGACCATAAATCGAAAGGACTTTGGTCTGAACTTCAATGCGGTGGCTGAAGGGATAAATATAGTGTCTGACGAAGTGACACTGAATTTCGAAGTACAGACGTACCGATCCCTGGAGTGACCCGGGCTTGCCGCTATCCATTTTCCGTTGCATTCGAGCAAAATTTCTTTAAATCCACTGGTCTGGATGCATTTAAATCCCGGGTAGATGAAAAATACGCACGCATCCGAATTAACGGAGATGATAATTTTAATAATTATAAATCTTTTTTTCGATAACGGATTTGTGATTGACTTTGCGTTGACCCGTACTTAAACCCTCAACATAAACCTGAATCCCAGAATAAGATGTCGGACATCCCGGTGCTGAAATCGGCGGTGTCCTGTATCATGGAGGTACAAATGCCAGTTAAACCAGACGGCAGCGAGTACGGTATGCCACTGAAACGGGCAGGACGGCGCGGACGGGTGACCCGGGGTGGAACAGTGTCGGGAGTCAGGAGCGACGACAGCCGGGATGCCGGTCAGGATTCCGGAATCTCCAAATTGGTCCCTGAAGACGTGCCGGTTGAGATACGGGCTGAAGACAGCGTGTCATATGTTCGACTGCTGAACGATGTGACCTGGGTGAACGATGTCAGTGACGAAATTGCCAGACACTATCCGCCCGACAAAGTAGTGTGGTCCCTGGACAGAAAGCGGCTTTCCGTGGTGGCTGAAATGCAGCGGCGCACGGAAGAAACTGGCGTATCCTGTGCATCCGAGGTTGAGGAATTGCCCAGAGATTCTGTGCTGGAGATTGAAAGCAGCGCACTGGCACGGGAAGATTCGGTGGAGACACGAAAGGTGCTTACCCCTGATGCTCCCGGGGAGTTGAACAGATACCCACTACCTTGGGCGGGGATGCCAACGATGGATTGGCACCCGGAAAAAGCGAATCACATTCTGTTGCCCCCTGTGGCTGTGCGAAGAAAGACACAACCCCCACCTGCGATTCACGGCATTCGCAAAAACGCCGGGTATTACTCCGCAGTCACCAGTGAGATTCCTCTAGCCCGCTCATCGGTGCCTCCCCCGGTGGATCTCCAGCGCCGAAGCGCTATACGCAGTTGGGCGATGATGGCTTCGCTGGTGGCGGTATTTGCTGCCGCGGTGTTGATTATGATGAGCACGCCATTTCCCTGGAAAGATTCGGGAGAAGTCCGGCGTGGCGTGGATCAGATTGGTGGCCCGATAAAGGGTGCCACTGAATTCGCGTCACTGGTACCCGTGAAGGCCCTCTCTGAGCCGGGGCGTCTCATTCTGCCATTTTCGAGCGCGGTAGCGGGTGAAGTGACCATGTTCTTTACAATAGAAGAGGTGGAAGCCGCCATTGCATCGGGGTTTGTGCCGGCGTATGGAGACGTGGATTTGCCTGAGGTGCTGAAAACGCCTGAAAAAGACCGAAAGAGAGCGCGAAAAGTCAGATGGACTGAGTACGGCAAACGGCATTTCCGTGCAAACAGACACGCCGCTGTGGGCAGGCGCGCCGCCGCATCCCGATCTTCAGACGGGACCGCCGATGAGAGTCAGAATCCGATAATTGCTGTATCACCGGCCGCTTCCGAGGAAGAAGCCGAGTTTACCCCGTACACAGCGCCGGCTGTTCCATCACCCCAGTCGGTACGACACGTCATGAATCGAATTTCCAGACAGGTTTCCCGCTGCCGGATGGGGATGACAGGCCAGATGGTCATGCGGATGTCGTTTGCTGGCAGCAATGGTCGTCTCATTTCTGCGGAAATCATTAGTTCAGACTTCAGAGGCACGCCGTCCGGCTCGTGCGCTTTGCGGGCGGTGCAACATCTGCAATTGCCCGCATTTCAACAGAGCCAGCTCGTCATCGTTTATCCGTTTTATATATAAAGCAGCGGCTTCGCCGCTGCACCGGTGTAGCAACTTTGCAAGGCAAAGATGCGGGCCGGCAAAACTTCGCCGCTGCACCGGAAAACCACTGCTTTGGCGCTGAAACAAACAGACTCTGCAATCGCTCCGGGTTGCAAAAAATCAGAAAGTGATAATTCTGTTCTTAGGTCAGATTACGGAGGTGCCTGAAATGATTTCAGCTTATAACAGATTTAAATCCGTCAAATCAGTTGCTGTCAGTCTGTCATTGGCGACAGCGCTGTGCATCGCGATGATGTCCAGACCGGGACATGCCTCATATGTGGGAACTCCTTTTCAGGGAGAGCGACAGGGAATGTTTGAGCTTCATGTGGGGATGGCGTATTACGACTTCGGTATGGCCAGTGGTGGACGCTTTGGCATTCCCATTGTGGATAACGGATTCATTCAAACAATCAATAACGCCGTTTTTCTTTCGCTGGGGGCGGATTTTTATCTGGTGAAGTATAGAGATGAACCTCATGGTGCGCTGGGGATTCCGATTGCGCTTCACTGGGAGTTTTATTTTACCGAAAAATGGAGTGCGTATGGGGAGGCGGGGATCAATATATTTTTTCATCCATCCCTTTTTCAGGGGGACGGATGGACCCGATCGCCGGAGCACTGGATCTCCGGATCCGTTGGCGGTCGCTTTCATATCAACGAACATGTTGCCCTCACCCTGCATGTGGGCACCCCCTACACCTCAATCGGTGTGCTTTTTAAATTCTGAATGCTGGGGATTCCAATTTCAGACAATATGCGAGCCGTGATGCCCACCGATGTCGCTGTGGACGTGATTCCCGGAAACAGACACATGGGGTCAAAAAGGGACTGGGGTGACAGTCCTATTCGATCGGGAGCTATTCGGATGACGTCGGTTTAACCGGGGTAGTGTGCCAGATGTCTTCGGCGTAGCTGGCGATGGTGCGGTCGCTGGAGAACTGGCTGGTGAGGGCGGTGTTCAGAATGGACATGGCGGTCCATTTTTGTCTGTTCACAAAGTCTTTGTCTACCCGGGCCTGGCATTCCAGATACGCCTTGAAATCCGCCAGTACCAGATAGGGGTCCCCGTGGTCGAGCAGGGATGCCAGTATGGGGGCGAAGGCCTGTGGCTCTTCGGGGCTGAGGACGCCGGAAGCGATGAAGTCCAGCACTTCACGGATCGCCGGTTGGGTGTGATAAAAGTGACGTGAATTGTAACCGGCGCGAACTGTGGAATCGACTTCATCTTTGGTGAGACCGAAAAAGTAAATGTTCTCCTCGCCCACCGCCTCTCCTATTTCAATGTTGGCGCCATCTCTGGTGCCGATGGTAAGGGCTCCGTTCATGGCAAACTTCATGTTGCCCGTGCCGGATGCTTCCAGACCGGCGGTTGAAATCTGTTCTGAAAGATCCGCTGCGGGAATGACCATTTCCGCAACGGATACGTTATAGTTTGGAACAAAAATCAATTTGAGCAGATGGCGGGTGTCCGCATCGTTGTTGAGCAGGTGCGCCGCCGCGTTAATCAGATGTACAATGCTTTTGGCGGTGTGATATCCGGGCGCTGCCTTGCCGCCAATGATGACCGTGCGTGCCGGCCGGTCGAGGCCGATGCCTTTTTTAAGCTGGAGATAGCGATGCAGCACATGCATCACGTTGAGCAGCTGCCGTTTGTATTCGTGAATGCGCTTGACCTGCACATCAAAAATGCTCCGGGTGTCCACATCAATGCCTTGGGTTTTCTTCAACCACGCGGCCAATCGCTTTTTGCAGGCCAGTTTGGCATCTCTCCACGATGCGGCAAATGTGTCATCGGTTGCCCGGGGGGCGATGTCCGCAATCTTTGCTAAATCTCTGATCCAGGCATCGCCAATGGTGTCTGAAACCAACCTGGTGATGTATGGGTTGCAGGCGGCAATCCAACGTCTGGGGGTGACTCCGTTGGTTTTATTGTTGAATCGCTCCGGGAACATTTCGGCGAAATACGTGAAGAGCCGGGTTTGCACAAGCTGGCTGTGCAGTTCGGATACACCGTTGATGGAGTAACTGCCAATCACCGCCAGGTGGGCCATGCGGACACTGCGTTCGCCTTGTTCATTGATGATGGACATGGCGCGTACCCGGTTTTCATCTCCCGGATAGGCCGCTCTCACGTTGTCGAGAAAACGCCGGTTAATTTCGTAAATAATCTGGAGATGGCGGGGTAGTACCCGTTCCAGAAGCGACACAGGCCAGTGTTCGAGGGCTTCGGGCAAAATGGTGTGATTGGTGTAGGCCATGGCGTTTCGGGTCACGTGCCACGCGTCGTCCCAGGAGAGCGCGTGATCATCCATGAGCAACCGCATGAGCTCGGGAATGGCCAGGGCCGGGTGGGTGTCGTTGAGTTGAAACACCGCTTTTTCATGAAGGTTATGGGCCGAACTGTGGGTTTTCAGGTGACGGCGCAGCGCATCCTGCAAGGTGGCGGAAACCAGAAAATACTCCTGCTTCAGCCGCAGCTCTTTTCCGGGTGCCACATTGTCGTTGGGATACAGGACCCATGAGATGTTTTCCGAAGTGGTTTTATCCTGCACCGCCTGCATATAGTTGCCGCGATTGAAGTTGGCAAAATCGAATGCCTGAGATGCCTTTGCCGCCCACAACCGGAGTGTATTGCAGGCATCGTTCTGATATCCGGGCACCAGAAAATCGTGGGCCACTGCCATGACTTCCTGCGTGTCCACCCACTCGAACCCCGCGTGCCCGTCGTCGTCGTGCCTCGACACTACCTTGCCGTAAAACTTGACGGGAAGCAGAAAGTTCGGTCTGGCAATGTCCCAGGGACTGTCGAACCGCAGCCAGTTATTGGGGACTTCCACCTGTCGTCGATTTTCTATCTCCTGGCGGAACATGCCGTATTCATAGCGAATGCCATACCCCATCGCCGGCAACCCCAGGGTGGCCATGGAATCCAGAAAACAGGCCGCCAGCCGTCCCAGACCACCGTTGCCCAGACCTGCATCCACCTCTTCATCGAGCAGGTCTTCAATGTCCAGTCCAAACTCTGCCATGGTGGCTTTGGCCTGGTCATACATGTTCAGGTTCAGCAGCGCATTGCGCAGGAGCCGGCCAATCAGGAATTCGAGAGAGATGTAGTACACACGCCGGTGGTCCGCCTGATAATGGCTTTGTTGGGTCCGGTTCCATCGGTCCAGCATCCGGTCGCGCACGGTGTAGGCCAGACTCTGAAAAAAGTCCCAATCCGAAACCGAAAATTCATCTCTGGCCTGGCGATACTCCACGGCTCGGGTGAAAGACTTTTTAATGGATATGGCATCCATACCCACGTCGTGGCTGGTTAACTGATCCCAGTTGATTCTTTTTCTTCCCATAAACACCTCGGTTGTTATTTCAGGGTGAACCTCATGTCCGCTCTGCGAAACAAACGCACGATGGTATGCCGACTGCTTATTTTTGTGCAGCAAAAAAACAGAAAAATGCATTGGAAAATGCAATGAAGGCGTTTGGGAGTCCAGCGGCGTCAGGGCGACGTGTCAAAAGGCAATTCCCGTACATCCTGATGGGTGCCGCTTTCCACTGAAAGCAGCCCGGGGGCGATGCGGTACAGCAGCTGTGCTGCGATATCAGACGATTGGATTTTACCGTCCGCCTTTGCCTGACGCAGGATGCCGTCCGCTTTGAATTCCAGTCTTGGAGGGGCGTCGAGGATGGTGTCCAGCATGTCTGTGCCCACCAGTCCGGGCGCCAGCGCGCACATGTGAACCCCGGGGTTTTCGTTGGACACCACCTTGATGAGCATGTCGAGGGCGGCTTTCGAAACGCTGTATGGTCCCCAGCCGCAGGAACCATTTTTCGCAGCCCCCGAGGATATCGCGATAACCTGCCGGGGGGGTGGGGTGCTCCGGAGCAACCCATCCAGCAGCATTTTATTGGCCCAGACATTCAAGTCCATGATGTTTCTGATTTCCGGGTATGTGGTTTTTTCAAATAGCTGAATAGAGCCCAGCATTCCGGCATTCAGGTACACCATATCAAAACCGGTCGCCTTTTCGCTCAGTTCATGGGCGTACACGTCCAGGTCATCGAGACTGAGTAAATTGCGCTCAGAGAAGTGAAAATCCGGATGGCCCATGATGGATTCAGGTGAATTCCGGCTGATTCCCCAGACCGACCATCCGTTTGCCAGGTAAGTCCGGGCAAGTCCCAACCCCAATCCTTTGTGTACGCCGGTGATGAGAACTCTTTTCATTGTAGTCATCTTTTCCTGCTATCCTTTTTTGTATTTTGCCTTGAACTAAGTGCTGTACCGGCTGGCCGCGCGCTTAATGAGCAATGCCAACTCCGGGTCGTCGATTTTATCGGCCGCCTCACGCAGTTCTCTGGAAATCCTTTCCGGATCGGCGTCGGGCAACGGCTTCGTGTTGTCTTCTGGTGGCAGTACGCGGTTTTTCCCCACGCTGCTGTCCAGGACGAACCGGATATCCTTCACCGCGCCGGGGCCTACCGTTTCTGCCAGTCGGTCCAGTAGCTGGGTTTTGATGAAGCTCAGCTGGTGCATCCATGTGGAGTTGACCACTGCGATGGTAAGTACGCCATCCTTGTACATGCGCGGAAAGGTGCGCTGATAGAGCTGGTCGCCGGCTATCTGAAACCAGCGAGCCCAGATTTCCGGGTGGATGAATCTGGCGCCGCTGCCCATGTCACGCATGGTCGAAGTCAGTTCCCGCGACAGGGAGGACACGGGTGCTCTTCGTTTTGCTCTTTTACGTCTCACCAGTGATATGTAACGGCGCCCCTTCCTGCTTGCAAGTACAAAAGAAAGAAGTCGTTACCGGTTGTTGAGCACATCCGATACAAATGTGACAAAGCGCTCTCTATATGTGAGATAATCCGGGCGATATTTTGCGGTATTTCATCGGAGTGAGAGAAAATGTCCAGATTCTGTGAAGTGGAACCCCATGAGGGGATGGGTAGATTTCGATGTTCCGCACCCTCGTAAATATTTTCTTCGTTGGCTTCACCTGTACTGGCATCGTAGCCGCGGTAGTCATAGAGAAGTACAAGCTTATGAAATAATTGCAGGAGGCGAAAAAAAATTTCGTCCCCTACTGGCAGAATGGGGACGACCAAAATCAACTTAGCTTTCAAATCCGACAAACGGAATCACCCGGCCGAATCGTGACGGCTTTCTGGAACAGACAGTGCTGGCCGGAGCCATTTACGGTGGCGGGTTTTGCATTGTTTTCGATTATCGGAAATTATTACCGGATAAACTTTTTATATCTGGGTTCGGTCGGCTTATAGTTTTCCTCATCCCATAAAGTACTGGTAATCATCAGATCAGCACTGTATCGGTTGCAGGCTATAGGGACATTGTGAACCCTGCATTGGCGCAGAAGCATCTGTATGTCTGCTTCATGAGGCTGGGAATTCAAATCATCAATCAGAAATATGGCCAGATTTATTTTTTTCTGGACAACAAGGGCAGCGATTTCCGCATCACCGCCCAATGGTCCTGAATGGACAAAGGTCATATCCGGAACAATGTCAAGTGAGTCAAAGGCCATCGCTATTTGTCCCCCTGTTGTACCTGTACAAATCAATTTATGTTCGGATAACATTTTCGCGTTAAAAACTGCCCATTCAACAAGATCAGCTTTTCTGTTGTCATGAGCCACAAGAGCGATCGTCAACTGCTTTTTCATACTTTACTCCTCCCCCCGTATCCCTAATGCGAATGTAATGATGAAAGCACCGAAATCAAATGCCTATAAACTGAAGTTCTCCTCAGAAGATCGCGCAAACGTAACCGGGCCATCGTTTGGATTCCCGGCGGTCCATTCGCAGCCTAATCCAGGTTGCCCCACCAGTCCCTCCCCGGTCCCAAGTCCCTCCCCGGTTAATTTTTTTGCAACAAATTCTGCGACCGGCCGACAGGGGGACATGACTAAACCACGACAATTTTTACCCAATAGTACATATTTTATCACCAGAAGAGCCACCCAACGGGAATTCTGGTTAAAGCCAACTCCACAAACCACACAGATCTTTCTGTATTGTATCGCTATGGCAGCACAGAAAACCGGTATACGGCTGAATGCTGCGTGTGTAATGAGCAATCACTGGCATGCTATTGTATCCGACCCGCATACCAGAGTTGCTGAATTCTATGCATGGGTGCACAAGTATGTGGCCAAGGCTGTCAACTGTTCGCGGGGACGGTGGGAGAATCTGTGGTCATCTGAAAAAACAGGCGTGATTCGTCTGGAAACTCCGGAGGATGTACTGGACAAAACCGTATATACCCTCTGTAATCCCGTGAGCGCGAAACTGATTGCCAGGGCCGAAAACTGGAAAGGGGTTTGGCTGTACCGACAAAGTCACTCGCAAATCGTGAAGCGGCCGGAGGTTTATTTCAGGGAAGAGGGAACCATGCCAGAAACCGTGGCGCTGACCATTCATCAGGCAACCGGTTTCGAAAATATGTCCATCGATGCATATGAAAAACAGATCGCTGAAGAGATAGCGTTGGAAGAGAGCAACATCGCAGATGAGATGACCGCTGCCAATAAAAAATTCATGGGTATCGACGCCGTGCTGCGACAACCACATCGAGACAGACCGAAGTCACTGGAAATTCGCAGAGGAGTGAATCCCAGATTCGCCGCTAAAGATAAAGAAGTGCGCATCCATTCAATTAAGCGCTATGAACAATTCGTGTCACAATACTGTGAATCGTTGAAAGCATGGAGACAGGGAAATCGGGAAGTCATATTTCCGG
Organism: Polyangia bacterium; assembly: GCA_050287845.1. Taxonomy (GTDB): domain Bacteria; phylum Myxococcota_A; class Polyangia; order JAAYKL01; family JAAYKL01; genus JAFGXQ01. The sequence goes on from JBNKCR010000136.1 coordinate 29,153, forward strand.
CAGGGACCTATGCCATGCGCATCCACGCGTCAGTGAACGTGGCTCCAGACTGACGTATTCCGATTCTGAAAATCACGCCGTTCTGAAAATCACACCGCTCCAGAAACGCGACAGCTCTGCGCTTCTTCTGCACAAAATTGTTGTATCATCACTGCAAATGGAATCTCTGAATCGGGATTTTTCCATCGGTACATTGAGAATATTTTTAACTGGGATGAATTTTTAGCGTTGCGTGCTCGGGTGTAACTCAAACCAATATGATTTAACCCGGGTCCGGATTCGAACCGGATTCGAAATAACTCAAACCAATATGATTTAACCCGGGTCCGGATTCGCGCGCGCAGATTCGCGTAACCCGGGTCCGGATTCGCGGGTCCGGATTCGCGGATTCGAAGGGTCCGGATTCGAAGGGTATCCGAATCCGTGTCGGAATCCGTGTCGCTATTTCCCGGCGATGTATCTGTGTCGTTGGCATCTCCCTTGCCACAGGATATGAACCAAACGGCCAACACCAGAATCCCGGGAAGAAGTATGAATTGTCTTCCCAAATTTAAAGTCTCCGTTTTGAATCAGATGTGGGTCAGGTCCCCGGGCGGAACAGAAGGCTCACCCCATTGAAATGAACCCGGGTGTCGTCGGGCAGCCGTCCAGTTGTATTCCGATTGGTCGGACAGTTGCAAAACTGCCCGACTTAATGATTGTGAAATCGATTTGTGGTAGAAGGAGCCCTGGGCGTGCAATGAAGTCGCGCGCTACAGAGGAGAATGATGAATTCAAAGTTTATTGCAGTGGTGGCGGGGGAACCTTCCGGTGACTGGATTGCGGCCAACGCTATCGGACAACTGTTGAAAATTGATGGCGATATTCGTGTTTTTGGAATTGGGGGCGACCACCTTGCCGCCCAGGGGGTCAATCTCGTGAAGCATATCTCGTCAATGACCGCGCTGGGACCAATGCAAAGTCTGAAGCGGGGACCGGCGTGGATGGCTGCCTGGGGAGATTTTCGGATTCGCTGCCGAAAACAGAAGCCTGCGGCTGCGTTGCTGGTGGATTGCCCGGACATCAATTTGCCGTTGGCCCGGGCCCTGAAGGCCGATGGCATTCGCGTGCTGCAATACATGGGGCCGAAAGTCTGGGCGTGGCGAAAGGATCGGCTTCGTCTGCTTCGGCGTCGGACCGATCTGGTGGCGTTGGGATTTGCGTTTGAAAAGGAAATATATGACAAGGAGCAGGTCAGCGCGGTATTTGTGGGACACCCCCTGCTGGATGCGCCGGTTGCAGGTAATCGGGATGAAGTGCGGCGAAAACTGCACGCGCCCCCCGGGGCCAGGGTGGTGGCGCTGCTGCCGGGATCGCGCAAATCGGAATTGGAACACCATACGTCGCCCATGATAGAAGCGGGGGCCCGGTTGCTCAAAGATGGATTTGTACCGGTGTTTGCGCCTTTTGCCGGTGTTTCATCCGATGCGTATCTGGCGACTGCGCGGTCACTGGGATGTGTGGTGTGGTCCGGGCCGGTGGGTGAACTTTTTGCCGGATGCGATGGGGCGCTGGCGGCTTCGGGCACGGTGACCCTTGAGCTGGCGCTGGCCGGGGTTCCCATGGCGATTGTGTACAGAATGGACCGGGTGGGGTACTGGATGGGAAAGCGGCTTCTGGACATTCCGTATGTGGGGCTTCCCAACTGGGTGGCCGGCGAAGCGGTGGTGCCGGAATTGCTTCAGGAGGAGGTCACCGCTGCACGGCTGTATCAGATGGCGCATCACCTGGTGGTTGCCGAAGAGCGGCAGCGGCAGCAACACGCGCTTCGCATGGTTTCAGAAAAACTGGGAACGCCGGGGGCCGCGTATCGTGTCGCCCGGATTCTGAACGATTGGATTCCTTGAATCGGTACCCACAACGGATGGCAGATTCCCTTTGGCGACGTGGCATTCTGTGATATTGGCGGAATTTACCGGTTCATGGGAGGGGGATGCTGAACCGGGAAAGGATGCCACATGGGCAAATTGAAAGTATTCATACACACGGTGGGCTGCCGGGCCAATCAGGCGGATAGCGCTGTGTTGCAGGCGCATCTCGACCCGGCGGTGGCCATCATGGGCGCTGGGGACGACGCGGATATATTTGTGATTAATACCTGTTGTGTCACCACTGAGGCCGAGCGGGATTGCAAGAAAGCCGCCCGACGGCTGTTGCGGGAGAACCCGGCGGGAAAAGTGCTGTTCACCGGATGCGCGGTGTCCGCTTTTGCGGATTTTTCAAAAGAGTTCAAAGAACGGGTGCTGGTGGCTGGCGGTGGTGCCACCAGTCCGGCGATCCTGGGCGGTTGGCTGAACGAGTATTCCCGCAAATCTGGCGATGTGGTTCCATTGTCCGCTGCAAAGTTGCGGGAGAACGACTATTTTGCCGAACCGGATGAAGCCGCGTTTCAGACAGTGGCCAATGTGCAGGGCCGCACCCGGGCGCTGCTGAAAATTCAGAATGGCTGCACTCATAACTGCACCTATTGCATCGTGCCAAAGGCGCGGGGAAAAGAACAGTCCATGCCGGTGGACATGGTACTGAAACAGGTGACGGCGTTGAAGGACGCGGGCGCTATGGAACTGGTGTTCACCGGCGTGCAGATTGGGGCATGGGGAAAAGATTTGCCGGGAACGCCCACGATTGCAGCACTCCTCGATGAAGCCGCCGGGGTCTTCGCTCCCGGTAGAATCCGGTTGAGCTCCATTGAACCATGGAGTGTGGATGAAGCACTGATTGATGTGATGGCCGGCAATGATCGCATCTGTCGACATCTGCATATGCCGCTGCAGTCCGGCGATGATGGCGTGCTGGCGGACATGAAACGGGGGTACACCGCAGCCGAATGGCTGGAAAAGGTACGGATGGCGAAGGCGAAAATCAGAGATGTGTCGGTGGGGACCGATGTGATTTGCGGGTTTCCTACTGAAGACGAAAGGGCCTTTCAGAATTCTCTGGATGTCGTGGCGGCATCCGAAGTGGCATATGTGCATGGGTTCTCGTATTCCCGGCGACCGGGAACCATTGCGGCACAGAAATGGGGCGAGAATCGCCAGATTGCCCGGGAACGGGTTCGCCAGCTGCGTGCACTGGGGGAGAAATTGCAGCAGCGGTTCGTTGCTGGAATGATGGGGAAATCGGTGGAGATTCTGGTGGAAGACGGACATCGGGGAATCACGGACAACTTTCTGTCGATACGGCTGGACGACGGAGGGGACCAGACACTGGTCTCTGGTGTACTGTTTCGCTGTATGGAGCAGCCAGATTCAGTATGTGCAAAAATAAATCCATATGTTAAAAGGCACTTTTCAGATGCCGATTTGAAAAGGGGAAATTGACGTGGCTTTAAAGGCAGCATTTTTTAGTGGCATGAAGGACAAATTTTTGCCGTGTCGAATCCGGGAGTGCAAAAACACCTGGGTCTGGAGCGGTGAAGAACAGGTTCGCTGGATGCGGGACAATCGCACTGGGGAACCTCAGCGCATGTGTCCGTCCTGTTATGTCAAGTACAACGAATTGGAAGATATGGAGGTGCCCTGTGCCCGCGAAGAGTGTACCAACACCTGGACGTGGGCCAAAAACGCGCGTTTAGGGGCTGCCAAACGGGGAAAAACCGAACCGCCCACCGGACGCCTCTGCGACCGCTGCGCCAATGAAGCCAAAGAGATTGAAAGCCAGGAAGTGCCTTGCCGTGTAAAGGGGTGCACCAATACCTGGACCCTTGCCGGAAAGGAAATACTGGCATCAGATGGCAAAATCCCTTTTAGAATGTGTGAATCCTGCTACGAAAAATATCGTGAAATTTCACCGAAGGCTGAACCCTGTCGTATTGACGGATGTGAAAATACCTGGGAATGGACGCGGGGCATGCAGTTGGAAGCCGCGGCCAAAGGGAAAAACGGTCCGCCCAGACGAATGTGTGATCGATGTACCGATATTTTTAATACCACTGAAGATGTGCAGCTCCCCTGCCGGGTGCATGCCTGTGACAATACCTGGACCTGGTTTAAATTTGCCCAGGTGGAAGCGACGTTAAAAGGGGAGGAAGCCCCGGAGCGCATGTGCGATGCCTGTCACGCTATTTATAAGGATTTAAAGGAAAAAAGCGTGAAATGCCGGGTGTCCGGATGCAAGTCCACCTGGAACTGGCCCCGATGGATGCAGTTGGAGGCAAAACTCAAGGGGAAGCACAAAACGCCCAGACGGCTGTGTGTCACATGTCAGGAAAGTGTGGCAAAGTACGAGCCCCGGGAAGTTGCATGTAAGCATGACGGATGCGAAAAGACCTGGAACTGGACCCCGGAGATGCAGCACAGCGCGGTGCTTCGCGGCTTCAGTGCGCAGAAACCGCCGGTTCGCATGTGCGATGCCTGCCGCGAGTATATGGAAGCAGCGCATCCCCAAACACTTCATTGCGAAAAATGCGGCAAAGACATTGTCTGGACCCGGGAACATCAGTTGCATGTGCATCTGGGCACCTGGTCCAAACCTGCCTTCTGCTCCGACTGTATTTCTAAGAAATAGACAATCAATTTCTTAAGAGGCTCCAAGAAGCTCTCCGGATTCACGCCCGTCTGAATTCGTTGAGGGCTGCACCCAGTCGGCGGGCGGCTTCTTTGAGGTTGGATGTGTTGTTGCCGGAAAAGTTGAGGCGCATGCATTGGCGGTTTCGCCGTTGAACGTCCTCGCTGACCGCATCATCGAAGAAGGCGCTGCCCGGCACAAAGAACACCCCGTGACGGATGGCGGTTTCCAGAAAGCGGGAGCTGTCAAATCCGGGCGGCCCCTTTACCCACAGAAACATGCCGCCGGAAGGCAGCTGGAATTTGAACGTCTCAGGCAGGTATCGGTACAGCGCATCGGCCAGAATGTCCCGTTTGTCGCGATAGATGCGGACGACCTCCGGCAGTTGGGCATCCAATCTGCCTGACGTGATATATTCCGCCGCCAGGGCCTGGGAGAGGGTACCGGTATTGAGATCGGTTCCCTGCTTGATTTTTACCAGCCACGGGACAAGCGCATCCGGGGCAACGCAATAGCCGAGTCGGAGCCCCGGGGCAAATACCTTGGAAAGGGTGCCCACATAAATGGTGTGTCCGGGCAAGCGGGTTTTTAACGGCGGTGGCGGCGGTTCGTTGTAGGACAGCAGTCGGTAGGGATCGTCTTCTACAATCCAGTTGTTGCTTCGTTCGAGGATGGCTGCAAGCGCGGCGATTCGGGCCGATGACCACGTACTGCCGGTGGGGTTGCGAAACGCGGGCATGATATACAGAAGTGGCGACGTTTCCGGGCGCTGCCGCAGCAGGGTGTGCAGGCTGTCCGGCGTGGGGCCATCGCTGTCCTCATTGAGGAAATACCACCTGGGAGCGAACAGGGAAAAAGCCTGGAGCGCGCCAAGGTATGTGGGCTGTTCCCCGATCACCTGACTGCCGTTGTCGATGAGCAGTTTGGCAATTAAATCGAGGGCGTTCTGAGACCCGGTGGTAATGATGACATTGTCGTTGGTGGCCGGGATTCCTTGCCCCGCCAGCCAGGTGGCAAGCGCTTCCCGAAGGGGTGGATATCCCTGGGTGTCGCAATACTGCAGGGCAACGGCCGCATGATTGCGCATCACGTCGGTCATGAGCTGGGGCATGAGCGCCAGGGGAAAACTCTCGATGGCCGGATTTCCGCCGCCGAGTGCAATCATACCGGGTTGGTTGGCGACCCGGAGCATGTCGCGAATGATATTGCTGCGCAGGTACTTGCTTCTTTTGGCCAGACGAATGGGCTGGTCTGCTGACATCATGATGTCCTCCGTTCAGGTTCTGGAGGGCCGCAGAAAAAAGGTGGGCACTGAAATCAAAAAAGCCCACTCTTTGGAGCGGGCCTTCCTGGTTCAGTTTAACTCAAGCCCGACTCCAAGCGCGTGCGATGGCGATGGCCACAACGATGGCTGCAACGGCGATGCCGGCGAGAGCGGCTACGGGATGTGCAGTGAATTCAGTTGTGGGTGTCTGGCTGTTCATACCGATATTATTTGGCGGCGCTGAAAAAAGTGCAAGAAAATTGTCAAAAGGGCCCCACCCATGGCGCGAGCATCACTGCAACAATACCGATGGTCTGTGCGCACAAGCTCCAAGTTACTCTGTGCCTATGTTCCGTTATATTTGTAATATAATGTGATGTGATCATTACCGTTTTTGTCTCTGGTGAATGAAAGGAGGTTGAGTTTCCATTATATATCGTTGTTTTTTTGTGATAATTAGCTTAAAAACGACATTATGCCGCAGACTGACATTATTATCGGTGCGAATCAGGGCCTGGCGAAGGTGATGCAACGGGTTGAAATGGTTGCCAATAAGGACTTGCCTGTGCTGATTCACGGAGAGTCCGGCACCGGTAAAGAAGTGATTGCACTGGCAATACATCAGCGATCCCATCGGAAAAAGATGCCGTTTCGGCGGGTCAATTGCGGTGCCATCGCGCCGGAGTTGCTGGATTCTGAATTGTTCGGACATGAACACGGGGCTTTTACCGGAACCACCTCCCGACATAAAGGCTGGTTTGAGCAGGCCGACGGGGGCACGCTTCTGCTGGATGAAGTGGGCGAGCTGCCGCTGAACGCCCAGGTTCGTCTGTTGCGGGTGATTCAGGAAGGTGAATTTACAAGGGTGGGAGGCGAAAAGCCGCTGAAGGTAAACGTGCGCATTATCGCTGCGACCCATCGGGATCTGCCCGCAATGGTGGAAGAGAAGTCATTCCGGGAAGATCTGTACTACCGTCTGACCGTTTTTCCCATCATTCTGCCGCCGTTGCGTGATCGTCAGGAAGACATGATGGCGTTGGCGTCGTATTTTGTCCGTCGCGCGACAATGCGGTTTGGCTATAAGCCCATCGAAATCACGGACAAAGATGTTGAACTGCTGAAAAAATATAACTGGCCCGGCAACATTCGCGAATTCGCGACGGTCATCGATCGGGCGGTATTGCTTGGCGATGGCGATTGTCTGAAAGTGGAAAATGCCCTTGGCATATCGTTGTCGAATCATTCGTTCAGCAGGGAGCCAGTCGTCAATGAAACACCAGTGCACACAGCGATGCCCCGCGAAGAATTCGAGATACAGCCACTGGACACGGTAATTAAAGCCTACATTGAAAAAGTACTTACGGCCTGCTGTGGTCGGGTGGAAGGCCCCTTTGGTGCGGCAAAGAAACTGGCGTTAAATCCAAATACCCTGCGATCGAAAGCCAGAAAACTCGGCATCGAAATCGAAAAATTTCGGGTGTAATAAAGTCCTGGAGTGCGCACCTGTGATCTTCGACTCCCATTGACACCGCTGTTACCTCCCAAATACAACAGGTAGAATTGAAAACGGTGGTTTTTCATTTGTATTTCGCGGATTCAACATTTTCTGTGATGACCCGACGCTGCTGTGAATGAAGGTGCTATCAATTCGATGGCATGAATACAGGGGTGAATGTTGTCTTTCACAATAGTAGATTGATTTACATTTTATGCGACGGACTGTTTCCAGTTGTGGGTCACGGGATGTTTTACATGCATGGGGTGGTTTTCGGACTGGCACACCTGTTGCTGTATCCAGCGCGAACCGTGAGAAGGACGAACTGGATGAAGCAGACAGATACAGATTTTGGATGGAGATACAAAGGTCGATGGGTGGGCGAGTACCGGGACCTTTCCAGAGATGGGGTTCCGGATGCTCATTTGGATGGGGTCAATCACCATGTTTCCGAAAAAACACGTACATGTCTGCAATGCGGCGTTTGCACCGCCACATGTCATCTGGCGGAAGACAACGGCGGGTTTCCAAGACGGGAAATGAGCCTTGTCCAGGGAGGCCTTGCAGATCATGCGACGAAGCTGCCTTCTATCTGGCAATGCTATCAATGCGACGACTGCACCGATGGTTGTCCTTCGCTGGCCGGGCCATCCGAAGTGATGGCACAGCTGCGGACGAAAGCGACTGTCAGCCTTTCGGTATTTCCCGACTTTGCGCGATTGCTCAATACCTGGGAGGGATTTGCGGTATTTTCTTCATTCGCTTTTTTTATGATAGCGATACTGGGAATCAATTTTTCCAATCATGTATGGGACAGAGACACGGTTGTGTTCAGTGCAATGTATCCCCATTCGCTACTGATACCGCTTTTTTCCGTACTCACTCTTCTGTCGTTTATTCTGATTTTCATCAGTCTGGTAAAAGCATGGCGTACATGGTCCGGAGCGACGTCGGGGATACCTCATCTGGATGGCAGAATCTCTGGCAGGGTTATTTTTCGTGCCATTTATGAAAGCATCAGGCATGCACGATTTGATGCCTGTGATGCGAATCGATACCGTCGGCATGCACATATATTGATTGTCGTGGGATTTGCCGGATTGTGCGGGATTGCGCTGTTTGCCGCCGTGTTGCCATTCCTTGACGTCTACCCGGAAACTTTTCAGGCGCCGTTCACTGCTTTCAAACTGACGGCCAATGTCTTCTCATGGTTGATGATTGCGGGTATCGGGATGTTTCTTTTTTATCACTTTTCGCAGCTTCGAAATAAACCGACGGTGGTGTTTTCGGACTGGATGTTCCCGGTGTTGCTGCTGATGATAGCCGTCACCGGACTGGCCAGCCAGTGGGCCCGTTGGTCGAACATTGGCGTGATTGCCTACATGGCCTATCTGTTTCATCTGTCTTCTGTATTTGTATTGATCGCCATACTGCCGTTTGCAAAGCCGGCTCATGCGCTGTACCGCCTTGCGGCCGAAGTCCATCGGATTTGTTCGGATATGACGTCCTCACAGCATGGTTCGGACGAATGCGGTGAACACCGGGAGATTCAGTCGCTTACGGAAAACAGGCGTGAAACGCTGCCATCGAATACAGTTGATTTCAGTCTGGTGTTGAATACGCCCTATCTGTTGCTTCACGAAGACGCCGCGCAGCTTCCGGATGCTGTCATTATCGGTGCATACAACACCCTGCGGGATTCATATGAAAACGTGCAAGATGAGAAGCGTTACAGCAATATTGAGAATCTGTATTGCACTGCATTCGAAAGAGAAAAGGACCGTCGAGAATTGGCGCGGCGAAAAAAAAATGACGGTTCGGGCGAATTCTTTCAATGGTATGCGCAAGCTGCAGACAACACCTGTGGATGGTGGCTGCAACATCATCTGTTGGCGCGGCATTCGCTGAAAAGCTGCATGTTCTGTGGAATGTGCACCGCGGTGTGCCCGGCGTGTGAATACTATAGAGAGTACAATCCCAGAAGTGTTGTTGATGTGGCGCTATCTGGCGAGGAAGAAGAAATCATCGCACTGCTGAAATCCGATGTGATCTGGTATTGTGGGCAGTGCGGTTCCTGCAAGGAACGTTGTCCCAGAGGTAACAGTATTATGGGGTTGATTTCGTCTCTGCGCATTCTTTCGCAGTTGAAAGGATATCATCTGCACAGCAGCAGGGGCAGACAGCAATACGCATCGAGGCATCTGTGGGGAACAAACTTCTGGAACCGGGGATGCAGTCTGTATTTTCGAAACGGGGACAAATGGGCGCACCCGGATTTCGGTCCCAATTATGGAAAGTTTTTTGACCATCAGGAACGGGAGTTTCTGCGACTCGGCGCCAATCCCGACCGGCCCGGAATGTATGGCGGCAGAAAGATTCAACCGGAGACGCTGGAAGAATTGCGTCTGCTGGTGGAAGCGGGAGGCACGCTCTGCCTCTGGGAAAAGCTGGATGATGCGGGAAACAGTCACCGACGCGAGTTGGCCTTATCTGAAGAAGCCTATCTGGAAATGGTAGCGAAGGAAGGATGATATGACCCCTCAATCGGAAGTGATGAAACTGAATGAGACACCCCATAAAGGTGACGCCTTTTATTTGACGCCAAGTTGTATTCTGGGGTCGTTCAGTCCGGCCATTGAACCTTTGATTGCTTCCATCTATGCGCTGCTGGGCATTCGGGGAAAAGAAGATGTTGCCTCGGTGAAATCACAGGGCACCTGTTGCTCTGGTATTCTGTTTCACGGTGATGTGATGACGCTGGAAAGTACAATGCTGGTGGTGGCACGACTGTGGCATGTGGCGGCGGAGGCTGGCTTTGACAGTCTTTCAACCGCCTGTGTGACGTCGTTTGGCGTTCATCTGGAATGTCTTGAAATATTGAAGGAATATCCGGAGACCGCAGCGGCCATAGACAGAAATCTGAAAAAAACCCTTGGCCGGCGACTGGTTGTTCCCAGACGGGTGCTTCATGCCAGCGATGTCTTTTTCATTTACAGGCAACGTATTGCCGAATTGTTGCAGTATCGCCTGGTGGAAAAAGAGTCCGGCAGAAAATTGAATGTGGTGGATCATGTGGGGTGCCACTACAACAAGCTCTTTCCACAACATGCCATTGGCGGCATGGAATTCTGCGAGGTGCTTACCGGGCCGATTCGGGCATGGGGTGGGGCGGAGGTGGATTATCCGGAACGGCGGCATTGCTGTGGGATGGGGTTTCGTCAGTGCATGGTACGTCCCAATCGCGGATACACAATGGCATGTGTGTTGAAAAAAATGCGAAGCATGGCACCTTTTAAACCGGACTTGATTTTGACGAACTGTCCCGGCTGCAATCAGTTTCTCGACAAGGAGCAGTGGGCCATCCGGCAATTGACAGGGGAGAAGTATTTCGTGCCGGTGCTGAATTATGCGGAACTGGCCGGATTGCTGTTGGGGTTTGATCCCTATGAGCAGGTGGGTATTCAATGTCATTCGGTACCGGTGGAACCATTGCTCGACAGGATTGGTATCCCCTACAACAAAGACTTTTATCTGTACAGTGAATCAGAAGAACAGGGGGCTGTTTTGGATTGTGAAGCCCCGGAGCAGCAGCGCACCGGAGATGGAATATGAGTCATCGTGTTCTGATTATTGGCGGCGGTGTAACGGGAATGCACACCGCTCTGGTATTGGCGGATCTGGGTGTTTCTTCGATTATCGCTGAAAAAAAAGACGTTCTGGGGGGAAGAGTTCGGTTTCTGTCCAGAACGTTTCCTTTCTTTACGGATGACGGCTTTCGAAATGGGATGGATTTCACCTCTGACCTCGAAACGCTGGTGTATCAATGTGAACGGATTCAGGTGCGGCGGAACACTTCGCTCGCATCTGTTGATGGTGCGTTTCCCCGCTTCAGGGTGGGGTTTGATGACGGTAGTCATCATGATATTGTCGGCATTGTGGTGGCCACCGGGTTTGAACCGTTTGATCCGTCATCGCTTGGCGAATATGGATACAGCCGCTATGACAATGTTATCACCGCACCCGAGTTGGAGTGGATGCTGAATGTCAATGGGCCCACAGGGGGAAAGTTGATACGGCCATCGGATGGCGGCCCGGTAGCGAGAATGGCCATCATCTTCTGTGTCGGCTCCAGAAATCGTCGGATTGCCGCGCCGTTCTGCTCGAGAATATGCTGTTCCTACAGCACCAAACAGGCACTCACGGTGCTGGAACAGTCCCCGAAAACAGAGGTGTGCTGTTTTTATATGGATGTGCGCACATACGATCGTGGATTTGAAGAAATGTACTCTCTGGCCCAGGAGCGGGGGGTGAAATATATCCGCGGTCGTGTGTCGGGGTGCAAGCAGATGGATGATATGCGGATTTATCTTCGGGCAGAACATACTCTGATTCAGAAAATGTATGCCAATGAATTTGATTTGGTTTCCCTTTCAACGGGAATGCGACCCTGCGTTGAGGCGGAATCGTTGTCGGGAGTACTTGGGATTCAGTGCTCGGAAGATGGATTCTTTTCGAGCCGTGCATGGTTCCGGTTTCCCCACGATTCCACCCGTGCGGGGATTCTGATTGCCGGATGTGCCACCGGCATGAAACCCATTCGAAACTGTATGATGGATGGCGCCGCTGCTGCGTCGAGAATGGTGTCCATGCTCAGACAGAACAATGCGGTATCTGGCGAAATTTCGAAAACGTTCCGTCAAAGGAGCGAAACATTATAAACGGCCCAAATGGCCCGGAGGAGACTATGCCAAGTTATGTGAACCCACAGAAGTGCGACGGATGCAAGGCCCAGGACAAGACTGCGTGTCAGTATATCTGTCCCAACGATTTGATGGTGCTCGAGAAGGACCGGATGAAGGCATTCAACCAGGAGCCCGGCCAGTGCTGGGAGTGCCAGTGCTGTGTGAAAATATGTCCGACTCAGGCAATAGATATCCGCGGGTATGCGGACTTTGTCCCCATGGGGGCCAGCGTGATTCCGCTGCGTTCCACCGACAGCATCATGTGGACGGTGAAGTTTCGCAACGGCAGCATCAAACGGTTCAAGTTTCCGATTCGCACAACCCCGGAAGGAAAAGCGGAACCTATGGGCGGCTATAAAGGCGCAAATGGATTGGACAATCAACTGCTCAGCACCGAGCCGGAATCTCTGGGCACAGAGATGCTGTGGACATCGTTCAAATAAAGGAAGTGAATGATATGAATGCATTTGAAACAGTGGAAGTAAAAACGGATGTGTTGATTCTGGGCGGTGGCATGTCTGCCTGTGGGGCTGCAGTGGAAGCGGCTTATTGGGCGAAGCAGGAAGGTCTGAAAGTCACCCTCGTGGACAAAGCGGCACTCGACAGGTCGGGAGCTGTGGCGATGGGGCTGTCGGCCATCAATCAGTATGTGGGGCTGAAGGATGGCGAAAACACGGTGCAGGATTATGTGAATTATGTTCGCAACGATTTGATGGGCATCACCCGGGAAGATCTGGTGGCCAATATTGCCCGTCATGTGGACAGCAGTGTGCATCTGTTTGAAAAATGGGGGTTGCCCATCTGGAAAAACGATGAGGGAAAATATGTGCACGAGGGGCGCTGGCAGCTGATGATCAACGGCGAATCCTACAAGCCCATCGTTGCCGAAGCAGCCAAAAATGCCATCGGCATGGAAAATGTGTATGAGCGGGTGTTTATCACCGAACCGCTGATGGAAGGCAATACCTGCAAAGGAGCGCTGGGGTTTTCGGTGCGCGACAATACGTTTTATGTGTTTAAAGCCAAAGCGGTGCTGGTGGCCATGGGCGGCGCGGTGGGTATCTTTAAACCCCGTTCTTCCGGTGAAGGTGCGGGCCGCGCGTGGTACCCGCCTTTCAATTCGGCTTCGTCCGCCTATTTTACGGTGAAAGCCGGCGCGGAGATGACCTGCCAGGAAGTGCGGTTTATTCCGGTTCGCTTCAAGGACGCCTATGGTCCGGTGGGGGCGTGGTTTCTGCTGTTCAAATCGAGAGCCACCAATGCGGATGACGAGAATTATATGGAAACCCGCGCGCATGAACTGAAACAATACGGTGAATACGGCGAAGTGAAACCGGTGCCGGCCAATCTGCGCAACTATCTGATGATGCGGGATATTGAAGCGGGAAAAGGCCCCATTTTCATGCGCACCGAAGAAGCCATCAGTGCCATCGCGGAGCTATACAGAGACGATCCAAAATCCTTCCGGAAAAAAATAAAGGAACTTGAAAATGAGGCGTGGGAAGATTTTCTGGATATGACCATTTCGCAGGCCCTGCTGTGGGCTGCCACCAATATTGAACCGGACAAAAGCAAGTCCGAAATCGCGGCGGCGGAACCCTACTTTATCGGCTCTCATTCCGGGGCTTCCGGTGCATGGGTGTCCGGCCCTGAAGATCTTGCACCGGAAGAATACTTCTGGGGATACACAAACATGACTACCGTGAACGGACTGTTTGCTGCGGGAGATGCATCCGGTGCGTCTTCTCATAAATTTTCTTCAGGGTCCCACGCTGAAGGTCGCATTGCCGCCAAGGCCGCATGTCGATATGCGGTGGATCATAAAACACAGAGCGACTTTGCCGATGACGGGGAAATTGAAAGACGGAAACAGGAAGCCCTGAAGCCGCTACGGGTGTTTTCGGACGCGCAACACCTTTCAACTGATCCGGAAATAAATCCCGAGTACATTCTGCCCAATATGTTTCAGATGCGATTGCAGAAAATGATGGATGAATATGCAGGTGGGGTCAGTGCCCAGTTCAAGACATCGAAGGCCAGTCTGGAAAAGTGTCTGGAACTGCTTGTCTTTCTGAAGGAGGATGCCGAAAAGTTGGGCGCACGCAATCTTCACGAGCTGATGCGATGCTGGGAGAATCGCCACCGCGTTGTTCAGGCGGAAGCCCATGTGCGGTCGTTGATGTTCAGGGAGGAAACCCGATGGCCCGGCTATTATATGCGAACCGACGAACCTGCCATCAACCTTGACGATTGGCACTGCTTCGTCAATGCAACCCTGAATTCGAAAACCGATGAGTGGACGCTGAAGTCAGTGCCGATTAAGCCCATGAAATGCTGAAACCGGAACCATGGGAAACCCGACGAGTGATATTGAGAAGATGGAAAATCGTTTGACAGATTCAACAATTCTGGTGGTGGGCGCCGGTATCGCCGGCATCAGTGTGGCCGCGGCTCTGGCCGAGACTGGCGCCAATACTGTGATTATTGAAAAGGAGCCATGGGTTGGCGGCCGGGTCATGCGGGTGGCAAAGTACTTTCCAAAGCTCTGTCCGCCCAGCTGCGGCATGGAGATTCATGGCAGGCGCCTATTTGAAAATCCGCGAATCCGGGTGATGGTGAATACCGTCCTCAAGGATGCGGAAAAAACGGAAGAAGGATGGCGGGTTACCCTTGAAACCGGGCCCGCCTTTGTGTCGGATGCCTGCACCGGATGCGGTAAGTGCATTTCGGCCTGTCCCCAATCCGCACCGAATCCGTTTAATCTGGGAATGAATGAGATGAAGGCAATCGGCTTTGTGCATCCCGATGTGCGGCCATTCAAACCGTTGCTGATACGCGGTGAGTGTGGGGACAACTGTCACAGCTGTGAGGCGATTTGCACTGCGGATGCCATCGATTTACAGGCAGTGGCAACGAGAAAGACGCTGGTGGCAAAAACCATTGTGGCCGCCACCGGATGGCGTCCCTATGCCATGACCCCCCTCCATCTGTATGGCGCGGGCAACCTGGAAAACGTGATTTCCAATGTTACCATGGAGCGATTGGTTTCGCCATCCGGTCCCACAGGGGGAAAAATCCTGAAGGCCAATGGAATCCCTCCTCGAAAAGTGGCGTTCGTCCAATGTGCGGGATCGCGGGATGTACAGCACCTGCCCTGGTGTTCGGAGGTCTGTTGTGCCACATCCATCAAGCAGGCGTCGTATGTGAGAACACAGATACCCGATGCGGAAGTTACCGTGTATTACATTGACCGTCGCCTTTCCGGTCGGAATGAAACCATGCTGGCCGATGCAATATCCGGAGAAACGTGCCGCTTTGTTAAAGGGAAGGTGGGAAAGATTGCAAAGCACGGGGACGGGTTGCGATTGCGGGTGGAAGACACGGAGCAGGCCATGGTCATGGAAGCCGAAGCCGATATGGTGGTACTGGCCCTTGGCATGGTGCCGAATCATTGTGCCAATCCTCTACCACTGCCATTTCCAACAGATGAAAATGGTTTTATCTGGAGCAATCCCGATGATGGTCTGATAGCAGCGGGCACCAGCAGGGCGCCGATGGATGTGGTATCCACGGTGCGGGATGCCACCGGCGCAGCCATGGACGCGCTGATTTGCTGTCTGGAGCTGTGATGGACAGAACCGGGGTATTCATTTGCAGCGGATGCGGCATTGGCGATGAAATTGATATTGATGCCCTTGGCTCAGTGGCGTTGGAAGAGGGCGGTGTTGCATTCCGGATATTCCCGGCACTGTGCAGCGATGAGGCCCTGGGCGCCATGTGCGATGACATTGAAAAGGAGTCTCTGGACAGTATTCTGATTGCCGCCTGTTCGGTTCGGCATAAAAAGGATGTGTTCTCGTCCCTGAAGCCACATGCGGTGCTGCGTCGGATGTGTCTTCGGGAGCAGGTGGCGTGGAATCGGAGTGCGGAAAAAGAGGATGTTCAGGCCGCCGCAGTGGATCAGTTGGTAATGGCAATGGCCGAACTGAAAGTGATGCGCCCTGGCGAAACTGAAGCTGTGCCGGTGAATCGTTCTGTTCTGATTGTGGGGGCGGGGTTGTGTGGAATGGTGGCTGCCGATGCGGTTGCCCGTGCGGGATATCATGCGTACCTGGTGGAAAAGGACGCATGGCCCGGAGGATATCTGCGACAGGTGAAAACCGTAGTCCCATGGCGAGCGCCGTTTGATGCACCTGTGCCCAGCCCTGCATCCCGATGGGTAAATGCGGTGATTCAGCACACCGGCATTACCCTGCTGACCGATACAGAAGTCACCGCCATCAGCGGTCAGCCCGGACGGTTTTCCGTTGATGCGGGAGACACCCATTTTGATGTGGGTGCCATCATTCAGACCACTGGTGCCATCCCGGTGTCCAAATCTGCGCTTGCTCCCATGTACGATGTGGACTGCCCGGACATTGTCACGGGGATGGAATTTGAAATGTTGCTTGAGAGCACGGTGAGTTTTCGCCGGCCCTCCAACGGCGCGGTTTTGCAAAAGGTGGTGTTCATCCAATGCGCGGGGTCGCGGGAAGAGACAGGGCTTCCGTATTGTTCGCGGGAGTGCTGCCAGATGACGCTGAAGCAGATTCATCAGGTTCAGCAGTTGATGCCGGGGGTGGCGTGTCAGGTGATTTTCAGGGACATGCGTGCCGCCGGGATGATGGAACTGTTTTATGGGGCCACACTTTCTCTGGATAATGTGACAATGATCAAGGGCGATGTGGAGCGGGTTGAAGTGATGAATGGCGCGCCGAGGGTGCGCGTTGCCAATACCAGCTTTGGGGAGTCAGTCAGTATTGACGCCGATATGGTGGTAGCCGCCACCGGAATGATTCCCTGTGCGTCCGATGGCGAGGCATTGCGCATGCTGCGGGATGCGGAACGGACCATCCTGAAGAATGAATCGCAACAGCAGGTGGCGCAGGCCCGGGAACGCCGGCAGTCTCTCGCTCATCTGGACACGCCATCCATTCTGCATCTCGACTATCGACAGGGGCCGGATTTACCCCAGCTTCAGTACCGGTTTCCGGATTCTCACTTCATCTGTTTTCCGTATGAAACCCGGCGCACCGGTATTTATGCGGCGGGGACCGTGCGGGCGCCCATGGATATTGCCATGGGCATCGCGGATGCCAGGGGCGCTGCGATGATGGCCGTACAGTGTATTGAAACCGTAGCCAGAGGCGAATCGGTGTTGCCCCGGATTGCCGACCCCGAGATCGCGGATTTTTTTATGCAGCGCTGTACCCAGTGCAAACGGTGTACGGAAGAGTGTCCATATGGCGCATTGAATGAAGATGAAAAGGGTACACCCCTTTATAACCCCACCCGTTGTCGCCGCTGCGGTGTCTGTCTGGGCGCCTGCCCGGAGCGCATCGTGTCATTCGACTCCTGTTCAGTGGAGTCGGTGGCCGCAATGATTAAGGCGCCACAGATTCCCGATGAGTTTGACGAAAAGCCACGCATTCTGGTGTTCCTGTGCGAAAACGATGCTGCACCTGCGTTGGACGCCGCAGCGCGGGCGGGACTCCGAATAAATCCGTGGGTCCGTTTTATCGAAATTCGCTGTCTGGGATCTTTTCACAATGTGTGGGTAGCGGATGCGTTGTCGCGGGGATTTGACGGCGTACTGCTGATGGGATGTAAAAAGGGAGATGATTACCAGTGTCACAACATCGAGGGCTCCTCATTGGCCCACACCCGGATTGCCAACATCGGTGAAACCCTGGAGCGTCTGGCCCTGGAAAAGGAAAGGGTTCGTGTGGTGGAGGTGGCACGGGATGAATCGACCGCCGTATGTGAGCTGATTGAACAGTTTACGGGGGATATTGAGGCGCTCGGGGCAAACCCATTGAAAGGATTTTAACATGTACAGTGAGAATATCCGGGACATATTGATAATTGATCAAAGCATTCGGCAACGGGTGAATCGGTTGATCGGTGGCGGCGTGTCCGGTTGTTATCAATGCGCCATGTGTTCGGCGGTCTGTGATTTGTCCGGGAGCAATATGGCTTTTCCCCGAAAGCAGATGCAGTATGCTCAGTTGGGGTTGTTGGACCGGATGAAGGCGGACCCCGCCATATGGATGTGTCATCAGTGCAATGATTGCAGTGTTCATTGCCCCCGGGATGCCAGACCCGGTGATGTGATGGCGGGGATGCGGGCATTGTTGATATCGGAAAACTCGGTCTTTCGAACCCCGGGACGCATGTATGAAAATATCGGCCGGTGGTGGCCGGTGGCGGTGCTGACGCCGGTAATGCTCTGGTTTGGCTTTTATCTGCTGGTGTCCGGAGTCAGCGGCTTTGTATATTCGGGAACGCCGTTTCGGTTTGAAACGCTCGTGCCTCATTGGATGATTTACCTGGTGAATATTCCGGTGCTTGCCGGATCGCTAGTCGCTCTGGGAATCAGCGGCAGTCATGCCTGGAGCCATTGGCACGTTCCGGAATCTGAATTGAATATGAAACTGAACGCGTTCATCAAGTCGGTAACGGATATTCTTCTGCACCGGAAAATGACGGTGTGTTCGGCTGCCAGACAGCGAAGCGCCGGGCATATGATGGTGATGTGGGGCGTTGTGGGCGCTGCGGTGACCACGTTCATGATTGCACTGTTACTGGTGTTCAGTTCGCAGACGTTGCCGCTCCCCGCCGTACATCCGTTAAAGCTCCTGGGCAACGCCGCGGGTATACTTGTCGTTGCAGGCGGTGGTTTTATTCTGCTGCGCAGGTGGCGCGACGCCAGAAAGATGGGACGCATCACGGCATTTGACGCCTACTTCATCCTGCTCATCCTCGGCGTGGTGGCAACGGGGTTTGGTGCGCAGTTTTTTCGGATGTTCAATCAGCAGCATGCAGCGCTCGGGGTGTACCTTGTGCATCTGGGACTGGTGCTGTCCCTGTTTGCGTCGTTGCCCTTTTCGAAATTCAGCCATATGTGGTATCGGCTGCTGGCGGTCACCAGACTGCATCTGCTTTCAGCGGAAAAAACCGGTTCGAATCCCGGCGCCGGTCGCCGCAAACGATTAGGGATAACGGAAAAGTCGGGAATGTCGTTGAAAGGATATGGGCAATGGAAACCAGGTAAGCAACCAACATTACCTGGCATCGCAGCAGCATCAATCAGCATGCAGCAGATGCTTCTGAACCAGAGAGGAAAACCTTCGTCGGAATGGCGAAGTGGCCAGATTGTTCCGTGATGCCGGCATCATTTTTTTCCCGCTCATAAATGGGTTTATTTGCGTCGTTCTGAGATTCGCGGTATTCGTCTGAGAGCGGCTGATTTCGCAGATTCGCAAAATGGAGTGATGATGAAACCATTCGTGTTACTCATATGTGGTGTAATGTTGGCGTCGTGCACCCCACAGGCGCCGACCGCAAAACCGCAGGGACAGCTTCTGGACGATGCGGCGTTGCAGCAGTTCCGGGATGATGCCCCATCCGCGGCAGCGGAACCAGAAAAGCCTGTGCGTTCGCTGAAGACGGTAACGCTGGGAAAAGGTGAAGTGGACCTTTCCAGATGGCAGTCCGCGGAGGAGCGGGCCAATGAGGGGGCGGACGGCGAAAATGCCGGGGCAGATGCCGACGCTGTTGCTTCCGGTGGCGCATCGGAACCCGTTCAGACATCGGATTTTCCAGATGAGAATATCGGTGTGACCAGCCCGGATTCCGCCGCATCTGCCGCATCTGCGCCGGAACTTCCGGACAATGACGAAGGCGGTCGGGTGGAAGCGGATGATGTGACCTTCGTTCCAGCGGACGAATAGTCTGAACGATTTCGCCAGAATCAACGTTTCGCGTTTCCCCGCTGTTGAAGGTGCTTTCTGGTGGGGCAAAAATGGCAAATAGTGGCGTTTTTTCTTGACCTTGGCGCCAATGCGCCCTAAATTGCCGCCACCTCAGTCCGATACCGGGCGTGGTGCATGGAGGTAAAGTTATGGGATCAAATAGTAAGCAGACAGAAAAGATTCGAGCCAACAAGAGAATTGCTGAAGGCCGGGAACGCAAACGCGCACTGAAAAAAGGGTCAACTCCCAGATTCCCCGTGCATCTGGAAGATGCGCCGGATTGTGTTGTTCCCCAGCCGCCGCAAACATGTCCTGTTGAGAAAAAATCTCTCGGGAAATAACCCTTCCCGGAACCATATTTTCGAAGTTTTCGAAAGCCACTGAGCCTGGATGTTCTTACATCCGGGCTTTTTGTGTTGATTTCTTCTCTCCCTCTGTCTGCGGTTTACGTTGTAATCGTGATTAAATTTCGGGTATGAACTCAATGGCGATGCCATGGGTTGTGTGCCGGAATTTTTCTGAATAAAGTATTGTCCGATTTGAACCACTTCGTGAGGGAAAGCAGATAACAGTATGCGACAGTTGATGACGTTGAATGCAGGGGCATCTGAGTTTGTCAGGGAATTCATCCATAGGGAGGGATTGGCGGCTTTATTTTCTGAAACCGTTTCGAGGTACTACGGATTTGCGGCGCAGCGCATTCGGGCGCTGATTCGTCAGAGCCAGCAGGTGCCGATTGTGGGAATCAACGGCGCGCAGGGAACCGGAAAATCCACATTTGCCGCATGTGTCGCCGGATTGCTGGCGCAACAGGGCGTGCGTGCCCTGGTGCTGTCCATTGATGATCTCTACTACCCCCTGGCCATACGGGAGGAACTGGGACGCAATGTCCACCCGTTGCTTCGGACGCGGGGCGTGCCGGGGACCCATGACATGGCCCTTGGCCTCAGGATTTTTGAATTTGCCCGTAATCACCATGACAGTGGCTCGTCGCTGATGGTGCCTCACTTTGATAAAGGCGCTGACGACCGTCATGGGGAGGGCACACCATTTCCCGAAGAAGGAGTGGATGTGGTGCTGTTTGAAGGGTGGTGCGTTGGCGCTAAACCGCAACCGTGCGAAGCATTGGAACCTGCGTGCAATGACCTGGAGCGTCACCACGATGCCGGGGGCCACTGGCGAACCCATGTGAACCGGGCGCTGTCGTCGGAGTACGCCGAGGTGTTTTCCCGGCTCGACTATCTGATTATGCTGAAACCGCCGGATTTTAACGCAGTGTACCGCTGGCGCGGCGAACAGGAGGAGAAGCTTCGCCTTCGACTGGAAAGGGAGGGGCGAACGGACGCCCGGGCGATGAACGATGAAGAACTGACATTTTTTATTTCCCACTACGAGCGGTTGACCCGCTGGATGCTCGACGAGATGCCCGAACGCGCGGATGAGGTATTTTTCATCGGGGAAGACCATCAGGTGTCTGCCCATCGGTCAAACGGTGTCCGGACGACGCAAACGATGATTTCGACAGATTTGGACGCCACGCTGCTCAATGATGAATATCAATGGGCGCCCGCAAGGCCGGCACTGCAGCGGTTGGCCGGCAGGGGAGCATATGTGGTACTCAATTCCAGTAAAACGTTCAGCGAAATGCGGTTGCTGGCAGAGACCCTCATATCTGAATGCGGGGTGCGCCGAGCACCGATTGTGGCTGAAAACGGTGCAGTGCTGGCATTGCCGGATGACGCGGCGGATGGGGGATATCGCCTGACGCACACGGGCATTCGCCGGGAGCGCATTGTGGCGTTCGCCAGAAGACTGCGGGAAGAGTTCAGCTACCGGTTTGAAGGATTTGCCGATATGCAGCCCGATGATGTGGTGGCCCACACCGGATTGACGCTGGACGCCGCCCGTCTGGCCATGGACCGCAAGGGCACCGAACCGATTCTCTGGCGGGATTCCGATGAGGCATGGCAGGCGTTTGAACAGGCACTGGTTGGGGAAGGCATCCGCGCCGTGCGCGGCGGACGGTTCATTCATCTGATGGGGGCGACGGACAAAGTGGCGGGACAGAAGGAAGCGCTCCTCTGGTGTCAGAAAAGGGATTCCCGGTCGCTGTGGCGTGTCATCGCGCTGGGAGACAGTCCCAACGACAAAGGGATGCTGGATGCCGCCGATATTGCGGTGGTCATTCAAAATCCACATGCCAGGGCGGGATTGGCACCTTCGGCGTTGTACA
This sequence comes from Polyangia bacterium, assembly GCA_050287845.1. Taxonomy (GTDB): domain Bacteria; phylum Myxococcota_A; class Polyangia; order JAAYKL01; family JAAYKL01; genus JAFGXQ01. The sequence continues at coordinate 51,225 of JBNKCR010000136.1, forward strand.
ATGTATTTCCATCTCATTTCGGGCCGGTGGCGTGGAATACGGCGATTCTGTCCATACTCGAACAAGGCAGGAGATGTCATGGGTGATTTTTTTCAACACGGCGTTACGGATGCCGAAGTGGTCCTCCCTCCCTACGCCGCGGTCTGGCTCACCAATTACTGAAGGTTCTTTATCGTGCCCAGGAATGACTTGTTGAAATATCGTCTTTCTGATATTTCAAGACGAGAAACATATTCATCCAACGATAGGGAGCGCACGATGAAACCATTTGCAATGATACTGATTTTTCTCACACTCACCGCACTCTGGGCAAACATGGCAATCGCCGCTGACGACACTTTTACAGAGCCCACCCCCTCACCGCAATACGAAGCACAGCCAGCGGGAAATGGGCAGTCCGCACCCGATGCGGACGCCAATCGATTTCGGATGGACCTCAGCCTTTCGATGTTCAATTTTGATTATTACGACAACCTCGATGATGACCTGGATGGCGTGTCCGCCATAACCGCCGGCCCGCTGCGCGCACCATTGGGCATTGGTATTGGCGGTTCGATTCGAGATCACGTTTCCCTGGGGTGTCGGTTTCTTCTGGGATTTACCGCCAGGGACTACGATGCAGAAACGTCTGGAACATACTTGGAGTACAAAATTCTGCCCTACATCGAAATTGCGTTCGGTCATCGCCGGATAAAGCCGTTCATTGTGTTCTCCACGGGAGTTGGCGGGTATGTTTCCAAATACAAATACGGGGATAATTACGAGCAGGATTATTCCAATGTGCAATTCCTGTTCGGCGTCGGCGGCGGTGTGCACATCTTTTTTGGCGAGCGCGCATCTCTTGATTTATGGGAATTCGAAACCATCGGTGTGGGTAATGAAACCAGAGAATGGAGTGATGAAGACACCGTTGAAGATTTTCGGGTGCTGACCAGCAGCGCCGATCTTTTCATTGGCCTTACCATCTGGATTTGAAACTCACTGCGCTTCGGGAACCCGGTCGGGATTCCTCTGCGGTTCAGGCAATTGGTTGATTCGCTAATTTTCGTGAACGTTTGAAAACAGCCATCTTGCCATGCTGTCATTATGCTGTAGGATAGGTATTACGATTCAAAATAAACTGACGGGTGTGTTGATGAGTACGGGAAAAATTATTCTGCTGGTGGTGTTTCTGATTCTCGCGGGTATCGGAACGATTACATATTTAAACCGCAATCAGACCACGGAGGCCCAACTGGTGAGCGAAGTGGTGACCGAGACTTTTCCGGTGCGGGTGAAGAAGATGGCGCCGGAAAAAATTGTGCAGAAACTGGACCGGGCGGCAACCATTGAGGCCGGCAAGGACGTTACTGTCAATGCGGAAGTGCCGGGGCGGGTGAAAAAAATTCATCTGTCACTGGGAGATGTGTGTCGAACCGGGGCAAAACTGGTTTCCCTCGAACGGGATACCTACGAGATTGCGGTGCTCTCGGCAAAGGCCACATTGCAGCAGGCGGAAGTGGCACTTTTGCAGGCACAGAAAACATTGGCGCGCATCAATCAGCTCAGAGAGAGCGACATGGTGTCTCCCCAGGATGCGGAGATGGCCACCACCCAGGTGGAAAGTGGCCGGGCAACGGTGGATCAGGCCCGGTCGGGATATCGTCTGGCGCAGAAGAACCTGAAAGAAACGCGGATTCTGTGTCCGTTCGATGGCCGGGTGGCCGAAATGCATGTGGAGGTGGGGCAATCCCTGTCGCCCGGTGTACCGGTGGCGCGTATTGTTGACACGGAGGCGCTGAAAATGACGGTGTCGGTGTCGTCGGCGCAGCTGTCGCGGATGGCCGAGGGGCAGAAAGTGATGCTGACGCCGCAATCATTCGGACAGACCCATGAGGCCTTTGAGGGAACCGTAGCCCATCTCGGGGTGGCGGCCGATGCCAACACCGGGCTGTTTCCGGTGGAAGTGTCGGTGCGAAATGACGGGAAAGGCAGTTTGCGCCCCGGCATGGTGGTGCGCGCCGTCTGTGAACTGGGCACCTACGACGAAGTGCTGGCCATCGGTCGCGATGTGGTGCTGGCCGAAGACGGCCAGTCGACGGTTTTTGTGGTGGAGAACGGCACGGCAAAAAGACGGACGGTGAAAACCGGAGAGCGGGTGGGGGACGACGTGCTGATTGTGGAAGGGGTGAAAAAAGGCGATGCTGTGGTGGTGTCCGGTCAGGATGCGCTGACGGATGGCTCCCGGGTGAGGGTCATCCGGGACGCCGGGCGGGAGGCCCAATGAATCGGCGATTCTCCCTCGCCCGCTTGTCGGTGCACAATCCGGTGCTGGCCAATCTGGTGATGGTGACGGTGATTGTACTGGGAGCGATTTCCCTGGCTGGATTACCCCGGGAACTGATGCCCCGAATGGACATGCAGTGGGTTTTCATCAGCAAGGTCTATCCCGGTGTGCCCCCTGAAGAAATCGAAAAACTGATCACCATTCCCATCGAAGACGAAATCCGCGACGTGGAAGGAATTGACTACATCTCTTCGCAGTCATCGGAAAACGCGGCATTTCTGAGCGTGAAATTCAATAGCATGCCGGACGAAAAGTTTCGCCGTCTGTTTCAGGATTTGCGGGCAGAGGTGGACAAAGTCACCGGACTCCCCGAAGAGGCCGAAGACACGGTGGTGGAATCTTTTTCAACCGCGGACATGGTGCCGGTGATATCGGTGCATCTGTACGGCAGCGTGGGAGAGGAGAAACTCGGCGAGCTGGCAAGGGATCTGAAACAGCAACTGCGCGAAGTGAGCCACATCAGCAAAGTGCAGCTCACCGGCTACCGGGAGCGGGAAGTCTGGGTGGAGGCGAATCCCATTCAGCTCGAAGGTCAGCGGTTGTCGCTGGAACAGGTGAAAACCGCCATCGCCCTGCACGGTCTGAATGTGCCTGCCGGAAAGCTGGATGTGGGCCGAAAAGAAATGTTCGTGCGCACCGTCGGTGAGTTTGATCAGCCCGACGACATCGCCAGAGTGATTCTCCGGGCCAGCGGCGTGGGGCAGTCGCTGCGGGTGGGAGATGTGGCGAAAATCACTCCGGGCCTCGAAGACGAACACACCCGCAGTCGCCTGTCGGGCAAGCCGGTCATCAGTCTCACCATCACCAAACAGAACATGGGCAGCTCCATTGCCATTACGGACGAAGTGAAGAAAATCAGCGAGGCCTTTGCCCGACGTGCTGGCGACCGGGTGCATGTGGCGTTCACCCAGGATTCTTCGGAACAGATCAATGACATTCTCTCCAAGCTCACCAATAATGCCGCGGCAGGATTTATGGTGGTGCTGGTGGTCCTGCTGGTGGTGCTGGGAATGCGCAACGCTCTTCTGGCGGCCCTGGGAATCCCCATCAGCTTTTTTGCCTGTTTCATTTTCATGTTTCAGTTTGATGAATCGTTCAATTCCAGTTCCCTCTTTGGTCTGGTGCTGGTGCTGGGTATCATTGTGGATGACGCCATCATTATTGTGGAAAACTGCTATCGCCATCGGCAGATGAACAAGAGCTGGAAGCAGGCGGCCATTGATGGCACCGAAGAGGTGACTTCACCCGTTTTCTCCGCCACGGCCACCACCATTGCCGCCTTTTTACCGCTGATGCTCATGCCGGGAATTATGGGAAAATTTCTGCGTATCGTGCCCATTGTGGTCAGTCTGGCGCTGGTGGCGTCGTTGCTCGAGGCCTTTTTTATTCTTCCCGCTCACTTTGCCGACTGGCCGGGCCGTCACCACAGCCGTCCCCGCCCCACACCGAAATGGCTGGTGCATGTTCAGGAGGCGTACGCCGGGGGGTTGGCACGGGTGGTGAGGTTTCGCTACCTCGCGTTTCTGTTGTTTCTGCTGGTAGCCATTCCCGGCGCCGTGTCTCTCATCGGGCTGGTTGGCGTCAATGCATTTCAGGGCGAAGAAGTGGCCACCTTCCAGGTGCGGATGACGATGCCGGAAGGCACCAGCCTCAATGAAACATCGCAGGTTCTCCGGGAATTCGAAAAAGTGGCAATGCAGTTGCCCAGAAAAGAAGTTCGTGCGGTGCACGCCACAGCCGGGCTCATCATTACAGACGACGACTGGATTTTCCGTTCCAGCGTGGGGCAGGTGTGGCTGGATTTGGTGCCCTCCTACGACCGAACCCGAACCACCGACGCCATCATGGCCCAGCTGCGGCAGCAGGTGGTGAACATCCCTGGGCCGGTTCAGGTGGAGCTGGCGAAAATCAACAACGGGCCGCCCCTTGGCAAACCAGTGGAAGTGAAAGTGAAAGGGCGTTATTTCGAGGAGTTGACCCAGGTGGCCAACGAGCTCAAGGGCATTCTTGCCGGCATCGATGGTGTGTACGACGTGGGAGATGATCGGGTTGCCGGAAATGAAGAAGTCCGTATTCACGTCATGGCGGACCAGGCGGCCCGACATGGATTGACCGTGGCCCAGGTAGGCAACGCCATGCGGAACGCCATCCATGGCACCATCGCGGAGACCATGTATGATGGCGACGAGGAAATTGATATTGTGGTGCGGGCCAATATCGATGCGGTGAAACAGCCCGAAGATTTACTGCGACTGCCGTTGCTTACCCCGGCGGGTTACACCGTGTCCCTGGGGGACGTGGCCGAATACCGGATGACGCGAAGCGGCGGGCAGATTCGAAGGTACAAAGGGCAGCGGGCCATCACCGTGTTTTCCGGGTTTGACGACAAGAAAATTGACACGCGTACCATCAACAGTCAACTCGCCCGGGCGTTTGAAAGAATCCAGCGGATCCATCCCGGCGTTACCCTGGATTTCTCCGGTGAAATGCAGGAGTTCAAAGATATGTGGGCGAACATCATCACGTTGTTTGCCTTTGGCATGCTTCTGATTTACGCCATTCTCGGCACCCAGTTCCGCTCCTATGTGCAGCCGCTGGTTATTTTCTTCACCATACCGTTCGCGTTCATCGGCGCGGTGCTCGGACTGCTCATTTCCGGAAATCCGTTCTCGCTGATTACGCTGTACGGCATTGTGGCGCTGGCCGGGGTGGCGGTGAACGATGCCATCGTGCTGGTGTCATTCATCAACACCCAGCGTAGACACGGAGTACCGGTGAAGACCGCAGTGGTCGAAGCTGGAAAGCTCCGTATCCGACCCATTCTGCTCACCACCCTCACCACCATTGCCGGCCTCATGCCCATGGCGCTGGGTATCGGCGGCGCCTCCCTCACATGGAGCCCCCTGGCCAACACCGTCGTCTGGGGGCTGGGGGTGGGCACATTGCTCACCCTGTTCATGATCCCGGCGATTTACGTCATCTTCATCGGCGACATCGGCGGACTCACCCGGCGCTGTCACGCCCGCGCCATCCGACAGAAAAGACGAAAAGGTAGCCTGCAACCATAGGTAAGATCATTCACAGTAAACTTTGAAAACATACCATGTTTCTGCGGTCATGAGAGGCAGTCATGCCCGCGTAGGTCTCATGATTGATCACAAGTTTCACTTGACGTCGACAGCATCCACCCTTCCTCGAGGATTAGCATTTTTTCGTACCCGCGACTCAGGGTCTGCCATCCCGGGGGGCCATTTCGCTTGAGATGACCGCCCAGTCCAGCGATGGCGTAAGCAACATCACGCAAAGTCGGTTGTTCTGGAAGTATGTATCGCTTCGAATGGGCGCGAATTATCTTTAATCGTAGCGGATGAATAATTCGCTCTGCAGGCAGATTGGTATTGGAGCGAGATTGGGTTCTGAGTAGAAGCATGTTCCATGCAATTGGCAGCGTTAAAGCCAGTGCGCTGGTGAGTGCCCTGTATGATTCGAGTTGACGCTTCTCGAAGCTGCATCCTGTTTTGATTGCTTTATTTAGCTCTTCAATGAGCCAGCGTTGCCGATAACAATCTACAACCGCACGGATTTCTTTTTCTGTAGAACACGGCTCATTCGTCAGCAAAATCTGTCGTATTCAGTCCCTGAAACCATAATCATTCCCATCTCATGCGGATTGCCAGTTTTACACCCGATTGAGGGCGCACAGCAGCGCACGGGCGGATGCGATGGCAATATCGGTATCGACACCGGCGCCCATGCTGGTTCGTCCGTCTGCCATCTGTACGCCAATATAGGCGGCCGCCTTTGCATTGGATCCGGCATCCAGCGCGTGCTCGTCAAATGATGTGACCCGGAAACCAATACCAAGGTTGCGCAGCGCAATCGACAGCGCATCGATGATACCATCACCGCTGGCCTGACAGTTGTGCATCACGCCGTTGATGGTCAGCGTGGCTTCAATCCGCGTTCGGTGCTCGGTGTCTGGCGCTTTCAAATCTCGATTTACCTGCAAATTCACCAATGCGTATTTTTCGGCGCGATTAACAAACTCATCGGTAAACAAGGTTTCAATTTCTGCGGGCTCCAGCTCCTCACCTGTCCTGTCCGCCACTTCCTGCACATGCTGACTGAACAGGATTTGCATGATGCGCGGCAGGGCAAATCCCGCCTGGGCCTCCAACACGTAGGCCATTCCGCCTTTCCCGGACTGACTGTTGATGCGCACAATGGCCTCATACGATCTTTTCACATCAATGGGATCGATAGGCAAGTACGGTACATCCCAGAACACGCGATGCTCGCTGCGCCGGGCTTTGAGTCCTTTGGCAATGGCATCCTGGTGGGATCCAGAAAATGCTGTGTACACTAACTCACCTGCATATGGATGACGCGGATGGACGGTCATGCCGGTCTCCCGCTGATAAATGCTTTTCAGCCGATCCACGTCATACAGATTGAGCAGGGGGTCCACTCCCTGGGTATACATGTTCAATGCCATCGTGACCAGATCTGTATTCCCGGTGCGTTCGCCGTTTCCAAACAGCGTCCCTTCCACCCGGTCCGCTCCGGCCAGCAGCGCCAGTTCCGACGCTGCCACAGCGCATCCCCGGTCGTTGTGGGCGTGCACACTCACTATCACGTTTTCCCGCTGTTCGATGTGTCGACACATCCATTCAATCTGGTCCGCGTGAATGTTGGGGGTGGACATTTCCACCGTTGCCGGGAGGTTTAAAATCATTTTTCCATTGGCAGACGGGTCCCACTCACGAATCACTGCGTTGGAAATGTCCATCGAAAATTCCAATTCTGTTCCCGAAAAGCTCTCCGGCGAGTACTCCAGACGGTAGTGGCCACAGGCGGCCTTCGCCATCTCTTTTTTTAACATCTTGACGCCGCTCACTGCAATCTGAACAATCTCTTCTTTCTTCATGCCAAAAACGTCGCGACGTTGCGCCAAAGAGGTGGAGTTATACAGATGAACTATCACATTCTGCGCGCCATCCAGCGCTTCAAAGGTCCGCTTCATCAGTTCTTCCCGAGCCTGTACCAGCACCTGAATGGTGACATCGGAGGGAATTCGGTTATTTTGAATGAGCTTCCGGGTGAAATCGAAATCTGTTTGCGATGCGGCTGGAAAACCGATTTCTATCTCTTTAAATCCCACACGAACCAGCTCTTCGAAAAAGGTCATTTTCTGTTCGATACTCATGGGGCTAAACAGCGCCTGGTTTCCATCGCGCAGATCAACACTGCACCAAATCGGAGCGTTTTCAATCTGCCGGTTGGGCCAGGTGCGGTCTTCGAGCTGCACCCTGGGAAATGGCCGATACTTGCCATCTGTGATATTCTTTCGGTGATACTGTGCTTTCGTCATAATCTTTTCGTTTCCTTTTTCACGTGCTTTTCAATCCACCGAGGGACCCCTAAAAAAAAAGCCACTCGGCTGAGTGGCTCTGGTTATCAGTTTTTTAAAGCAACACACTCGCCGGGTTAGTCCATTCTCCCGAGTAGCAGTAGGAACAGTGCGTTGATATTGCTTAAATAATTCATGAAAATCCTCTCTGCAATAATGCATGCAGAACTTTTTCAGAAGCAAATATAACACAGTGATTTTATTTCGCTGCATTTTTGTAAAAAAAAAATTTGCAGCAAATCAAGACAAAACAATGTGTTACAGCTGTCTGACTGGCATGAAAATCTCCACCGGTCATTTTTCCGGCGTTATGCGCTGACCGGTATGCCGACCAGTATGCGTTCGGCGTGATTTTTCAGGCTGTCTGAGTCTGACCCGCGAAGCCGACCTGCAATTCCAGGGAAAAGCAGCGTCAAACCGTTATGCCATGGCGCGTGTAATGTCCGTCGGGAACAATACAGCGACCAGGAAAAACACGCCGAACAAGAGACTCCGGGTAGACGATAAAAACCCGTTAACGGGTGAGATTCTCCGGCGATGATTCCCCAGGTCGTTGGTGACACCGCGCAGCCGCCGTGGTTCCGTTTGACGCCTGTGATTGAAAAGTTGTGACTTTGTTTTGACTAACAACTCATTTGGATTACGTTTTAGTACGACGGTTCATATGGTTGGTATGAGAATGGAAGCCGGTCTCCGGCAACCTGTGTACAGTACCGGGAAAAAATCGGTACATACGCCCTCCGAAAGAGGTCCACATGATAAAAAAAAGCAGAATCCGAGTATCCGTGGGGCATGGAGAGACTGTTGATGAGGCACTCTCCCAGCTTCAGGCCGAGAATGTAAAGGCATCCTGCTCGATCATCTTCGCTGACGCAATGAAGGATCAGGAAGCTATCGCCCAGCGCGTCCACCAGGCTCTCGGGGGGACCACATGGGGCATGTCGAGCGCCGGTGAAATGAGTCATAAATCAAAAGACATTGTCACCGGTTCTGTGGCGATTATGTCTTTTGAGGCACCGCAGCAGACGATTTGTTTTGGCGCCGGCGCCAGCCCCATCGGCAGTGACCCCATCGCCGCCGGAGAATCCGCTACCACAGAGGCAATCAGCAATCTGAATTTCAGACCGGAGTACCTGTATCTGGGGATGTTGCGGCGGTCTGCGGTCGAGATGATCGCGGCGACACCGTTCACGTTACTGGTGGGTCACGATGGTCGTACCTTTCACGAAGAGGACACTATCCGAGGCATCGCCAACATTGTCGGACGTGGCGCAAGGGTTGTTGGTGGCTCTGCGGCAGATTCTCTCTCCCGTTTTGTGGAGCCACGTGTGTATCAGAACGGAAGAGTCATGAAGGACGAGCTTGGTATTGTTGCACTGGCAACTTCCCTGAAAAACGGCACGGGTATGGCAAACTGCTTTTCTGCGGTGCTTGACAAAGGCGCCTTCATCACCAAATCCGAAGGACGCAAAGTGTTTTCCTTTGACAATCGGCCTGCTGCAGAAGTTTACTGCGAGCTGGTGGGAGTAAAAACCTTCGAGGAGGCAAAAACCCAGTTCCTGCATCATCCGTTGGGGTTGCTGGACGCGACGAGCGGGTATTGGCAGGTTCGTTCGCCCGCCGATATCGGCGACGATGGATCCATGTCGTTCTTCTCTGCCGTGCCACCGGGAATCGGCCTGACGCTGCTGAGGGGCGACTCAGAAAGTCGTGTGGATTCCGTGCGAGTTGCCGTGGAGCGGGCCTGGATCGATGCCGGCCGCCCCAAACGGGTCGCAGCAGTGGTGCTTTTCAATTGTGTTCTGTGCCATCTGCACGGCAAGGCGCTGGCATGCTCGTCCATGGAGGTCCAGGCAGTGCAGGATTGTCTGAATAAACTGACCGGAGAGGAGCAGGAAGTGCCGATGATCGGTCTGTCGACTTTTGGAGAGACCGGCGCAACAATCACCGGTGCCCTCGGTCACCATAATCAGACTGTCACCGCGTGGTTGCTGGGTGACGAAATGTACCACGAAGTTGCCCCCTCCTAGAGCGGCGACCGGTTTGACTCCTTGCTGCAATCGCGGAAATCCGGCATATTTAAGCTTTCGTCCTCAGTCCCTCGGTCGACTCAGTCCCTCGGTCGATGTAGCGAGGGCTACACCTCGGTCGGGCCTTGCGGGCGCGCATTAAACCTGCTTGTATTTCTGCGATTTCGCTGGCGGAATGAAACCGATCGCCGCTTTGGAGTTGGCCTGCCGGAGAATCTGTAAATACCCGGGGATTGCATTAAAGCGCGAACATCAGAGGACCAGCATTTTGCATTGATGAAAAATTCTTTGAAGCTAAAACTATTCAAGTAGGGCGTGAGGCGTACACAGAGAATTGTGCAGGCGGCAGGTCGTTACTGGCAGTGGTCAAACGGTCGCAGCGATGGCGGGAAGCTGCTTTTTCAATTGATAGCGAATGGTGCCAATTTTTGCGTCAATATCCGCTGTCACCGCCATGACGGCATCCTCACCCAGCGTCGCAGTAATAATGATGCCCCGGGTACATTCAATCATATTCAGTTGTGGCTCTCCTACAGACAGCTGGATGGCCATGACCTCTGAAGAACTCACTCCCGCAGATATCATCGCCGCCATCGTTTCCATGTCCACCTCTCTCTGACGCGTCGTTCCTTCCACCAGAAAGCCATCTCGGCTCACCACCACTGCAGCAATCAACCCCTCGATTTTTATCAATTCTTCCAACAGCTGTTTGAGCGTTGTCATTCGTCCAGTCCTTCCGTGCAAAAAATTTAATTGGAGAAAAGGTTATTTTAGCCCCCATCCTGGAAGAATCCAGGAGAATATACATGAAAGACTTACTGACAGTGAAAATTTTTCATTCGGAGGGAATACCTTTTCGTCGTTTTTTGGATGGGGTCCGAAGCATAATTCATATTTTGCAGGATACATTACATAAAATCTCATTGTTCCCTGGGCTGAACCGAATAATGGGATAAACTGTATTCACTCCATGCGGTATTTTTTTAGAAACCGAGATGGCATGGCCCAGAAGAAAGGAACCATTTATGAAAGCGACCGACTTTGATTTATCGAAGGATCTGTCTTTCGATCCGGCAACGGGAATTACCCAGTTCAAAAGTTCCCGATTGGTTCTGTTTGATTCCAGCGCAATCGGTCTATTGCGTGAGAATCTGATACGCCAGTTGGGAATGGATGCCGCACGCGAGTTATTCTTGAAATTCGGCTATCAGAATGGGTTTGCCGATTTCATTCAGATGAAACTTGCGTTTAAATTTGACAGCGAGATGGATTTGCTGGCATCGGGCCCGGTGATTCATACCTATGAAGGGATTGTCCAGGCCACACCAGGGGAAATCCGATTCGACCGGAAAACCGGAGAGTTCTACTTCACCGGTGTCTGGACCAATTCGTACGAAGCGGAACAGCATCTGAGTTTTCGGGATATTCATAACGAACCGGTCTGCTGGTCTATTATGGGATACGCTTCGGGATGGTGCACCGCCTTTTTCGGATCACCACTCATTGCCATTGAACCCAAATGTATGGGCAAAGGGGACGATTGTTGTGAATGGCTGATTCAACCGCCAGACAAATTCGGCCCGGAGGCCGATCCGTACCGGAAGGCATACCGGGAGTTCTTTGAAAAGGAGGTTTCAAATGGGTGAGCGCCTGATGAAATATTATAATCTGGTGGCAGAAAAAAAAGGGTTGGTTGGGAAAATGAAATTGGCACACGGCACCAAAATACCAGTCACTGCCGCCGCAATGGAAGCCGATTCCCCGGAGAAACTGGCCGCTTTTCGCAAAGTGGTTGAATCCATTATCGGCGAACCCCCGCCCAACTACTGATCGCAGTAGTCTCTTCCCATTCATCAGAATATTGATTCGTCCCGACAGCGACAACGGAACTGCCTCGGAAAACAAAAAGTCGTCTGATTTTTCATCCGACACGGACACCGATATCAATCTGACACCCTGCACTTTAAACAGACACTCTGGCAAAATTGGCGTAAATAACTCATATTCCATTTGTTTGATTGCTGTCCGAAAAATGCGCCATTGGCGCCACTGGTAAATCTGGAGGAGTGTATGACTAAAAAACTGATCGCAGAACTTTTTGGCACCTATTGGCTTGTGCTTGGCGGATGTGGCAGCGCGGTGCTCGCCGCAGCATTTCCCGATGTGGGTATTGGCCTGCTGGGGGTGTCGCTGGCATTCGGGTTGACCGTATTGACCATGGCCTATGCCATCGGTCACATATCGGGCTGCCATCTCAATCCGGCTGTGAGCCTGGGATTATGGGCAGGCGGGAGATTTCCTGCAAAAGAACTTGGACCCTATATAGCAGTCCAGGTTGTTGGGGCGATTCTCGCAGCCGGAACGCTGTTTGTTATCGCCTCTGGAAAAGTGGGATTTGATGTTGCATCCGGATTCGCATCCAACGGCTATGCCGATCATTCTCCGGGAGGGTACAGTCTCGTTGCCTGTCTGGTATCTGAAATTGTCATGACCGCAATGTTTCTGATCGTCATCATGGGGGCCACCGATGACCGGGCACCCGCCGGCTTCGCCCCAATCCCCATTGGACTGGCGTTGACGCTGATTCACCTGATCAGCATTCCTGTTACCAACACATCGGTGAATCCCGCCCGCAGTACCGGCGTTGCCCTGTTTGTCGGGGACTGGGCCGTTTCTCAGTTGTGGCTTTTCTGGGTGGCGCCGCTGGTGGGCGGCGTTATTGGTGCTGTTATTTACCGGGCGCTGCTTGGCAACACCGATAAAAAGCCAGCCTGAAACTGTATATGCAGTCTACCGGCTGCTGGCGCAAATGGCGTCAGTTCGTTGTGGTTTTCAATAAAAAATGTTGTCACCACAACCGTATTTCGGTTGCAAGGGGTTCCGGTACCGGTTCGCTTCTCAGGGAAACCGGTGTCAGGCACCGGTCAACGGATACCTGACCGGAAGGAAAGGAGAATAACTCGTCCATTTTGTCGAGCGTTTCGATGAATTGGTCGGGTCATCGTCGGAAATGTCGAGATAATGTTCAAAAAAATTTCGGCAGGGGTTCCCTTTCTGCCCAGGTGCAAATCTTGCAATCTGCGGTGCGCAATTCAAAACAGCCGGCGGAATTCCTTTTTCTATTTCTGATGGAAGACCCACTTATTATTCGTCCGAACCTGAAGGGGAAACAGGTTTCCACCGGCAGCAACAGAGGGAGGAAAAAAATGATAAACAGATGGTTCGCAGTTTTTGTGAGTGTGCTCGTTTCCGGCATCGGGCTGGTTCCCTTCCAGGTTCAGGCGCAACGGTCCCTGAGCAACATGGAGCAATTGGGAAAGGCCATATTCAACGACCACGATTTATCGAATCCGGAGGGGCAGGCCTGTTCCAGCTGTCACGGAAAACAGACCGGGTTCACCGGTCCCAACTCCATCATTAATCTGGAGACCGCAGTGTATCCGGGGGCGGTCAACACCCGGTTTGGCAACCGGAAGCCGCCGGCAGCGGCATACGCGGGAGATGTTCCCATTCTGGACTACAACCCTGTCCAATCCGAATGGACCGGGGGGCTGTTCTGGGATGGTCGGGCCACCGGATGGACCCTTGGGGACCCGGTGGCGGAGCAGGCCCTTGGGCCATTTCTGAATCCGCTGGAACAGAACAATGCCAATGCACTCGCGGTGTGTGAGACGGTGGAAAGTGCACCGTATCGCAGACTCTTTGAAAAGGTATGGGGCCCCGGCTCCCTTGATTGTGACGGTGATGTTGGCGGCACATATACGCGCATTGGCTTTTCTATCTCTGCTTTTGAACATTCCGCTGAAGTCAATCCGTACTCGTCAAAGTACGACGCGTATCTCAGGGGGACGACATCGTTGAGCGCAGCGGAATTTCAGGGGTTGATGCTGTTCGAAGGCGCCGCCGGTTGTGCCGACTGTCATGCGGTCACTTCTTCTGCGGCCAATGCCCATCCGCTGTTCACCGATTTTTCGTATGCCAACCTCGGCGTGCCGCGAAATGAAAACAATCCCTTTTACACCATGTCGGCAGAATGGAATCCCGATGGTGCGGACTGGATGGATCCGGGACTTGGCGCCACGCTGAAAAACCTGGGATACGGCCCGGAGGTGTACGAACCGGAGTGGGGTAAACATCGCACTCCCAGCCTGCGAAATGTCGACCGCAGACCGGGCAGAGGTGGATTTGTTAAAGCGTATGGGCACAATGGATATTTCAAGTCACTGGCACAGGTGGTTCATTTCTACAACACCCGGGACGTTCCCGGGGCTGGATGGATGGGGGTTCCCTGGCCGGACGCGGAGATGCCTCAGAATGTTTCCACCCAGCCTGGGGACCTTGGGCTGACCCTGCAGGAAGAATCCGCGCTGGTTACCTTTCTCCAGACCCTCTCCGATGGATACGTGCCCTGACCGCTGATGGTGAGCCGACGTCATGTTGGCGGCGTCTCGAAGGCAATTATTTCTGCACGGAGACGCGCCTCTGCGTGGCTATTTTCTTGATTTGAATAATTTTCGAGGTATCATTCCCACCATTCTGCATCCACATATTTCGTTCTGAAATTGCAGAAATATTAAAAATGGAACCCGGGTTCCATTTTCAGAGTTTTTCCGGATTCAAGAGAACAGAAAGATGTTGCACCTGGGTGCACAATCTTTCGGGTTATTGGTTCGCATTACGAATAACATGGATTGTCCAGCAACCATGCGGGTTTTATGAATGATGAATGGGTCTGACAAAATTCTGCAACCGTAAAACTTTATCTGAATTCGATTGCCGGAAGCAGGTTGTCTGGTCGGATTCGCTTCGCAGGGCAAAATGGGGAGGAAGGGTGGCGTGACTATCAGGGAACCAGGACTTTGCGAATCTGTTCGATGGCCCAGTCCAGGTCCTCCTGGGAGATGATGAGGGGCGGGGCGAAGCGGATGGTCATCTCGTGGGTCTCTTTGCACAGCAGGCCAAACTCTTTGAGTTTTTCGCAGAACGGTCTGGCCGGTCCGGCTTCTTTAGTGAGTTCCACGCCGATGAACAGGCCCTTGCCGCGGATTTCCTTCACGTATGGAGAGTTCATCTCCAGCAGTTTTTCTTTGAAGTAGGCGCCTTTGGTGGCGCTTTTTTCCACCAGGTTTTCTTCCACGATTACTTTCAGGGCGGCAATGGCCACTGCACAGGCCAACGGCGAACCGCCAAAGGTGGAACCGTGCTCGCCGGGCTTGAAGACGCCCAGTACGTTTTTGTTGGCTGCCACGGCCGATACGGGCAGCATGCCGCCGGAGAGGGCTTTGCCAAGACAGAAAACGTCGGGACGGATGCCTTCGTGCTCCACGCAGAAGGTTTTGCCGGTTCTGCCGAATCCGGTCTGGATTTCGTCGGCCACCAGCAGGATGTTGTTTTTATCACAGATGTCGCGGCAGGCTCTGAGGTATCCTTCCGGGGGAATGACCACACCGGCTTCGCCCTGAATCGGCTCCACCATGAACGCGCAGGTATTGGGCGTGATGGCTTCCTCCAGTGCTTTGGCATCGCCATAGGGAATGATTTTGAATCCGGGTGTGAACGGCCCGAACCCGGCTCTGTACTCTTCATCGGAGGAGAAACTCACCACGGTGGTGGTTCTGCCGTGAAAGTTGCCATGGCAAACGATGATTTCGGCCTGGTTATCGGGAATGCCCTTTTGGGTGTAGCCCCATTTGCGCACGGCCTTGATGGCTGTTTCCACCGCTTCGGCGCCGGAGTTCATGGGCAGAATCATTTCCATGCCGGTCATCTCGGCCAGGGCTTTGTACATGTCGCCCAACCGATCGTTGTGAAATGCACGACTGGTCAGGGTGCAGCGGTCGGCCTGGTCCTTGAGGGCCTGCACGATTTTGGGGTGGCGGTGCCCCTGATTCAATGCGGAGTAGGCACTCAGCATGTCCATATATTT
Source organism: Polyangia bacterium (assembly GCA_050287845.1). Classification (GTDB taxonomy): domain Bacteria; phylum Myxococcota_A; class Polyangia; order JAAYKL01; family JAAYKL01; genus JAFGXQ01. Next base: position 66,917 of record JBNKCR010000136.1, read on the forward strand.
GTTTCCTTCCATGTCCCAGGCCCAGCAGCCTTCGGCTTTGGCGAACACCACAGGAAGCGGATGGTAATTGTTTGCGCCATATTTTTCGGTCAACTCGATGATTTCTTTTGTGGTTGGCATCAATATCTCCTTACAGAAAAAAGCCAAATCAGTCGTTGAGGCATTTCATCTTCGGCTACGATGTAATGCGCCCTGAAAACAGAAATTTCAGCCTACCGGTTTGCGATGGCGGGTCAACCATTTTGGATTCATCCAATGATGATAATAATTCATAGGACTTAGTACAGCGCTCCGTAAGTTGGGGACCAAATCACGCAGGGCCAGGCGCTGAGGGCAAGACGCGCTGACGAAGGACTGGCAGCGCCAATTCAAGGAGGCGCAACGCAGTCATCGGCGATTGGAGCAAGTGAGATGGTCCCTGACTTATGGGAAGCTGTACTAAGGGCGTCCGGCCCCGCCGAAATCCCCCCTGTACCCCTCCCTTTGAGCGAAAAAATCTTCAGTGGTACCGCCATTCCTGCCGACATCGGAACCGTGTCCCGGGTGCTTGGGGTCGTGTCTATGGGCGTGCCTGGTTCAATTTCTCTGAATTATCGCGAGGTTTCATGAGGGAAAAGCAGAAAAGTGACAGATTGTTGCAGACAGTATGTTTGATGGTTTTACAGGAGTGTGCTAATTCAATATACAAATTTGACTTGAATGCGGATTCGCGGATGATGACCATGGCTCAAACAATCGTTGGGAATAAGATCATTAAGTAAAAGGCGGGTTTTATGAAACGGAACGGTACATCTTTAATGTGGGCATCCCTTATGATGCTCGGTGTTTTCAGTGTTGGAAACGAGGCCTTTGCCAGGCAGACGGTTCACTGGCAAATCAACCCCGGGGGATTTCCCGGGCAGACAGCCGTGTTTGTGGACCTGATTGACGGGGGCGAATACGTCAGAAATCTGCCCGGTTCCGCATTTGTCATCAGCATGGATGAATTCGGAGAAGAGCAGGGGGGGGTGATTTCCAATGTGGCGCAAAAAGGCGCCCAGTCAACGGTGGCTGGATGGACCGGCGCTCAGGTGCTGATTCTCATCGATGTCTCCCGTTCCTACACCGACGAGTTCAACACCGCGAAAAAAACCGCAAAAAATCTGATCAGCGCCATGGATATGAAGCGAGATGAAGTGGCGGTGGCCACCTTTCCGCCAACCACGGCGGGGGCGGAATCCCAGCTGCGCACCGGGTTCACCGGGGATGCCGCCAAGCTGTATTCGGTGATTGATGGCATTTCCGCCATTGATGACAAGGACAAGGCCGGGCGGTTGTGTGATGCGGTATCGGAGAGCATTGAAGCGTTTACCAGCAAAGACAAGTATCGAGCCATTGTGGTGATTACCGGTGGCGCCGATAAAGGGGAAGGCAAAGGGAACTGCGTGCAGGATTCTCATGCGGCGGGCGTGGTCCCGGTGTGGACGGTGGGATTCAAACTCGATCGGAAGTACGACACCCTCACCAATGCCCATAAAGTGGAGAACGGGTTGTACGAGCTTTCGCAGAATACCGGTGGACAGTCTATCTACAAAAAAAGCGCGTCTTCTTACAATACCTTCGTTCAGAAAACCTTCTGGAACCGGGTTCGCAGTCAGTACCGCCTGCTGGTCAACTTCATGTGTTATGAACCGGCGCCACAAATCGAGCACGTGTCGGTACTTAAAATCAAGGGGAGTGCGCAGGATCCCATCAAGTTCCGGGCCCGTACGTCCCTTAAACCCACGCCGGTGATTACCGCGTTTTATCCCGCGTCGGCCACCCGTGAACAGATAGACAGCGGCAAAGCAAGGCTGACGGTTGACGGCAGCGGGTTCTGCGGTGCGCCCGGTCAAATCGTGATTCGGGTGGGCGACCAGCAGCTGGCCACGGATTCGGCGACTCCGTACCGGGTGGTGGGGGAGCTGAACAAGGCGGTGGAAACCGGAATTGTGAAAGTGTCGAACAAGTGGACCCGGAAAGGCGAGAGTAAAGATGAGTTTCAGGTGGCCAAACCGCCGAAGGGCGCCGATGCGCTGAATGCCATCGTGGTGCTGGTGGGCCTGCTTGTGGTGCTGGTGGCCGTGTCCATTATTGCGGTGGCCCTCAAGTCCCGCAAAGCGGTGGTGCCCCAGGGCAAAATGCCGAAGTCCGGAGGGAAATAGGTATGCCAACAGAACTTATCAGAGCCACCACCGGCGTCATCACCATTGGCCGGCTGCCGGACAATGTGTATGTGGTGAATCACCCCATGGTCTCCGGGCACCACGCCAAGCTGACACTTCGCTCCGGCGGGTATGAACTGGTCGATTTGGACAGCGCCAACGGTACATTTGTCAACGGCAACCGGGTGACCAGGCCGGTTGTCATTCAATCGAAGGATTACATACAGATTGGACCGGTTCGATTGCGAATCGCTCCGGACGGCGCGGTGGAAAGCGACGACCTCCGGTTGTCCACCCGGGTGGAAGTGCAGGGGGTGTGCTACGATGTGAAAGCCGGGATTCGTTTGCTGCGGGATGTGTCGCTCACCATTGAACCCGGTGAGTTTGTGGCCCTCATGGGCCCCGCTGGTGCGGGGAAAACCACGCTCATGGAAAACATGAACGGAAACATGCAGCCCACGGTGGGACGTGTGCTGATTAATGGCGTCAATCTTCATCAGCAGTTCGATGCCATGCGGGGCCATATCGGGTATGTGCCCCAGGACGATATTGTGCATCGCAAGCTCACGGTGTACGAAGCGTGCTATTTCACGGCCAAGTTGCGGATGCGGGGGTTGAGCGAACAGGAGATTCACGACCGGGTAGTGCAGGTGTTGCAGGAACTGGACATTGCCCATCGCGCCAATACCATCATCGGCGGACCGGAATCCCGCGTTCTTTCCGGTGGGCAGCGCAAGCGGGTGAACCTGGCCATGGAGCTGGTGACCGATCCGGCGATTCTGTTTCTCGATGAACCCACATCCGGCCTGTCGTCGTCGGATGCCAAAAGTGTGATGGAGATTCTCAAGGAGCTCTCGAAAAAGGGGCGTACCATCATTATGACCATCCACCAGCCGGCAAAGGAAATTTACGAGTTGATGGACAACGCGCTGATTCTGGGAGTGGGAGGCCGTCTCATTTATTTTGGCCCCACCACCGAGGCCTATGAGCGCTTTGGCTCTGACGATAATCCCGATTCGCTGTTTGAGAAGCTGACGCCCAAGGGCATGGATGAGTCGGACTGGGACCGGATGCAGTCCGATTTCAAGCAAACCGGGTGGTACGATAAATTTGTGGTGCAGCGGGCGGCCAGAGAGACAGCAACCACGCCGCCAGTGGCCAGCGCGGTGCGCAAACCGGGGCTTCGGCAGTTTCTTATTTTCTTCGAACGGTTGACCAAACTGTACACCCGGGATGTGGGATGGCTGGTGGGGGCGGCGTTGGGGGCGCCGGTGATGATGGTGTTTCTGGCACTGCTGCTGGGCAAACCCGATCAACGTCACGTGCTGTTGTTCATTGCCAATCTGCTGGCGTTTTTCTTTGGCATCTTCCCGGCCATTGAAATGATGCATTCCGAGCGTGCCATTTACCTCAGAGAGCGGATGGTGAATCTGAAGATTCCATCCTATGTGATGAGCAAGTTTGTGTTTCTTGGGGCGTTCGGCGTGTTTCAGGCGGCATCCATTGCGGCGGTGCTCACGTTCGTGGTGAATGTGGATATTAATTTTGAATCTTCATTTCTGGTGCTGTTGTCGGTGCAGCTGGGAGGGGTCACGGCCGGTCTGATGTTTTCGACCCTGGCGGAGTCCGGAAAGCTGGCGCTGCTCCTCATGCTGGCATGGCTGGTGATTATGCTGGCTTTTTCCGGGTTTGTGATTCGGATTCCCTCCCTCAGAGAGCAGGGACTGGTGGGTATTCTCGATCCCAGTTGCATGCGCTGGGGGCTCGGGGCACTGATGGATTTGGCCGGGGACGTGACCTGGGATAAAATTATGCTCTTTGGTTTCGATAACGAATCGTGGCGGCTGAATACCATAGCGAACGGATTGCTGAGCGTTCTGCCTTTGGGATTCACCATGCTGGTGCTTCGTCTTCGTGACAAGGTATAACGCCTTGCCCACGCCATTTCCAAAAAAAGAATTGCGATTCTGGCACGGGATGCTGGGTGTACTCGTGGGGGTTGTACTGATGTTTCTGCTGGTGTTCGTCTGGCAGTTGACGTTGCAGCAGGCTTCGAATTTTCCGATGCCGGTGACGTTGTCGGTGCAGGCGGTGCTGGTGTTTGTGGCGTTCATGGGAAGCGCCTTCTGGACGGTGAACAGAACCGGAAACCGGATTTTCGAAGCCATCCGGCTGCATATGGTCTCACCGCTGCTATGCCTGCTTGCGGTGGTGGGCGTTATCTTTGCCGGGGCGCTCGGTGACGAGGTGGCGAGTCTTCTGCATCAATGGAAACCGGATTTTTTCAGCATAGGCGCCATGGGGGACATCTCCGATGCCATTGCCGCGGCGACGCCCGCCGGGTTTGTGGCCATTACCATTGCCCTGTCGCTTCTCCCGGCGATTTCCGAAGAAGTGATGTTCAGGGGAGTGGTGCTTCAGTCATTCCGTCGGGATATGCCTGCCCATTTCGCGGTCATTTATTCGGCGATCCTGTTCGGTCTGGTGCATTTCAGCTGGCTGCAGGGAATGTCCGCAGGACTGCTGGGGTGCTATCTGGGAGCGCTGGTGCTCATTACCGGCAGTATCGTGCCGGCGATGCTTGCTCACCTGGTGAACAATCTGCTGTGGTGTCTGTTGTCGCGATATGAGCCGGGATTCATGGATGACGTGCTGCAGAATGGACATTCGCCGGCGCTGCTGGGAGGGGGGCTGGTGGTGGTGACCGCTGTGTTGCTGGCCATGGTGAAACTCCGCAAGCGGTATCAGTCGTCGTAAAACATGGCGGTACGGGTTTCGAGAAATTCTTCGATGGCCTGCTGGTTGGCACGGGTGAGGTTTCTGAACTTGACCCCCATTCCCGGCGGTACATCGGGACGGTTCGGATTGTATTCCCGGACAAACTGCACCACACCCGCTGTGGAGATGATTTTGTTTTCAGGCAATTTGAAATTCACCAGCACATCAGCGCCTTTGTGCCGGGGTTCGAATGTGGCGATGAAAATCCCACCGTCCCGGACATTCTGAGAAAATCCATTGTAGATCTGATGACTGCTGCCGGTGGAGAGCATGGTATCCACGCTCACTTCATCCACATACGGCGGAATGGATGGTTTTTTGGAGACTTTTACCTCGTGGGGGGGGGCGGCATGCACCAGCGGGTGAAGCAGTTTCAGGGCGGCGGCAATCGAGGATGCAGCCCGGTGACTGGTACCGGAGTCCACTTGAATGTCCTGGAGTATCTGAAGTGCCTGGGCGAGGGTTTCCATGGCGCGGCGCAACATGTCCACACATCCCGGTGAATTCACCGGAAGCTGTCCGGCGGGATATAATCGTCGCTGTGCTTTGGCAAGTAGACGCGTCAGGTCCCTGAGACGGTCCGCAAGAGAAGCGTCTTCCTGACAGGTACTCAATGCCGACATGATGTGACCACGGGCCTGTTCTGCTGGATGTGTCATGTTATCATGATACTGGGAAGTGAAAGAAATGCCAATTTTGAATTGCCGAACATTACAGTTCTTTTTTGTCGGAGAGTTGCCCTTTTGAACACATCATGGCATATCAGTGGAGCATCCGGTAAGGAATGTGGAAGACAACGTAACCCAGATAACAGCTTAGCGAGAACATCTATGAAATATCCGGTTCTGGAAAGAGATAAAAAATTGTCCGAACAGCGGAGGGACTTTTTTGATTCGGTTGCTCTGCAGCATGAAAACCCCGGCCCATTTAAACGATATTACAACAGCCGTCTGAAAAAACTGGTTGGATTCAATGTGCCCAGAGGCGCCACGGTACTCGAACTGGGATGCGGTCTCGGTGATTTGCTGGCATCTCTGGAGCCCAGACGCGGCATGGGGGTGGATTTCAGTGCAAACATTCTGGAAAGTGCCCGCAAGCGACACCCGGAGCTTGAATTCGTTCATGCCGATGTGCACGATTTGGATATTCAGGAAACATTTGAGTATGTGCTCATTTCCAATCTTGTTGGCGACCTTGTGGATATTCAGCGGGTGCTGGGATTGCTTGAAACGGTGTGCACCGAAAAAACCCGGGTGATTGTGACAGATTTCAATTATATCTGGTCCCCCCTTGTCAAGGTGGCGGAATTTCTGAAAATCAAACCGCGGCAGCGGGAGCAGAACTGGCTGGAATTGCAGGACCTCAAGAATCTCCTTGCCCTGACAGATTTCGAGGCCGTCAAAACCGGTCGGGATATGCTGTGCCCGGTGAATATTCCCGTGGTTTCGGTGTTGTTCAATGACTTTGTCGGTTCATTGCCGGGCATTTCCCGGTTTGCCGTAAACGAACTGATTGTCGCGCGTCCCCGGAAAGCGCCGAAAAAAAAGAGTTACAAGGTTTCGGTGATTGTGGCCTGCAAGGATGAGCGGGGAAACATTGAAGAAATTTTTCGGACTGTGCCCAAAATGGGCAGAGGCACCGAACTGATCTTTGTGGATGGCCATTCCACAGATGGTACGGTGGAAGAGATTGAACGCTGTATCGCCATCGTGAATGAACTCAATCCCAGACTCGACGATGTGAAAGTTATGGTGCAGCCGGGCAAGGGAAAAGGGGATGCGGTGCGCATGGGGTTTGATGCCGCCACCGGCGATGTATTGATGATTCTCGATGCGGATATTACCGTGCGCTCCGAGGAGTTACCCAAGTTCTACAATGCGCTGGTCAGTGGGCGCGGAGAGTTCATCAACGGCACGCGGCTGGTTTATCCGATGGAATCAGATGCCATGCGGTTTTTGAACATGCTGGGGAACCACTTCTTTGGATGGGTATTTTCTTATCTGCTCGATCAGCGGCTCACCGATACGCTTTGCGGTACTAAAGTGCTGTTCAAGGAAGACTACGAAGCCATCAAAAGAGGGCGCACCTTTTTTGGGGATTTCGATCCGTTTGGAGACTTCGATTTGCTCTTCGGGGCTGCGAAACGAAATATGAAAATCTGTGAAGTGCCCATCCGATATCGAAACCGGGAATATGGCGACATCAAAATTGATCGGTTCAAACATGGGTTGCTGTTGCTCAGGATGTCGGCGCTGGCCTACAAACGATTTAAACTCTACAAAGGTACTGGGGAATAGTGTCCGTTGCCCACTGAATTTAAACGCGATTCATCAATGTGATTTCAGGGTGAAATCGGGGTGTGGTTCAGAGAGATGCATCTCGACCCTCGGGGCATGAACGTTTCATTCCGGTGAATTTCTTTCTTTTATTTACGGAACTGTAGAATACGGTGTTCCCTCAGTGTATTTTGTACTATCATGTGCGCCCGGAGCCACAACGGGCGCAGCCCTCCTTCTGCCGAGGTTAATTACATGGCGTTTGCCAATAGAGATTTTACCGGAATTCAGGATTTCACCAAAGACGAACTCATTTATGTACTTGACAAAGCAGCGCTGATGAAACAGGCGCTGCAGCGAAAAGACGTGAACACATATCGACTCGCTGACGGCAAGGACATGCTGGCGGCGTTGCTTTTTTACGAGAATTCGACTCGCACCAGAACCAGCTTTGAGGTGGCGTCCCAGCGGTTGGGACTCAATGTCACCGGATTTGCCGGGGTGGAGGGAACATCGGTGAAAAAGGGAGAGTCGCTGCGTCATACCCTCGATATGTACGAGGCATATCTGTGTGACTGCGTCATCATGCGACATCCCCTTGACGGTTCGGCCCGGTTTGCCGCGGAGCATCTGGGGATTCCCATCTTCAACGCCGGGGACGGCAAGCATGAACATCCCACCCAGACACTGCTGGATCTGTTTACCATTCGTGAACATCTCGGACGTCTGGATGATTTTGATCTGGGCATTTCCGGAGATCTCAAGTACGGACGCACCGCTCATTCCCTTGCGGTGGCGTTGATGGCATTTGAAGGCGTGCGCCTGCACCTGTTTTCCCATCCATCGTTGGCTATGCCACGGGCGTTGCTGGAAATGCTGAAAGAAAACGGTGTGGAAGTGATTGTTCATGAAACCCTGGCCGAAGCGGCCAGACAGACCGATGTGCTCTACCAGACCCGCATCCAGAAAGAGCGAATGCCGGATTTGTCGGAATATGACAAGGCCAAGGCCATATCGGAATTCAATGCAAAAATCATGAGGGTGACCCGGGACCATTTTGGATTGATGCACCCGCTGCCCGTTGACAAGGGGGCGCCGTCCATCACGGCGGATTTGGATAAACACCCACGGGCGCTTTACAAAATTCAGGCGGGAAATGGTGTGCCCACGCGATTGACCGAACTGGCGCTTTCCCTGGGGCTGATGGGGGATGATTTTGAGGGCGAGACGGTACGCGTATCGCAGAGTAACGAGGATTTTCTCCAGGTGTTGCCCATTCGGGAAAAGCCGGTGCGCAAAGATTTGTCCATTCGGCCCATCCGGAACAATGGCGTCGTGGTGGATCATATGGCGCCATACAAAGAGGAAATTCTGACCCAGGTGCTGAAGGTTCGGGAACGACGGGATATTTATCGCGCCGCTACGGTGAAACCCACCAGCAGACCGTCGGACATCAAGGGCATGCTCATGATTGAGGACCGTCGGCTGACAGAGCACGAACTGAAAGTTGTGGCATCGGTGTCTCCGGGATGCACTGTGAATGTCATTGAGAACGGTTCGGTGACAGAGAAATACAAATTGAGTCTTCCGGACCGTGTGTGTGACGTGCCCGGGATGATGTGTGCCAACAAGGGGTGCATCTCAAGGCCGGAGTACGAAGAGTCGGTGTCGCCTCGAATGATCAAGGCCGGGGATCAACGCGTTCGCTGCTACTATTGCGGACATGTCATGCATATCAGTCAGATGCTCTGATCGAAGCGGGTTGCGTGACCGATCCCGGTGACGCGGCTATTCCGCCTCCATCAACAGAATATTGATTCGGTTCTGTGGCTACTTCAAATCCAGCACGATGGTTCGCGCCATATGATCGATGCGTTCACTGATGGCGCGCATGTTGTTGAGGACAGCCAGATGATAGGCACTGGTTTCCACGGTTGTTTTCTGAAATGTGTTCAGCCGTTCAAGATGGTTGCGTTTCAGGGTGCGTTCCAGGGCCTGGTCCGATTCCATATGGTTCAGCAGCTCGCCGGCGAGGTCGATATTGAGGTCCTGTACGGAATGAACGATTAAATCAAACTTCTGCATCAGCCGTTGATGATACTGTTTCAGCTCATTCAGACCTTCCGGGCTGAATACCACGTTGTGCCGGTCCAGTTTTTGCGAGGATCGCGCCAGTTCCCGGGTGATGATGTCGCCGATTCCTTCGAGGTCCTGCACCAGATCGATGAATGCGTGTTCCCTTGAAACAAGAGATTCCGAAATGTCGCCCTGAGCGACTCTGGCCAGATAGGGTCGGATGGCTTTTTCGAGAATATCCACTTTGTCATCCTCTTTATCCATGCTGCCCACCGCTTCCGGCGAGGGCGTTTCCAGAAGGGGCATTACGTCTTCCAGCATTTTACGGACGATGCCACTCAGGCGAATGATCTCCCGATGGGCGAGATCGAGGGCAACGTCCGGAATATTCACCGCGCGGGTGCTCAGATATTTGGGTTTGAATTGAATATCGTCTTTTTTAAGGGGAATTAGCCACGCTGTCAGACGCTGGAGCGGATGCGCCAGAGGCAGCAGGACAATCCCCGTGGCAATGGTAAACAGCATATGCCCATTGGCCAGCTCCCGGGCAGTGGATGTGGAGCCCAATTGGGATGTCAACCACTTCGATGCGGCAACAAACTGTCCCAGAAACGGAAATGCGATGGCAACGCCCGAAATGCTGATGAGCAGATGCACCACTGCCACCTGTTTTCCCGCGCGACCGGCGCCGACCGAAGCCAGAAGTGCAGTTGCACAGGTGCCAATATGGGCGCCCCACGCGATGGGGAGCGCAGCCTGCAGCGGGAGGACGTCTCCAGCACAGAGTGCGATGGCCAGACCGATGGTTGCGGCACTGGATTGAATCAGCGCGGTGAAGCCGGTGGCAATCAGAATTCCCAGAAGAGGCGTGCTGTCCAGATGAATGAGAAGCGAGGCAAATGCCGGCATGGTGCGCAACGGTCGCATGGCATCACTCATAACACCCATGCCAAAGAATATCATGCCGAATCCAAGGATGATCTGTCCCAGTTTTCGGGTGCGTTTGCGTCTGCCGGTCGCTCTTACCAGAACACCGAATGCAATCAGCAGCAATGCGTATTTCGCCAGATTGAATGCAATAATCTGGGCAGTAATCGTTGTTCCGATTTTTGCGCCGATGATGACACCGATGGCCTGAAACAGATTCATGGCCGTGGCTTCCACAAATCCGACCAGCATCACGGTGGACGCGCTTGAACTCTGCAGCAGCGCCGTTACGGCAACACCTACCACCAGTGCCAATGCGCGATTTGAGGTAAGGGTGGAGAGGACTGCCCTCATTTTGTCTCCGGCAGCGTGTTTCAGTCCTTCCTCTGAAAACTCCATTCCCAGTAAAAATATGCCGAGTCCGCCGACCAGGCCGATGGTCATGGTGATGACATCCTGCAGGTGGAGCGGGGATGCGGTGATGTTTCCAGCGCCCGGGGCGTTATCAGTGACAGCCAGTACAGCCCCCGGGAGTCCGGCCAGGACCAGCAGCATTGTCAGGAGGCGCCAGCCCACCCGCGCGGACTCAGACGTGGTGGATTTGAGATATAAAACAGAATTTCTGTGCGCACCCACCTGGCGGTCCACTCACAGCAGATGAAGAGCGTTCAGGACGGTGGTCAGGCGAGCGCGGTTGTCTTCGGTGGACAGTTCACACAGAGGCAGGCGAAAAACTTCTTCGCACAGCCCCATCATCGCCATGGCGGTTTTTACCGGGATGGGGTTGGTTTCAACAAAAAGCACCTCGAATAACGATGTGAGCTCATCATTGAGAGCGGAGGCTTCGTCAATTTTGCCCGCCAGGGCCAGTGAAACAATCTGCGACATTTTTTCAGGCAACAGATTTGATGCCACCGAAATTACCCCATCGCCACCCGCTTTAATCAGTTCGAGGGCCATGGCGTCATCTCCGGAGAGCACGGAGAACCCATTCGATGTCCGGCGAATCACGTCTTTCATCTGCTGGATATTGCCGGAGGCTTCCTTCACGGCAACAACATTCCTGCATTCCTGTTGCAATTTAAGCAGCGTATCGGTCTCCAGATTCACGCCGGTTCTGCCTGCGATATTATAAAGCACCACGGGAATATCCACCGCATCTGCAACAGTCTTGAAATGACGGTACAACCCCAGCTGTGATGGTTTGTTGTAGTACGGATTCACAGACAGGATAGCATCGGCACCGGCTTCCTGGGCGTGGATGGAGAGCCGGGTGGCCTCTGCGGTACTATTGGAACCCGCGCCTGCGATGACCGTACATTTTCCCCTGGCAAGGGTTACAGCGACATCAATGACATGCTCGTGTTCATCCAGACTCAGTGTCGGACTTTCGCCGGTGGTGCCACAGGGGACGATGCCGGCGATGCCGCTGTTGATTTGGCGTTCAACCAGTTTGGCGTATGTTTCCTCGTCCAGAGAACCATCTGCCTTGAAAGGGGTGATCAGTGCTGTAAAAACGCCTTGAAACTTCATGCTAAACCTTTCTGATGAATTGATATCACAGCCTGCTTGAAGACAACCTGTGTTTGATGAAGATGATGGCTACCAACGCTTGAAGACCGTGTCAAACATATTCACCCTTTTTTAAAGAACTTCCTGACTGAAAACGGTCGATTTTATATCGGCGGCCATCGGTAGGAAGAGAAGCGACGTGCGGGAAGATTGAAGTGCCCTGCAATGCAGTTGTCAACAATGTTGTCAGGTAGTGAGTCAATTCAGTTGGTCCACAAACGGCGCAGTCGCTTTACCGTCCGTGGATGAGTACGGACAACATGCCGAAAACAAACATAAACATAAAATATAAATCAGGTTGAGTCTGTGGCATGATTTGTGTATTTCAGAACCTCGATGCAATGGTTGGCAACTAAACAGATGGGCGGTGTTGCCCCGGAGTTGTGGGGCGAATGAAAAAAAGGTTATAACGTGACTGTAATGGTTGCTTTATATACTGATTAACGGTAACATCCGCTGCTGAATTTGCCATTTATTATTCTCCATTAAGGGAGGGGAAATTATGAAGAAACAATCTCTTTTTATGTTGGGACTACTTGTCATCAGTACAGTATTTTCCCTGAGTTGCATGAATCGGGAGCCGGCGCCGGTGTGTCCCGTACCCACCGAGTTGAAGCAGACGGACCCGGGCCTCACCGATTTTGACGGCGTGGATATTCTGGTGGTGGTGGACAACTCGAACTCGATGGAGCAGGAACAGGCAATCCTGGCCACCGCGTTTTTCCCGCTGGTCAACACATTGATCTACCCACTTCCCGGAGATGGTTTTCAGGGAACCGATAACATCCGCATTGCCATTACGACGTCGGATATGGGGGTTTCCTATGATGGAAAATCTTACGATAAAAAATTCGAGTATGATCTGAAATGTGAGGGATCGGGCAACAATGGCGACTTTATCAGTGAGTATTTGGGCGGAAACGAAGTAGAAATTGAGTCAGGGGTGATTCCCTGTGGCGCCAATGCCGCTCAATGCCCGCCCAACTGGGTGTGCGGAGATATCGGCGACGATCAGAAGGGCACGTGTGAGCCTGCGGCTGGCGACGACAATATGGTAAGCTGTCCCCGATCGCCTGAGGAAAGAAATATGGAGTTTGTGGACAGAGACTGGGACGACAAGGCGCTCGCCGTTGCCTGTCTGGCAAATGTGGGCACAACCGGATGCAATTTCGAGCAGCAGTTGTCTGCCGCCGCAGCCGGTCTGAAAAATACATTGAACGATGATGGGACGCGCAGCACTTTCCTTCGCGAAAGAAAAGTGACCACCATCATTATCGTTTCCGACGAGGAGGATTGTTCCCTGAAAGATGACAGATGGCACAGCGTGCCCGAACTGGGAACGGCGGAAACCAATCTCGCTTGTGGCAAGCACACGAATTACCTGTTTGATGTGGATGAACTGAAAGACAGTTATGAAGATTCGGTACGAAAGATTGTGGGAACGACCAAGGGGCTCGTTTTTGCGGCGATTGTGGGTGTCCCTCCCGGCGAATCCCGCAATTCCAAGTGCGAGGGAATTGGAGAAGATCTCGATGAATGCGGGGGCGTCAAACCCGGTGTGAACGGAACGCAGACCATGGAGGATCCGGAAATCGTTGAGCGGGAGGTCGGTACTGCGAATTCTATTCAGAACTATTATGAGTATGCCTGTCAGCGCTGGGCGACTGGCACCAGCGAAGAAGATGGTGACGAAGCAGTAACGTCTGCATATCCGGGGATGCGTTTTGTAAAGATGGCGCAGGAGTTTGGTGAAAACGGATATGTATATTCCATCTGTCATGAGGACTGGTCGCCGGCGATGAACGCCATTGCGGGCCTGATTGCGGAAAACCTTGGTGGTTCGTGTTTTGAAAAGCGGTTGAATTGGGATCCGGAAAGCGAGACGGCAGGATGCAACGTGGTGTTTGAGTACCGCGCCGACCGCAGCGAAAGTGCACCGGAGTGTCCTTCCAGTGGCAAATGGATCGATAAGGGCGAGTTGACGGTGGATGGCGATGAATGGGTTCGCAAGTGCAGTGTGGAAAAAATCCCGACGGCAATTACTTGTACTGATATAGATTATACAACTGACGTCGGCAATAAATTTGGTTGGTATTATTGTGAAAATCCCGGTGAAAACAACTCCGTGGCCTGCAATGATGGCCAGGACAACGACCGGGATGGCCTCACTGACTTTGATGATCCGGATTGTGACAAGTGCAGGGACGGTGACACCGCTGAATGCCCCACGGACTGTCCATACAAAGTCTCTTTGACGGAAACCGCGCTGGCGGAAGCATCCAATGCGGATGATGCGAATGTGGTCTGTTTGCAGCAGTATCGGTTTGAAGATCCCAACTGCAAGGAAAGTACCCGGGACGCCTGTAATGACGGCGAAGACAACGACGGAAACGGTCCGTTTGACTGCTGGAGTTACGCGAAGGGTGAAACTATTCCGAACGATCAGAACCCCAAAAAAGGGGCCAGAAACGCCGACCCGGATTGCTGCCCGATGACCGTGGGCGATGGTGGGGCCTGTCAGTTTGTGGACTTCCGGGGGAATCCGGTGTCCAATATGGGAAACGCGGCTTATATCGACACCTGCGACGTGGGAACGGCGCCCCGGGATATTCCGGATGCCTGTTGCGAAGCCGCCAAAGCTCGGCTGTGCCGCTTGCCGGATGATTTACGCAGAGAATGCGATATTCGAGAAGGCGTCGTTGCCACGGGCAACTGATTCTTTTTCATCTCTTTTTCAAAAATTTCCATGAAATATGATGTCTGCATTGTTGGCGCCGGTCCGGCGGGATTGAGTGCTGCCTTTGAACTGTCCCGGCTGGGGGCCAGGTGTATCGTTCTGGATAAACAGGTCTCCATGGGAAAGAAGGCGTGTGGCGGTGGGTTGACCCCCCCGGCGAAGCACATGCTCGGGGAGATGTTGCAGACCGCGAATGTCCCGCTGATGATCAATCCCTGCAATCGCCTGATTGTTCACAGTGGGAGGAAAATCCCCCCAGCCCCCTCGTCGAGGGAGAGCCAGCGCCGTTTTCCCCCTTTTCAAGGGGGGAAGGGGATTTTCAATCACACAGCGGGTCTTAAGAATTTCCTCTCCACCACGGATCTTCAAACGGATGCACCGTACATGCACACCTCCAGTCGGTCACAATGGCAGCATTCCCTGCTTGCTCTTCTTCGTGACAAAGGGGTTGCGGTGAGATTGGGAGAACGCTGCCTTGGCGTGGAGAACCACGCGGTGATGATTGCGGAATCATCTCCCATTCGCGCCGATTATGTCATCGGTGCGGACGGCCCGAAGTCGCGGATTCGGCAGGCGCTGAAGCTGCCGTCAGCGGTTGGCGCCATCTGTCGTCAGCTGGTAATGCCCCAAAGCGCCGCACCGCATCTCGCCAGAACAGCGCCTTCGGTGTGGTTCAACTACACCCTGTTTGGCGCCAGCTACGGTTGGGTGTTTCCGTTTGAAAATGAATTGCGCATCGGTTGCGGTGTTCCGGCAGAGAATGGTGCCGCAACCCGGTTGAAACAATCGTTTTACCAATGGCTGGCCCAGCTGGATGTAACGCCTTCGGCAGGGCGACTGGAAAGCGGGTCGATTGGCAGTCGCTACGCCGGCCATCGGTTCGGACGTATTTTTCTGGCGGGAGATGCGGCCGGCATGGCGTCATCCGTTACCGGAGAAGGCATCTGGCAGGCGTTGGTCTCCGGTAAAGAAATCGCAATGGAAATCACCGAATCCACATATCGGTCCGCGACCATTCCCGAACTGGCAGCCCGCCACGAGCGGACTTTTACTGCGCTGCGGTTATCCTCTTTAGGAGAACTGATGTACGATAACGCCTCTTTGCTTCTGAAAATTCCGGCTATTGCCAGAATCGCGCTTACCCGATTTTCGTAACGTTTGATACGATTCTGGCGGAATAATCAGCCAATGCCTGAACAATTCGGTGGTTGAGGGCATGGCCAGGCCGAACGATGTGTATGTGCGCGAGGGGAAGCGCTCCCAGCAGGGACAGATCACCGATGAGATCGAGCATTTTGTGTCGGGCGGGTTCATCGGCAAATCTGAGGCCTTCGGCATTCAGGGGGCCGTGCTCATCAAATACCAGGGCATTGTTCAGGGTGCCCCCTCTGGCCAATCCCTGCGCCTGAAGACGACGCACGTCTTCGGACAGGGCAAAGGTTCTGGCCGGCGCAATTTCGTTTTCAAAATCTGCCGATTCCGGAAAAATCTGAAAGGACATCTGGCGGATGGGGGGCGGGTAGTCCAGCTGAACGGTGTAGCACGGGGATTCTCCATCTCTGCACGGAACGAGTTGGGCGGTTGATTGTCCCTCGGTGATGCGAATGGGAAGGGGCACGTGAAAAAAGCGGCGAGCGCCAGCCTCCTGACTGTGGGCAAACGCTTTCACAAAAGGCAGCGCGCTGCCATCGAGGATAGGAATTTCAGGGGCATCGAGTTCCACCAGTGCTGTGTTAAAACATATGGAAAGCGCAAAGAGAAGATGTTCCACCGTGTCGATGCGGATATTGCCACTATGTAATCGGGTGGCCCAGTTCTTATCCGGCGACAGGAGGTGAGGGGTCGCCGGTATGCGGGTATTATGGAGCACAAAGACCACTCTTGTTTCCTGTGACGGTTCACCGGTACGTACCCGCATCCGGCACGGCTGTCCCGAATGAATTCCCGGACCTTCAAAGAAAAAGGATGCAGATTGTCGCTGGTTACTCAATTGAAAATACGAAGGGGAAAAAAGTCAGCACCTGCTCCTTCTGCAGCAGGGCACCGAGTTCCAGCGCACGCGCGGATGCGTCAAACGAACGGACCAGCTGCAGTCGAACGTCTCCGCTACCGGAAAGCTGTTCTCCCAGCATCTCCATGAAAGTTTTGGGGGCCGGATACAGTACGGCCTTGACTCCTTTGGCTTTGCCAAGTTCTCTGGCTTTTTCAATCGCATTTGCAAGATTACCCATTTCGTCAACCAGACCGAACTCTTTGGCCTGAGCGCCGGTCCAGATACGCCCCTCGGCCACATCTCTTACGGCCTCCACTTTCAGATCGCGTCCTTTGGACACCCGGGACAGAAACAAATCATAGATACTGCGCATCGATGTCTGAACCACCTGACGTTCCGAATCGGTGAATGGCTGGAACGGGCTGTACATGCCGGCATTCTGCCCCAGTTTCACACCGTCACTGTGAACGCCCAGTTGCCCCAGTCCATCACCGATAACCATCTTTCCACCCACGACACCGATAGACCCGGTGATGGTATTTTCGTCCGCATAGATGAAGTTGGTCGCTGCCGCGATGTAGTACCCTCCCGATGCAGCAACATCGCCCATGGACGTTACCACCGGTTTTTTCTTTTCCACAATTCGAACCGCTTCCCAGATATTGTCAGACGCCAGAGCGCTTCCGCCGGGACTGTCGATTCGCAGCACCACTGCTTTCACCGAGTCGTCGTTTGCGGCTTTGAGCAGATTGTCAATCAGCTCCACGTCGTAAACTCCCTGACTTCCCGAAAGCATGTTGCCCTGATTCTTTCCGCTATTGATTGGTCCAATAACGGGGATAATCGCAATTTTCTCTTTGGTGTCATCTGCCTTGCGGGAACTGCCGCCGCTGAGTAACTTCATCAGATCGGAAAAGTCCATTTCCCTGGGAGGCTTTTTCCCGTAGTCGCTTTTAACGCCGCCTTCGTACTTTTCGCTGAGTTCAGCAACCACCGACGCAATGGATTTCACTTCGTCCACGAGGCCATTCTTTTTTGCCTGACTGGCCGTAAATGGTCCGGAATCAATCAGTCCGCGGACCTTGGACCTGTCGATTTTTCGGCCATGGGCGATGTCCGAAATGAAGCGCTGATTGATATCGTTCAATAGGGATTCTGTCGCATGTCGGGCATCCTCTGACATGTCATTTCTGGTGACCGATTCCGCAGCACTTTTGTATTTTCCAACGGCCATCATGTCCGCCTGAACCCCGATTCTGTCGAGAAGATCCTTCAGATAGACACTTTCCATTGCCAATCCGATGATGTCCAGTCCACCAGCCGGCGCAAGGACAATGACGGGACAACTTCGGGCGGCCATCCAGTAGGATTTGTTATCCGCCGAGTCGATCACACAGGTAACCGGTTTTTCTTTGGCGGTCTTTTTAATAATGGCGCCAAGCTCCTTCAGTTGAGCAAAACCGGCCTGAAACGTTGAAAAATGAATGACAACTTCCTGTACCAGAATATCATTGGCAGCTTTGTTCATGATTCTCGAAAACTTGTCCCGCGACATACCGGGGTCACCCAGGAGCGCACCTTCGTCGCTATAATCGGGGATGGTGCTGTCCATGTGGATCAGTACCGCGATGGGGCCACCCTCGGATTCTGATTTTTCATCTCCGAGACCATCCAGTCCAAAATCGCAGGTGCACGAAACCAATAGTGCAGATACCAGTAGCAGCGGCATGAGCGGGGAGAGTCCCCGGCGCCCTGTGCGGCCAGCCGGTCCATTCAGTGGACCGTTGCACCTCCGGTGTCCTGGTTCGGGATGATTCTGATTATCAATTCTGCGGCGTTTGCTATCAGAACTGGTGCGGATTGTATGTTTTTTGGGATATGCGGCAGTATGCATTGTTAATACTCCGTGACTGTATGCATGAATTAAATGATGTATTCGTTATTCGGCATTTGCCGGTTTTTCGGCTGGGCTTTCAGCGGCTTTTTCCGCAGGCGCGGCGGGTTGTTCAGCGGGCTCATCAGCTTTCGGCGGCGCATCCGGTTTCTGCACTGGTGGTGGCGATGGCTCTGCGGAGGGCGCTGCCGTGGGAGGTGGAGATGGTTCCTTTTCTTCGTTCGTACTGGTGGCCGGTGGCGTTGAAGCACCGGTGTCGGCTGCAACCGGAGGCGTAATTTCATCATCCGCTGCGCCTGACGACTCCTTCACATCGCTTTCCACCCCGGAGGCGTCGTCGGACTTCGCGGCGGGTTTTGCCACAGCAGGCGGGGATGCAACCGATTTCAACTCATCAAAGTTTCTCTGGGCCATCCCGGCATATCTTCCGCCCGGATTATTGGAGAGATACTTTTCAAACCATTTGAGCGCTTCCGCTTTCTGACCCATGGATTTATACGTCTGCGCCATGCCGATTTGCGATGGCCCGAACCCGGGATTGATACTCAACGCGCGTTTAAATCTGGCTATCGCCTGGCCCCTTGACCCGAGATCCATGGACACATACCCCATGCCATTAATCGCTTCGATATTGCTGGGATCTTTTTCGAGAACCTGTGTGTACAGATTCATTGCCTCCTGCGAACGACCACTTGCCTGTGCTGCCGCTGCCTTTCGAAGCAGTGCCTCCGCGGACAGACCGGGCTTCTGGACCGACACCTCTTTCTCCCCATTGGTGGCGGGCGCCTGAGTGGCTGTCTTCACAGCGGCAACGTCGTTTTTCACCTCATCTTCACTGATTTCCATTTCGATGTCAGAGTCGCTTTCTTCGGTCGTTTCAGTGGGAGGCAGCAACGCAACGGTTTTTCCTTCCATGGCGCGTTCTTTTAATGCCAGCGCGGCGGTATGTTTGCTGTTAAGCTTCAGTATTCGGGATATTGAATCAATGGCTTCGTCGGTCTGCCCATCGCTCAGTTGGACGCGCGCCAGTCGATACAGCACCCGCAACCGGGGTTCTGCCACGACAATGGATTTCAGCATGCCAATAATTTCCGCATGGTTCTGATTCTCATGAATGCCGATGAGTGCCGTCACATAGCTGACATCCTGAATCGTTGCGTTGGAACGCCCTTCTTCAAGGTAGGCCTCCGCATCATTAATGCTTCCCTGAAGGACCTTAATCTGCGCCGCGACAACATTGGCGCCCGGATTGTCCGGCGCCAGGGACAATGCACGATCTATATACTTCAGGGCATCGTTGAGACGGGCATCAAAAGATGATTTCAGCGTTTGCGGATGGGCCTGGCCGTCGGTTGGACTGGCTTTGCTGTCAACTTCGGCGCCATCTTCCGATGTCGCATCAAGATATTCGTCCTGGAGCCGTTCTGCCCAGATGGCGTGCAGCTGGGCCATCTGTACCAGTGCATCAATGTGATTTGCCTGAATATTGAGAATCTGCTGATAAATGCGCTCCGCCTGTGTGAAATCAGCCTCGGTATCGAGCAGCATTTTTTCCCTGGCTTCCAGAAGCAACGCGGCAAGATGTTCTTCGGTCCGATCGTTCTGAGCGGCGCCAAATTTGCTGGTCAGGAAATCCTTCTGGAAAACAAACAGATACGCCGACGCGAGGATGAGTGCCGTAGCAGCGCCCGCAACCAGATATACCCAACCTCGCTTCCGGCCGGACGATTCGTACATCAATGCGCCGTCGGGAATGGGGGATACCGAACTGGAAGACTTTGTCCATCCCGGCTCGCTCTCCCGAACGGCATCACCGCCGGTTGTCCAGCGATCTTCTGACGTAGCTGGAACTGAAGAAAAGTCGAGTTCTCCGGAAATTTCTGCACGGGGTTTACCTGTAAGCGATGTTTTTTTGCCCTGCTCCGGTGTGGCAACAGTTGTCTGCGCGAACATCAGATCTGATTCCGAATGGATATTCGCAGCCGGTCGCGGATCATTTCCCGCCTGCGTTGAGGTTGCCGGTGGCGGGTTCGATTTCAGTGGCTTTTCGGCGGGGCGCGCGTCCTGCTGTGGCGGAATACTGGAAGGCATACCGCCGATGGTTGGCAGGACAGATTTCACCACTGGTTTCGCTTCGGTTTTCGGTAGAGTGGAACTCTCCAGTGGTTTTCCCGGTGGCATTCCGCCTACTGTCGCCTGTCTCGACGACGATGCGGTGCGCATTCCCGCAGGGGGATGCGTCGATTGAGAAGACAAACCCGAACGGACAGTCTTCTGTCTCGTTGTCGGTTCCTCGCTGTTGCGAGCCGGTCTTCCCTCTCTGATTGTTGCTGTCCAGGGAGACGTGGCTGCCGGTGGCAACGTATCTTTCCGATTTTTCTGCACCGCATCGTCGGTAACCGCGTTTCCCCTGATGGTGGGTTTCCGCGTTGTCTGCGATGAACTTCCGGCGGTTCCCTGCCCGTGAGGGTGGGCGTCCGGAAAATGGCTGGACCGCAAATATCCTTTCAATTCGGTGGTATCGGCAACCTCTTTCCATGGCCCACCGAATCGGGACACCAAATCCATACCGTCCGCTTTGCCGTCTGCGATATAGTTCTGCAATTTTTTGGTGTCTATAAACTTTTTTGTTTCCCCGGAGCGGTGCTGCAGCATCCAGTGAACCGCGCGATTGGTTCGCGCCAACGTATTACCGGTACTTTTTTTCTTTTGAGGTGGAACCGCTTTGAACACATGCTTGCACTGGGTGCAGCGAACCGGGGAACCGGTTGGTGCAAGCCGCTCTTCATCAAGGGAATACTCAGTTTTGCATTTTTCACATATGATTCGCATGTCGTGGATTATAACCGCTTCTCATGATTTTAGTAGTTATCGTGTATAATTTATTAGATTTTAATGTTTTTTTCAGCATCGACAACTGTCATCTCAATTTATGTGGCCCAATGGGGAATGCACAGGTGTGTTGCAGATAGTTCGCGTCAATCGATTGTGGAACGTGCCGGTGCGGCCAGGAAACGTCCTCGCCGTCATTGTTCAGAGCGGTTCAATGTGGACGAGCACATCGCCGATGCTGTCGTTGCACGCTTTAAGCGCCTGTTTCACTTCTCTCGCAATATCGTGTCCCTGACCAATTGTCAGACTGGAGTTGACCTGAATATGCAGGTCAACAAAAATGTCGGCGCCCACTACTCTGGTGCGGATGGCATGCACATCTTCAACGCCCGGGACCTTTTTGGAAACCGTTTCAATTCGGGTAACAATTTCGCGTCCCGCGGCTTCATCGGTAAGCTGGCCCAGATTGGGACGGACAATTTTCCAGGCCGTGTGAAGAATGAAAACGGAAACGGCGATGGCGGCAATGCTATCCATGAACTGGAATTGCGGGAATATCCAGATGGCAATCACTGCCGCCGCAACCGGGATGGAGCTGAACGCATCGGACCGATGGTGCCAGGCATTGGCCTTAAGAGCGCTGGATCTGATTTTTTTTGCGGAACGAACTGTGTATTGATACAGGGCCTCCTTGGTAACGATTGAGACCAGCGCCGCAACGAATGCAATAACATCCGGTGCCGGCGAGGGGGGTGCAAAGAGCGACATAACGGCATTGAATCCGAGTGCCACCGCGGTTGCTGCCAGGGCCAGTCCCACCACAATCGATACAACGGTTTCAATCCGCTGATGTCCGTAGGGATGATTGGCATCGGGCGGCATCGACCAGTATTTGACACCGACAAGAACGATAATATCTGTTACGCAATCCGATAGACTGTGAAATCCGTCGGCTGTAACTGCCTGACTTGCACCGAAAGTCCCTGCAGCAATCTTGAGCGCGGAGAGGATGAGATTCACCACAAGGCCCAGTAACGTCAAGGTTTGAACAACTGTCCTGTTTTCAGATGATTGGTTCGGTAATCTGCTCATCCATTTCTCCAGAGTACGTAATGGTACGATTTACATGATTCCCGGGATGATTGCTATTATTTTGACACCATGATTCAGATATGGGCATAGTCTGCCCATTGATACCCATGATCTGCGGAGCGCAAATGACCGAAAGAAAAAGCGAAATCAAAAGAAAAACTCTCGAAACCGACATTGATTTGACATTGAATATTGACGGGGCGGGGCAAGCAGAAGTTCAGACCGGCATTGGCTTCCTGGACCACATGCTTGGCAGTCTCGCGAAACATTCCGGCATGGACCTGATGCTGCAGTGTCGGGGCGACCTTGAAGTGGATGACCATCACACTGCGGAAGATTGTGCCATTGCTCTTGGGCAGGCATTTGAGAAGGCTCTTGGCGATAAAAAGGGCATTTGCAGATTCGGTGATGCGGTTGCCCCCCTGGATGAAGCGCTGGCCAGAGTTGTGGTGGATTTGTCGGGACGGCCATATTCGAAGGTGATGTTGACGTTGCCGGAGGGGATGATCGGCCATCTGAAGAACGAGAATCTGACCCATGTATTTGAGTCCTTTGCCATGTCGGCGAAGATTACATTGCATGTCGATGTACTCCGGGGTGAAAATAGCCATCATAAGGCAGAAGCGGCGTTCAAGGCCCTGGCTCTGGCACTTCGAGCAGCGGTACGCAGACGGGAAGACAGCAATGACGTCCCCAGTACCAAGGGTGTGCTCTGATTTCTGAATGTATCAATGGATGTCGATTCTTTTGGCTTGCTGTGTTTTCTTGACCGGTAACCATTCGTTTCTATCTTTGTTGTGCATTGTTGGCGGTTCGATGCTCGAACAGGCAACGCTTTCCCCTGAAAGTGGAACGAGACGGTTCTTTTCGGAGGAATCCATAAAAAAACCTTGAGCGTCTTCGAAAAATATTGAATGCAAACGAATTGGGTTTTTCGGGGATGGTTTATTGTATAGCATAAGGTGCCGAAAATGGTATGTGATTACCAGGGACAGGAGAGCAATGTGCTGTTGCAGAAAATAGATAAAAATGAAATCAGCCAGCGCGCCACGCCGCCAGTGGATGCGGAGGCGGAAAGCACGGTTCGGGGAATTATCAATGATATTTCAAAACGGGGCGAAGATGCGCTGTATGAATATTCAGTAAAGTTCGGGGATGTGGAAAAGGGAGCGCCCCTGGTGATTCCCAGAGAGAAGCTGAGAGAGGCAGCCGCGAGTATCCCCAAAGAAGATGCCGCGCTGCTCAAACGGACCGCGTCGCGGGTAGAAGCCTTTGCAAGAGCTCAGATGAACTCTATTCATGAAATGGCCATTCCAATTCCGGGCGGGAAAGCCGGGCATCGGATTGCGCCGGTGGAACGCGCCTGCTGCTATGCTCCCGGGGGACGGTTTCCGCTGCCATCATCTGTGTTGATGACTGCCATCACCGCCAGAGTGGCCGGGGTTGGTGAGGTATGGGTCACGTCTCCCAAACCGGTCCCCATAACACTGGCAGCCGCATATTATTCTGGCGCCGACGGGTTTGCCGCCGTGGGAGGGGCGCAGGCGGTAGCCGCTTTCGCCTATGGTGCTGGAAACATTCCTGCGTGTGACATTATTGTTGGCCCCGGAAACAAGTATGTGACAGCTGCAAAAAAATTGGTCTCAGGGCATGTGGCGATTGATATGCTCGCGGGCCCCTCCGAGCTTACCGTTCTGGCCGACGATACGGCAAATCCCGCTACGGTTGCTGCCGATTTGCTCGCCCAGGCCGAACACGACGTGGTTGCGGTGCCAATTCTGGTGAGCACAAGCGAGGGGCTCATTGACAGGGTCAACGATGAACTGGAATCGCAGTTGGCAGAGTTGACCACCTCTGAGACAGCATCGGAGTCACTGAAAAATGGTTTTGCCGTGTATGTGGAATCTGTCGGGGAGGGGGTGGCGATCTGCAATCAGCTGGGACCGGAACACCTTGAAATTTTAACGGCAGACGCTGCGACAGTGGCAAAGAAATGCAACAATTATGGTGGATTGTTTATTGGAGAGGGGACAGCTGAGGTCTTCGGTGATTACGGTGCCGGCCCCAATCATACGCTGCCCACCGGCGGGACATCCCGGTACACTGGCGGACTGTCTGTTTTTGATTTCCTGCGAATTCGTACGTGGATTGAAATTTCTGACGACGTTTCCGCTCAGACGCTGGTGAAGGATGCCGCGCGACTGGCGGAATTGGAGGGGCTGGACGGTCATCGCCGCTCAGCGCTACGTCGACAGAAATAATATCGCGGTGTTTTTCGTTTTTTTTCCCTGGTGGTCATATTTTTGGAACAAAAAAAAGGAACACTGCTCTAGAATACCTGAGGAATAAAGCTGGTCTAAGCGTCGTGATGAATAACTCGAAAAATACAACGAAGACAGGATTTCGGGCGTGGGGAATTGCATTGCTCACTTTTTTAATTGCCATTCCAGTACTTGCAGTGGATTTCAGTACTGCAGAAAAGGTAAAACTGAAAAAGGGCAAGACCGTCGTGAAAATGCTGCCCACCTCAGGACAAAAGGGATTCTATGGCGGTTCCGGGTACGCGCTGATTGACGCTCCGGTGGATGAAGTCTGGAATATCCTTCTGGATTTTGAACTGTACACGAGGATGTTTCCCAATACGGAGGTATGCACCGCGATTTCGAGGAAAGGCAACAAGACACTGGTAAAGATGAAAATAGGTCATCCCGTGGTAAATGTTCGCTACCATGTGGAGACCATTGCCAATGAAGCCGAGAAATCGCTGCATTTTCAATTGTTGAACGATTACCCCCACGACATCGATTCATTAACCGGATACTGGCGTCTCTTTCCCCAGGCGGGAAATAGAACATTGGCCGCATATGTGGTGTCCGTAAAGGCGCCTCCCGGCATTGTGGCGATTGCGGGGGATGATCTGGCCAATCGCGCGGTGGTGGCGCTCCTCAGAATCCCCGGAGATATCAGGCGCTGGGTGGAACGTTCGAAGATCCGGAAGTCCCACAAAAAATAGTCCTTTCGGGTGTTTATCCGATTCAGTTCCTGACAACCGCACACATTATTTGATTTTGTTTTTTTTCATGCCTTGGTAAACTGCGAGGATGAGCGTTCCAACGCATGATCCGCGCCGAATGCCAGGAAGGACTTTAACTATGAATTATCTTGGGTCATATTTTTTAATTGCGCTTCTGGTTGCGGGAATCTGGGGATGCGGTTCTGATTCGCCGGACAATGCGCCCGGCAATGACAGTAGCGATACAGATGCAGATAGCGACAGCGATACCGATACGGATAGCGACAGTGATTCCGATTCTGACACAGACACTGACTCTGATACCGATACGGATAGCGATTCTGACACCGACTCCGATACGGATAGCGACAGTGATTCCGATTCTGACGCAGACACTGACTCTGATACCGATACGGATAGCGATTCTGACACGGACTCCGATACGGATAGCGACAGTGATACCGATACCGATACTGATACGGACACCGATGGTGGTGTTGCGGAGATGGTGGGGGACATCGACAGGGGCAGCGAATATGTGTTGGAGTTCACAGATGGTACGGACACGTGGTTTTTTTCATGTTCCGAGGCAGAGGCCGGACGAATAAACGAATTTGAATTGAACGGCGATCCAATCATCAAAAGTTCGGGAAGCACAGACTTTGACCATGGTTCCAGCTTCTGGCTCAGCCCTCAGAGTTGGAGCTGGCCGCCGGATGCGGAGATGAACGATAATGACTGGGCGGCGTCCGTGGATGAAGATACCCATACAATCACCCTTGAAAGCGATGATATATCAGCATATGGAGCCACTTTCAGAATAGTGAAAGAGTACTCTGTTGAACTGGAAAAGAAGGCGATTGTACTGACGTACACAATTCTTCATGCCGGTGGTGATAGCGCGGATGTCGCCCCATGGGAAATTACACGGGTGCGCGCTGGCGGGTTGACTTTCTTCCGGATGGGCAGTGGTTCAGTGGATGCATCGAACACGGGGCTCAGTGTGTATCCAAATGACGAAATAGATGGCATCGTCTGGTGTGACCACAATGAAATGAATGGCGATTCGAAACTGTTTGCCGATGGTGATGGGGGATGGCTGGCCCATACCGATGGCGAGTTGGTCCTCGTTAAGACCTTTGAGAATATTGATGCATCTGATGCAGCGGAAAATGAAGACGAAATAGAGTTATATGGGGCATCGACATATGAAGAGGTGGAGCAGCAGGGAGCTGTCGTGAGTATGTCGGATGGCGACTCTCAGACCTGGCAGGTATATTGGTATCTGCGTGCGCTACCCGAAGATGCGTCTGCCGAACCTGGCGATGCGGTTCTTGCGGAATTCGCGGAAGGATTTGCCTCCCCGGAATAATCTGTTCCCGACTTTTTCAGAGGGGGAGCTTCACTCTTACCAGACAATATTGATTTGACTGAGTAAGAGTGGCATCATGACTGAGCGGACAGCTCACGGGGAGGTTCATCTCAGCGGACACTTCGGGAGGGGACGACGAAAGTTGTGGATGTGCGATCCCCGGACGCACAGCGCGTACCGCCACCGGTTTCATCTCTATCCTGGTTGAACTGCTTCAGTGACTTTTTGTATCATTCGCGTTCAATGTTCGACAGCATCTATGAAGCGGAGCAGGTCTTCCTGGGTATCGGCGAGGTGGTCCGGTGTGGCGGTTTCGAGTTCCTGTCTGGTTCCGAATCCGTAGGTCACGCCTATGGTGATGCAGCCACAGGCCTTTCCGGCTTCAATGTCGTATTTCCGATCGCCAATCATGATGGCTGGCCTGGTTTCTGTGGTGGAGAGGGCCAGATTGAGGGAGTCGATTTTGGAGCAATCGTTCACCCGTCCGAATACACCCCGGAAAAATTTGTGGAGCTGAAAGTATTCGGCAGCGGCCCTGGCGCCGGAATCGGATTTGGAGGTGACCACCACAAGATAGTGACCGCGGCGATTCAGTGTGTCGATGGTGCGATGGGAATCGGGATACAGAACATTCTGTCTGAATCCCTGAGTGCGATAGAAATCTGAGAAAATGGACCGTGCGTGTTCAATCAGATTGCGATCTTCGGTTTGGAGGACATCGGCAAAAATCCATTCGGTGGGAGGTCCGATGTACTTGAGTAGCGCTGCGCGCGGTTGCTCGGGCCGATTGAGGGTTCTGAGTGTGTGATTGATTCCGTTGGTGACCCCGTCGCTGGGATCTGCCAGGGTGCCGTCAAGGTCAAATGCAATAAACATGGTGCCAGTTTCCTGAAATTCCCGGTTGAGCATATCTCAATGATTTATTCTGCTGATACAATTGACGTCATCGGTCTTACTGTGCAATCAACTGAACAACATTTTGGTCAGTAACAGAAGCGGCCAATGTTGAATAGGGATTTTGTGGTTGAGCTATTCGAGGTGTACCAATTTCGAAAACGAGACGATGCAACAATTCGGATACAGAATTAAGTTGGGCCAGTAATTTAGGGAAACAGAGCCGCTGTGGTGAGGAACGAGCGTAGCGAGTGTCTCGAACCGCGCGG
>JBNKCR010000137.1:0-6060 GCA_050287845.1 Polyangia bacterium
TACCGACTTGCCGGGTTGGGCTTTAGTCGGACGGGTTTCGCACCCGCTGGATGACTCATCCAATTTTCTAAAAGTAATCACCTACTTTCTTTCCACTGGACCGGCATTGCTCGGTCGCACCATCTGTCAAGGCCTGACCCCATGAGTACATGAGTATGAGTTAATTCAAAGGCCATTTGGCCTGGAGAAGACCTTTACTCGGCAATAAACGGATAAATGTTAAAATCTTCGTCCAAAAGACAGGGAAAGGTTTCATCTTTCAGCAGATCCTCATAGCAGAGCGCCATTTCGCCGGTCTCATCATAAGGAACGGACACTTTAGAGACGTGTCCTTCTGAATCCAGATGCACGGACAGAGGCAGGCCGCAGCAAATACCCGAATAGTAGCCACAGTTATTCACCAGCCATCCTTCAAGTGAATTTTCATCCCGGTTCACATCCGAAACGGTGCACCCATTGCTATCTGTCTCCTCTTCTTCCGGGTCGGTATCTTCTCCTGTATCCGTGTCTGCCTCGCTCTCAGACGAACTGCTTTGCGTTGAGTCATCGGTGTCTGTACCGGTATCCCCTTCAATGTCGTTTGTTTCTGTTTGTGAGTCGGTGTCTTCATCCACCGATTGCGCCTGATTGCATCCAGCAGAAAGTGGCAATACAAATGCGAACGTGGCGGCAGCAGCCATGGCGCGAAAATGACGTTCGGCGGTAAACTCTTTGTCGGCGTACAGTCTGGCCCCTGCAAAGGCAATCTGCCGATGTATGTCATCAAACGCCCTCACAGCCTGCTGCAATACGGGCGCCGGGTCAGTATCGTTTATCGCGCATGCCAGCAACTGACGTGTCGACGCCACTCGCTGTCGATTGAGTGGTTCAATCAGGCGCCACAATTCGTCACGGGATTCAGAACGAACGATTTTGCTCCCGGCTTTGTCATTGAGCAGCGCCCCCAGCAGCTGATCGAGCAGCGCATAGTACGGATCGCGCATTCCCAGCACGCGCGAATCCAGCCGCATGGTGAGCCGGGCGAATCGGGATATTGCCGGGTCTTCGTATTCCACCATTGGCAGGAACGAGCCGCCGCGCAGCAATCCCTTTTCCTGCAACCGCGCGCGTACCTCAGTACCGGCATACGGACGCACGGTGACCATTTTAAAAAGCCCCAGAGACACTGTTTCTAAAAAATCCAAATCATCCAGAACGGACTGAACCGTTGCCCCGGGATGAATTAAAAGACTGTTAAAAAGCGTGATAACCCCGGCATCAGCGAGCATTGCCATTCCCGTTCTGGCCCGCCCCGCCGAACCTTTACGCCCAAGGTTTTTCAGGCTTTCGCCAGTGGCGGTTTCAACACCCACCAGTGTCCGTACCACGCCCAAATCCACAAGGGCATCCACTGTGCGCTGTGTCAGCCTGTCCGCGCGGGTTTTCAGTCCCAGCGCCACGTCCGTCATGCGATGGCGCATCAATCCATCTTTAAAGTCCCGTGCCCATTGCAGGGCGTCCTCTTCCTGCGTGGGTACGGGGTTTTCGTCATTTATGAAAAAGTATCGTACGCCCTTTCGGGAATACAGCGTTTTCATTTCATCGAGCAAATCCGACAGGGGCCGACGCTGTATCTTTCGATACTGACGACACGCGTCAGAACGATTATCGGGCTCGGCTGTTGCCATGGTATTTTCTGTTTTTCTGGCCATGGCCGCGTGAATACAATAGGCACATCGATACTGACATCCCCGCGTGGTGGTTACTTTGGCAATTGGAACATCGTGAATCGTTCCCGGGGTGGTCTCCCGCTGTGGACGCCATTGAATCCCCCCCAAACCAGGAATCGCCGGATTGGAGAACGTCCTGGTGGAAAAAGAAGGCACCCGCTGCAAATCGCCATCGGCGGCAATACAGTTTGCCAGCGCCACCATAGACTCTTCGGCATGCACCCCTATTACACCGTCCACAGCGGGAACCTTATCGAGAATCCACTGCGTCTGAAACACCGCCAGCGGACCAAAACACACAACGATCCCCCGGTACCCCTTTTTTCGCGCCAGCGATGCCGCAGCCAATTCCGCCATCGAATAGGCGGGATAACGCAAATACAGAACAATCATTCCCGGAATCTGCTGCAGGCTATCATCAAGCAGACCACTGAGGTGATGCAGTTCCCTGAGCGGATAAACAATGGTTTGGTGCCCCCTCGCAGTCAGCGCAGTGGCCATCAATCGTGGCGGCAGATTCTCAGTCCCTGCCACTTCGTGAGTAATCAGCGCAATTTTCATCTGTGATGCTCCTTAACAAGGTGATGTTAACCATAATACCGGCATGGACAAAAAAGAGAACCGGTAGTCGAAAGCCCCAAATATATCAGAGTCTGTGATTAATATTTGGGGCTATTGGAATTTTTCAAGCCATATCTACCTGAGAAAAAATCACTCCGAGGGTTCGAAGTTGGGAATTCGTGGCCTGATGGGAGGCGAGTTTTCGCTCAGTTACCCGGTTATTGGACCGGATGCCTTTTTGGTTGAATCTTTGAAAGAACATGTGAAACCGCAGCAGACACGACAACGGGTCAGCAGCAACGTGACTGTTGAGATATTGATCCGTTTGGTGTTTGGCAAATTGGCGCTGCCGCCAGAGTTTGCCACATCTCGGTCACGACGAAGGAATATTGCGTTGGGACGCGCCCTCGTGGCGTGGATTTGGGTGGAACAGCTGGGACGACCCCAGGTGATGGTGGCCGAAGGATTGAAAGTCAGAAGCGCTGCAATCAGCATCATGCTGAGAAAGCTGAGATCGGAAGAAATGTCGACCGAAAAATCTGCCGTTATAGAATTCGTGCTTAAGGCGATTGTGGAAAACGGAAGCGACGTTGCGGATGACGAAGGCGCCGAAAGTATCCGCGCAAATGAACCCCACGTTTTTGCCTTACTGCGCAATCGAAACACCATAAAATGAATACTTTTTAACGTTTTAAGCCGTCCCTGAGTTGTATTCTCAAGAAGATTGGACTCCTTCAGGTGGTAGGCTCACAACTTAGGGAATTGGATAGATGTACAGGTCGATATATAAAAAAGTTCTAGGTACATGTCCGCCCTTCATGTCTTACAACTATGGGCACCATAAACTATTGAGATAGATTGTTCCAACATCCCCGCAGTCATCTTGGGAATTTCCAACAACCGAAGAACTAGATTCATTTGAGAAGCTATCCAGCTGATCGAGTAGTGGGCAAATTTTGCAGAACGGTAAAGTATTGTTTCCAAAGATGTTTAAATTCCCTCCGATACTCGATAAATTGTCGAGTTCTCCCAAATCAATTAGCGCAGGATTGTAATAAACCTCGAATGATTCGTTAATAACGTTCAATTGGTTCAAACCACTCAGACTGCTTAAACTTGAATTATTTGCAATGGCTATATAGGTTCCGGCCTCTTGCAGACTTTCCAAACCAGACAGTGTTGATAACTTTTCGTTGTCGTTGATCATCAGCGGACCAGTAACATAAGTTAGGCCCTCTAATCCGGATAAGTCGGTAAGAAGGGGATTGTAACTTATGAATAGCGCTCCGGCCGAAGTAACGTTTTCCAGCCCCTCCAGTGATATCAATGCATCGTTGTGAGATACCCATATTCCTGTTCCTACAGATTCGAGGTTTTCCAAGCCTAACAGACTGGTTAACATGTCATTGCCGTCGATATTCAGTTTACCAACAGCTTTAAGGTTAGGTAACGAAATGTTTTCCATTCCTGAAGCTGTTATTGTCAGTGTCCCATTGATACAAGTAAAATTTTGATTTCTAAGCTCATCATCAGCATCACTTATTGTGACATCGCCAAAATAACAATTTTCTTCAATCTCAGAATCGGAAGCCGTATCAGAACCGGTATTGCTGGTTGTATCCGTTTCGGTATCCGTGCCCGTCTCTATATCCACGTCAGTGTCTAAAGGGGCGCTTGTATCAGTGCTCGTAGCTGTTCCTTTATCCGTATATGTGTCCACTTCAGTGTCTGAGTCTGTGTCCGCTTCAGTGTCTGAATCGGAATCAGTGTGCGTGTCTGTCAAGCTGTCGGTGCCTGTTAAGCCGTCTGAATCATCGTTAACCAAATCCGTTTGGCTATCAGTAATTGTTTGGCTGTTTGTGGGCATTTCTGAGTCCCCGGTAGAATCGCTATCACTGCCGAACCCCGATGAAGTGTCCTGCCCTTCATCGGCATACCTAACAAAAGCATCGCATCCGAGTCCCAAAAATAAAATTAGACCAAGAAATAAGTGTTTTTGCATTAGAATTCTCCTTCTAAAACGATGCCACCTTTACCTTGGGTTACAAAAGGTGAAACGGAGAAACTTAATGAGGATAAGGACGTATCTGGGCTCTCTTTTCGTTTTGAACGTTTCCATAATACACCACCTGCAATGACCATTGCCGCTCCCAATCCAAAAGTGGAGTACGCCAAACCCGCCCAGGCTATGCTTTTTTTCTGTTCTTCTTTGACTTCAATATTATCGACGAGGCTGTCTTCGCCATGTTTTCGGGCCATAATTAAAGAAATACCACCAAAAGCAATAGACGCAGCGCCTGATCCCCAAAGGACCTTGCCTGCCAAAAATGTATTTTTTTTACGTGTAGAAACAGTTTCTTCTACGGCGACGGGAGCAGTTTGTGGCTTTGTCAATTGTTTCAGAAATAATTGTACGATTGCTTGGCAAGCAGGAACATCTCCTTGGGTTTCTTGCTTTGTGCATTTTTCATACAGCCCATCGCTCCGAACTAATTCTGCTTTTCCACCACTTGCTCCTCTCCCTCCTGCTCTCCTCAGGGTGACCTCTCCACTCCCTTCTTGATATGCCTGTGATGTTAATTCATAGGCGCCTACAGCCATACCTTGAACAAAGTGTGTCGCTTCCGCACATTTTCCAGAAAGCGTTGAATGATCAATTTCTTGTATGCTGGTATCTTGAGTTCCAACTAACACGTAGTTCAGCGCCCATAGGTCTCCCTGTTGAAATTCGCCAGCCAATTTCAAAGCACCAATTGGTACTTTTGCGAATAGCTCATCCTGGCTACGAATGTACTCTGTCTGCTTCGAACGGGTAGTGGCAGTAAATTCATATTGCCCAGCCTGTTCGCATCCATAAAGCACTTCCAAATTACAGCCGGTATATTTCACCAGAAGCACACCTTTTTGGGCTCTGCTTTGAATTCGTACTTTCAACGTGGGCTCCGATTCAATTAACCATGGATCTGTTGCATCGGTAACATCTGGGCATTGATATTTGCTGCCCTTTCCCGCACTTGCGGAAGCATGTTCCATCTTTTTAGGGCCCGTACGAAGAGATGGTGCCCTGCAAGAGATTAGAATTAAAGAGAACAACCAGATTAATTGAAATGTTGTGAATGGGCGCTGATTGGTCACGGAGGGACTCCTGGTAAAATTGTATCAGGTTGAACGTTTACAACACGAGACGAAGGTTGTGAAGGAACTATTCAATAACATTCTGAATAGCGAGAACTTTGCACATAGAAAATCAATATCCGATGCAATTTGTCTGTAATATTGGAATGCAGAAAATTATTCGATGAATAACTGTTACAAAAATATTTAAACACTTTCAGATAAGTTGGACGTTATTTCTAAAACACAGACCAATCGTCCTTGAACTGTTTCAGCGGACCATAGTTGATTCCATGTGGTTTCGGTTTGTCACGGCCTTCATTTTGCAATGATATGCCAAAGAATTTGTCAATGTCATCCAGGATGGTCTGGTCTTCAATAATGAATAAATCCTCTTTTGCCTTTGCCATGAATGACCTCTCTTATCTGTGTACTAAATGATGTCACTTCCTGCCACAACACACCACTTCCTCAAGTTGTCAGCAAATCCTTGAACAGCAACGGTCAGGCCGTGACACTTGACACATCAAGCAACGGGGGTCTGGATCTGCCTCTGAGATCGAAGCAACTGCTGATTGTTTAAAGATTATTTGAAACGTGAAGATGTTTAAGCTCTTATGATGGTGGATGGCAGCAAAGAAAAGCATCGCGCATGGAGCAAAAAACATGGGTAAAT
>JBNKCR010000138.1:0-111115 GCA_050287845.1 Polyangia bacterium
AGGCGCCAATGGCGTTGCGAACGCCGGGGATGGGGGCAAACAGAAACTGTCTGTCCACGGTTCTCTGTGTCTGTTCGTAAACGGTATCGGGTTTGAACCAGCGCGGTCTTTGTCCCATGGGAACCTCCTTTGCAGGAAAAAACGATTTTTCCCTGCTCGGATGCTTTTCAAATCTGTTGCAGAATTTCTGCGCTCAGAGGGAAAAATCACTCCGAGCGTTTAATGACGGGCTTTCCGAGCGTTTAATGACGAAGGGGGAAAAAATCACTCCGAACGATTGAAGAAGGGACGGGAAAAAATCACTCCGAGCGTTTAATGACGGCGTTTAATGACGGGGGGAAAAAATCACTCCGAGCGATTGAAGAAGGGACGGGAAAAAATCACTCCGAGCGTTTAATGACGGGAAAAAATCACTCCGAGCGTTTAATGACGGGCTTTTCAAATCTGTTGCAGAATTTCTGCGCTCAGACGGAAAAAATCACTCCGGGCGTTTAATGACGAAGCTTTCCGAGCGTTTAATGACGAGCGTTTAATGACGAGCAGAATTTCTGTGCTCAGAGGGAAAAAATCACTCCGAGCGTTTAATGACGGCGTTTAATGACGCGTTTAATGACGGCGTTTAATGACGGGCGTTTGAAGAAGCGATTGAAGAAGTGATGTCCACTTCGGCGGCATACGGATTCACGGACAGCCTGCCAAAGCCATATCGGAAAAAGGATTTGGCCCGTTTGCTCGAAAGATATCAGCTGAATCGTTCCTGATTGCTTCCAGTGCAGAGTCGTTGAAATCGCCAGTCGCCTTTATAAAATTGTCAGAATCAATCCGGGGGGTGTTCTTTTCGGACGGATCGATGTGTGCTGCAGCATATTTGTCTCACTTGTAACCCGGGTGTCGCACGATTGTCACATGCGGTCTCCAGTATGACAGCAACCGCAATAGAGCTGTCACAGATATAGTGACGCTGACAAAGTCTTGATGGAGGAGACCACATGAACGGAACAAATTTAAACAGAACGTTGCTCTTTGCACTTGCCATTTTCAATCTGCTGCTGCTTTTTACATCGGCCGTTTTTGCGGGAGAGGAGGAAACGTCGGCGGATACATTGGACAGCATCGCCGACCATGTCGGATATGACGGCGGATTCTATCTGAATGACGCCACGGGTAATTTTTCCCTGAAAATGAATGCGAGAATGCAGGCCAAATACACCTTTGAGGCCGTCGAGGGCAACGAAGACAGAGACCTGGAAACCCAGTTTTCAATTCCTGCGGCCAGAATTAAGTTCAAGGGGCACGTTATCTCCAAAAAAATCGGATACGCGCTGCAACTGGATTTCGGCAAGGGAGATGCACTGCTCAAGGACTTTTACGCGGATTTCGCATTTGTGAAAAACGTGTTTCATCTGCGTGTGGGTCAATGGGTGAAACCGTTTTCGAGGCAGCAGATCACCTCCAGCGGTAAATTGGAATTCACCGGTCGCGCCATGACCGACAAGGCGTTCGGCGCCGGTCGCGACATCGGTCTGGCGTTTCACAACAACTATGAAAAATCCCCGAAGTTTGAGTGGGCCATCGGTATCTTCAACGGTACGGGCGAAAAACCGGTGTATAAAGGGACTGCAGATGGTTCGGGGACTGTGAAGGTGAAACCCTCCAATGTACCCACCACATTCCATCCCATGCTGGTCGTCCGAATCGGCGCGAATTTCGGTAAATTGAAAGGCTACAGCGAAGCCGATCTGGAAGGCGGAACCCCCCGGTTGGGGCTGGGCATCACCGGGTTGCTGGATTTTGAGTCGGACAACAACGATGCCGGTGAAATTCGCAGCGAGTTTGACTATATCTTTAAAGCATATGGCTTTTCGGCCAGCGGCGGGTTCTATGTGGCGTCCGCCCAGGACGGTGATGCGTTCTCCAATCAGGCATACGACAAGTTGGGGGTGCATGCGCAGCTCGGCTATGTCATCGGCGAAATGGTGCAGCCGGTGTTCCGGTATGGGGTTGTCAATCCCGAAGGGGCCAGAAACTACGAGCAGGAAATTTTTGGCGGCATATCGGTGTATTTCGCCAAACACAATCTCAAGTGGCAGACCGAAGCGGGAAGCAAGCTGTACAAAGACGGCGATGAAGATTCATCGGACGTGATTGTGGCCACCCAACTTCAGCTCGGATTCTGAAACTGGCTGAAATGATACATCTATCCCTCAATCATTCAATTGGCAAAACAGAACCGGGTGACGCACTGACCGTGTTTCCTGTGAGATTTCGAAGGACTTTTAAGGAATGCACCGTGTCGATTCGGCAGAAGCGCAGCGTGTGTTTCTACCGATCTGTTTCTTCGTCGTCACAGGTTTGTCACAGATGGCGAATAGGTTGAGGGCAGATAACCTGTAAGGAGTATAAAAAATGAGCGATTTGAAAGCGTCCTTTGTCTTGTTGACAATGTTGTTGTTGGTCGGGTGCGGTAATCAGACACCCCCGCAGGCGAACCGGGAACAGAAACCCGGGGTCGTCGCCGCGGACGATGGGGGAAATGACCGGCCAGCCGATGAAAAATCAGCTGATCCCATTGCGCTCACAGGGGCCGGCGCAACGTTTCCCTACCCCATCTATTCCAAGTGGGCCCACGCATATCAGGCGGTAAAAGGAACCAGACTCAATTATCAGTCCATCGGCTCCGGCGGTGGAATTGCGCAAATCAAGGCCAGAACAGTGGCGTTCGGGGCTTCGGATGCCCCATTGAAAGCCGAAGAACTGGATGAAGCCGGACTGCTTCAGTTTCCCATGATTATGGGCGGTGTGGTGCCGGTGGTGAACCTGGAAGGCGTCACTCCCGGGCAGTTGAGGCTGTCGCAGGCGGTACTCGCCGACATTTTTCTGGGTAAAATCAAAAAGTGGAACGATAAAGCCATTGCCAGAGACAACCCCGATGTGAAGCTTCCGGACACAGATATCTCTGTTGTTCATCGTGCGGATGGCTCCGGGACCACCTGGATTTTCACCAACTATCTCGATAAAATTTCGCAGGAATGGTCAGGCAAGGTCGGCACCGGGAAATCCGTTGAATGGCCAACCGGCGTGGGCGGAAAAGGCAACGAAGGTGTGGCGGCCTACGTTCAGCGCATCAAGGGTGCGGTTGGGTACGTGGAGTTCGCTTACGCGCTGCAGAACCAGATGTCTCATGTGAAGCTTCAGAACAAAGATGGCAATTACGTGGATCCCACCATTGAAAGTTTCCAGGCGGCCGCTGCCAATGGGGACTGGAAAAATGCGCCGGGATTCTATCTGGTGCTCACCGATCAGCCTGGCAAGGACAGTTGGCCGATTACCGGAGCATCCTTCATTCTCATGTACAAATCGCAGGACAATGGGGAAACAGCCAAAGAAGCGTTGAACTTTTTTAACTGGTGTTATGAAAACGGCGCCAAGGCCGCAACGGATTTGCACTATGTTCCCATGCCCAAAGAAGTTGTGGCACTGGTTCACCAGCTCTGGCAGGAGAGCATGAAAGCCGGCGGCGAATCCCTGTGGCCGTAAACAGTAACCGGTCAGCTGAAAGCGAAATTCAATGAATGACAACCGCACCCCGGGCGAACGCCAGTCAAAACCGCCCATTGGCGATATTCTCTACAGTGCGTTGACCCGTGGAGCAGCAGTTCTGGTGATTCTGCTGTCCATTGGGATTGTACTGTCTCTCACCGGGAATTCGTGGCCGGCGATTCAGAAATTCGGCGCATATTTTCTGGCGGATACCACCTGGAACCCCGTTGAATTTGAGTTCGGGGCGTTGAGCTCCATTGCGGGAACCCTCATTTCCACCATTATCGCGATGGTTATCGCAGTTCCCCTGTCGGTGATCATCGCTTTTTTTCTGGTGGAGCTGGCGCACCCGGTGCTTTCCAAACCCATCGGTTACGCCATTGAACTGCTGGCGGCCGTTCCCAGCATCATCTACGGAATGTGGGGGTTGTTTGTGTTTGCCCCCTTCATGGCAGATCATATCCAGCCGGCACTGCAACGCTGGTTTGGCGATTTTCCCCTGTTTACGGGGCCGCCCATGGGGATTGGCATGCTGTCCGCCGGAATCATTCTCGCATTGATGGTGTTGCCTTTCATTACGGCGGTAATGCGGGATGTATTTCAGATGGTTCCCCCGGTTGTCAAGGAAGCATCGTATGGGATGGGGTCCACCTCCCTGGAGACCGCCAGACAGGTAACGGTGAAGTACGGATTCTCCGGTCTGTTGGGCGCGGTGTTTCTGGGGCTGGGACGCGCGGTGGGGGAGACCATGGCGGTGACATTTGTCATCGGCAACAGTCACGATATTTCAGTATCGCTGTTTGCTGCGGGGAACACTATCGCTTCCACCCTGGCCAACGAATTCACCGAAGCCGCTGAGCCCCTTTACATCAGTGCACTGATTGAGCTGGGACTTGTTCTCTTTGTGATGACGCTCATTATTCAGATTGTGGCCCAGTGGTGGATTGGGAGAACCCAGAAGAAGGCAGGGGCAGGACTATGAGACACAGAAATCCATTTGGCAGAAAGTTGGCGGACAGGACCATCAGAGTACTTTCCGTGGCCGCGTCGTTTCTGGGCATTGTTTTTCTTGCCTGGATTCTCATGGAAGTGACCAAACGGGGAATCTTTGCCATCAACTGGGATTTTTTCACCGAACTGCCTGCGCCTCCCGGAGAGGAAACCGTCGGACTTTCAAGTGCCATTGTGGGAACGTTATTCATGACCGTTCTTGCGGTGGGAATCGGCGTTCCGGTTGGGGTTCTTTCCGGTGTATATCTCAGCGAAGTGGCACGGGGAACCAGATTGGCCAATGGCATCCGCTTCTGTATAAATGTTTTGATGGGCGTGCCGTCCATCATCATCGGACTGTTTGTGTACACGATTCTGGTATTGCCCCTCGGGCGGTTCTCCGGTCTGGCCGGTGCGATTTCCCTGGCCATCATCATGCTGCCGGTGATTGCCCGAACCACCGATGATATGCTGGTACTGGTTCCCAATGCCCTTCGGGAATCCGCGCTGGCCCTTGGAACTCCCAGGTGGAAAGTGACGTTTGATGTGGTGCTGAGAGCCGCTAAAACCGGGATGATTACCGGCGTGCTGCTGGCCATTGCCCGGGTGAGCGGCGAAACAGCGCCGTTGCTGTTCACGTCTCTGAACAGTGTGTATATGCCCGAATCATTGCTTGAACCCACAAGTAATCTGACGGTGACCATTTTCAATTACGCAATGAGCCCATACGCCGACTGGCAGCAGATGGCATGGGGCGCATCGTTGCTTATTATGATTTCTGTTCTGAGCGTCACGATTTTTGCCAGAACAGCCTTCAGAGAGAGAGTGAAATGAGTTTGGCAATGAAAGCAGTCGAAGAAAAAGTTGAAACTGAAAAAGTGAGGATTGAGGCCGTGAAAACTCCTGAAACAAAAGTAACGACCGCGCCGGCAGCGATTAAGATTTCTTCGCGGAATGTGAATTTTTTCTACGGAGAAAGTCAGGCGCTGTTTGGCAATAATCTTGAGTTGCAGGAGGGAAAGGTGACCGCGATTATCGGTCCTTCCGGATGTGGCAAGTCAACCCACCTCAGAATTCTGAACCGGATTTTCGAACTGTATCGGGACCAGCGTGTGGAAGGGGAAGTGCTGCTGGATGGGAAGAACATTCTGGCGAAATCCATGGACGTCCTGGAACTCCGCAAGCGGGTGGGCATGATTTTTCAGAAACCCACGCCGTTTCCCATGAGTGTATTTGACAACGTGGCATATGGCCTGAAAATGCATTACAGAGTTGGCCGCAGGGAACTGTCTGACAGAGTGGAGGAAGCCCTGAAAGGGGCCGCGCTCTGGGATGAAGTGAAAGATAAGCTGAAAAAACCCGGGATGGCCCTTTCCGGTGGGCAGCAGCAACGGCTGTGTATTGCCAGAGCCATTGCAGTGGAGCCGGAAGTGCTGCTCATGGACGAACCCACCAGCGCCATTGATCCGGTTGCGACGGCACGGATTGAGGAACTGGTTCAATCGTTCAAGGAGAAATACACCGTTGCAATTGTAACGCACAACATGCAGCAGGCCGCCCGCATCTCCGATGTCACTGCGTTCTTTTACGAGGGAGAGATTATTGAAGTGGGCGATACCACGGAATTTTTCACCAATCCGAGAAACAAGCAGACCGAAGATTACATTACGGGACGTTTCGGATGATAAGGGGTTGCCCCGCCACGGAGACTGGAACAACGTTGGGGCAAGGAGTCCATATGTCAGGTTCAGCGATAATTGTCAGAGAAATTGATAAACTGAAGCAGAAACTGCTGCTTCTGGGTGGCAAGGTGGAAGAAAATTTCAACCGGGCGGTGCGGGCAGTGGATGAACGGAATGTGGCCCTTGCTGAAAAAGTGATTAACACCGATGACGATATTGATCAGTCTGAAGTGGAGATAGAAGAGGAATGCCTCAAAATACTGGCACTGCATCAGCCCGTGGCGCGGGATCTCCGGTTCATTGTGACCGCCCTAAAAGTGAATAACGATTTGGAGCGCATCGACGATCACTCCGTATCCATTGCCAAACATGCGCTTTTTTTCGCCAACCAGCCGGTGTTCAAATTCCCGTTTGATTTTATGGCCATGTCCGCCATGACCCGGAAGATGCTGACAATGAGTCTGGACTCGCTGGTGCAGATGGATCAGGGCAAGGCGATTTCGGTTGGCGCCATGGACGACACGGTGGATGACATGAACCGGGCCATGTACGAAGCATCCGAAAAAAACATGGCGGTCCATCCCGAACAGATTTCCATGTACGTCCACGCCATGGGACTTTCGAGAACCTTCGAGCGCATCGCCGATTTGTCCACCAACATCGCCGAAGACGTGATTTATCTCATCAGCGGACAGATTGTCCGGCACTGACCATTCCAACTGAAACTTTCATTGT
This sequence comes from Polyangia bacterium, assembly GCA_050287845.1. Taxonomy (GTDB): domain Bacteria; phylum Myxococcota_A; class Polyangia; order JAAYKL01; family JAAYKL01; genus JAFGXQ01. The sequence goes on from JBNKCR010000138.1 coordinate 6,948, forward strand.
TGCTTTGCCGTACTGCGCCGCAGGGATTGAATGCGTTCGGACGGGTGTTGTTTCTTTTCGATTGAAAACCCCTGCAACGGGGGTACAACGGATGAAATAATGTGGAGGAAGACATCATTTATGCCCCCCCCAATCATGCGAGTGGTGCAGTGCTGGGATGACGGCGTGACCACCGATATACGTCTGACAGAAATTCTCAGAAAGTATGGTGCGAAAGCCACATTCAATCTCAATGCCGGGTTGCACCGGGAACAGCGGACCCACAGTTTTGTTTTTCGGGACACCGGGGTGATGCGACTTGGCTGGTCGGAAATGAAAGCGGTATACCACGGTTTTGCTGTGGGCAATCACAGTCTGACCCATCCCCATCTGGAGCATCTTCCGGCGAATGCGGTTTTCCGGGAAGTCTCGGAAGGCAAGGACCGTCTGGCGCAGTTTTTTTCACAGCCGGTCAGTGGATTTGCCTATCCCTTTGGCACGTATAACGAAATCACCATGGATGCAGTGCGCGAGACGGGCCATGTCTACGGGCGAACGGTTGGACAGGTGTTAAGTCCGTTTCCACCGGATAATGCGATGGCGTTTCATCCATGCTGCCATGTGCTGGCACCGGATTTCTGGCAGCGCTATGAGCGCGCGAAACAGTGCGGCGTGTTTTACTTCTGGGGGCATTCCTACGAATTGATTTCCGAAGCGATGTGGCGGGGGTTCGAGAAAATGATTCGAAAGATGCACGATGATCCGCAATCCCGATGGGCCAACATTTTCCAATTGTTCGGATAGGGCGCCGTGCTTCAGGGAGTTGGATTGGCCGATGATTTACATCTGGTGGAAACACTCGTCTTCGGGTAAGTTCGTTCCTCGTTGAATTCTGATTTGAATGGTGGAGACTGCTGTGCGCGATATAAAAATTGCCGGTCTGAAATGGGTTCGTTTAATTGGCTGTATGTGGGGAGTACTGGGGTTTCCGGCCATTTTAATGGCACAGTCCGAAGATGGCGGCAGGGAATCAGTGGTCCCCGGCATGTCGGAAAATCGGATTGTTTTTATGGCGGTGGAGAATCGTCAGTCAGCGTCGCGAATTGAAACGGTGTCGAGCGCGGTGGCGCTTCAGCTGGATACATTGGATGTGACGGTGCGGGTTTTCTGGCAGACCGAATCCCCTTCCCGTGACGCGGCCGCGGATATTGCAGCATCCACCGGCGCGATGGCGGTGTTCTGGTGCGATTTTGAAAATGAGTACGTGTTTTTTACCTGTCCACCGGAATCTGAAGTCATTGAGCGTCCCGTGGCCGGGATGAATCCTGAAACCATTGCGATGGTAGTGCAGGGAGCGGTCCAGGCGCTGCTGCCCGATGCTTCAATAATGCCCGCCTCCACCCGGGAGGCGGATCATTTCATATCGGACTTGCTGGAGAATGGCGCGCCGCAAAAAAGCAATGAGGACAGGGCAGATGTTTCGGCTTCAGAGGTGAATTCCGCGACAGACACGGACGCGGACGGGGATGTTTTTTCGACGCCTCAGGTACCGGTGGCGGGATATTCTGTCACAGACGATGAGATTCCCCCGCGATGGTCGTCGGACCGCCGGGATCATCAGAAACGGACCAGATTGAAACGGCCCGGAAGGAAACAGGTCAAATGGCGCCGGACCAGATTAAACCAGTCCAGATTGGGGACGGTTGTGGCGCAGACGGCCTATGTGGCAGGCGCCATCCACTCCATGAGAAAGCTGATTCAGGGAATGAATATCGGGATTGCCACCCGGATTCGGATGCCCCTGTATATGGGATTGAGCTACACTATCGAGCAGGAGCTGGTTCAGGATGTCCGTCTGAAAATTTTCCCGGCGCCCCGGAAGGAACCCATTCGCGTACGACTGCAGAATCAGCATCTGGGAGTCGACAGTATATTCCGCAGATCCCACAGGAAATTGGATTTCGCCGCATGCTTCGGTTTTCGTTGGATATATACCGTGTATCGGATGGACAGTGCATCAGCAATGATAGAGGCCGCCTCGTTGGGTACGACGTGGCAGTTCGCACTGGTGCCGGGAGGATGGTTTGGCATTCGGCTGACAGAAATGTTCTGTATCCTGGTGGCCCTGGAAGCCAGAATATTCATCGATAGGACCAAATATGTGATTCGAATGCCCGAGGGCGATACAGATGCCCTGGTGCCATGGCGGTTTCAGCCGGCTGTTCGGGCGGGGTTCTACGTGGACTTTAATTAAACTTTTTTGTTTTTTTATAGGGATACATGTCCATTTCATCCACATATGGTCTCTAACTGAATGATGGAGACGCAATTGGCAGAAAAAACGGCCAGTTATATCGGTCCTGAGGAAGTGCGGGACATCTGGCTGGCAGGAGCCGCAGGCAGTGGCGATTTGAATGCGCAGCGGGAGCTGGCGGAGCGCCTGTTCAGCCGCGTGCGACGCACCATGTCCTATCTGGTTGCCGGAGACGATACCGAAGATCTGGCCCAGACCGCGCTGATTCAGGTGCTGAGCGCTGCCGGAACGTATCGGGGGGATTGCACGCTGGAATACTGGGCAGATCGCATTGTCACCCGCGTGTTTTTCAAGCACCGGGGAAAATTCAAAAGGCGAAAGGCGCTCTGGGATAAAGAGATGATGGCCCAGCCGGACCCGCAGTCGAACGCGCAATCGGAAGCGGATTCCTTTGAATTGCTGCAGATGCGGCGGCGGGTGGCCGCCATTCTGGACCATCTGTCCCGAAAACATCGGGCCACGGTGGTGTTGCATTATCTGAACGGTTACACCGTGGAAGAAGTGGCAACCATTGAAGATGTGCCGGTCAATACGGTACGGGGGCGCATCCGCACTGCAAGAAAGAAGCTTTGGGCGCTGATGAAAGAGGATCCATTGCTGGCCGAATGGATGACAGGGGGGGAATCGTGATGCCCGGACAAAGAAAAGATGTGGACAGGGTCCGCGATGTCATGGAACGCATTGCCCGGAATGATACGTACGGCGCAACCACGCCCCCGGATGAATTGACCCGCCGCAAATTGATTAACGAAGCGGTGATGGCGGTTCAATCCAACCAGACGGATGTCTCTGGCGGCAGAACATTGCGTCCCCATCGATGGGTGTTGACTTTCGGGGTGGCAGCGGGCATCGCGATTTTGCTCGTTGCTGGACTCAATCGCCGCAGCTCTGTGGAAAAGCAGCCGCTGGCCGGCAGCATCGCTGAAGTGGCCATGGGAGATTTGGGCACGGTCATTTTACGGGAGGGGGAGGTCCGCCTCAATGGAGAAACGCTCCAGGCCGGCGCGTCATTGAAGTTGAATACCCCGGTGACCACTGCAGCAGATGGAACCTCTCTTCTGGCCTTGCCCTCCGGTATCGTGATGTGGATGGAACCCGAATCCGAGATGTATGTGGCGAAGCCGGACACCGACCATCTGAATGTAGTGCTCAAATCCGGGAAAGTGGTTTTTTCTGTGGATCCCCAACGAAAAGGGCCGAAGTTTGCTGTCACCACGGCGATGGGGCAGGTGGAAGTGAAGGGCACTGTGTTTTCGGTGCTTGCTTCGGGAAAAGAGATGGAAGTGAAAGTGCTGCGCGGCAAAGTGATGGTGAGCGATGGCCCGGTTGGCCGGCGAAGTGTGGTTGCAGGCGGCGCACTGGCGATGCCGTCCGAACGACGATGGCGCCTGTCTCCCCGCGAGCGGCGGATGGAATTTGTGGCATTGGCCCATTATGGGGCCGAAATCGGGGAAAGGGCCGGAACCGTCCGTCCGCCGGCTGCGGAGGCGCCGCAACTGTCATCGCCGTCGCAAAACACGTTGGATGGCGCGTCTTCGGCTTCCGTGACCTCCGGGCAATTGAAATCCTCCCGGGAGAGCGGGGCCGATTTTAAACGCAGTGAATCGCGACATGCGGATATTTCTTTAAAGCAGATGACAAAACAGATTCGTGCATTGCGCCGTGCAAAGCAGTGGCAGAACGCAGCAGTGACGTATCGGCAGCTGATAGCGCGCTACCCCGATACCAACGAGGGACGTGCTGCCGTGGTGGCATTGGGGGATATTCAACTCACCATGCTCAATCGTCCCCGGGATGCGCTCGCCAGTTATGAGTCGTATCTGGATTCCGGTATCAAAACGCTGGAACTCGAAGCGTTGTACGGCAAAGCCCGGGCCCTTCGCATGCTGGGAAGAACGGCGGAGGAAAAGCGGGTGCTCTCCCGGTTGACACATCAGTATGCAGGGACCCCCCAGTCCAGAAATGCGGCGGCACGACTCCGGCAATTGAGACTGGATGAAATGCTCTGATTCATCGAGCGCCACGAAATAACTCTGGCATTGGATGCATCTGGGAATAGTTCAGATGTGGTGATTTTTTCACGTTCGACGACGTGAGACGGGCGAATGCGCTGCCCTTTCTGATGATGCCGACGAAATACAGTATGGCATGAGACTTGCCAACAATTCTATTCCGAACACACACCGTGTGCGAACAAGAAACAGATTCTGTCGAAGGAGTTGACAATGAATGGCATGAAAATAAAATTATCGTCCCTGATTTTTCCACTGCTGTTTATCTCGCTGTTCACCATGTATGCGATACCGGCACAGGCGGGCGGATATTTTGCAAAGAATCCCGAGGACCAGCCGTCGGTGTTTACCTATGGCCTGAAGGGACTTGGCGTTGGGACGCTGGATGGCATGGCGGTGGGATATCTGATGATATATACCGATGCGAGCAGTGTTGCGAATTGGCGCGTGTTTCTTGCGGCAGCCGGTATCGGGGCCCTTGGGGGGGCGGCGCTGGGGCTTGCCACCGGATTCATTGATATGGCGCTATACAGCCGACATCCCAATGGCAATTATGTGGGAATGGGTGCGATAATTCTGAGAGACTCGCTGTATGGGGCGCTGTTCGGTGCGCTGATGGGAACCATCAGCGGTGGTGTTGTGGCCATTTTGAACAAAGAGGCAGACAGTATTCTGCTGGGTGCGGCCATTGGCGCACTTTCCGGTACCGCAGTGGGCATTCTGATTGGCGTGATTGAAGGGCGAGTGCTGACAAAGCGCCATACTTCCGCGCGCAGCGCAACGATGCAGTTTAATTTTTCACCGGTTATGACATCCCGCAATCGATTGGCTCCCGGCGTTGGCATTATGGGAACATTTTAAAATTTCAGAAGCGCCGTGAACCCAATTCCCGAATTATATCAAATATCTAATCCTCCCTTGACCTTTCAGCCTTTCCGGACCAGAATCGACGATACCTGAAAACGGAAAAAATGCAGAATCCGGTCGAAAAACGCCTATCAGTTCTGCGGGGAGGTGTCATGAAACATGTAGTTATTGTTGTATTGTTGTTCGCACTGTTCGGATGCGGCGGTGCCCAGATAAGTCGTGGTGAAATTCTCAAGCATTATGACCAGGTAAATCAGTTCAGTATGGAAGTTGCGGACGCAGAGGCCAAGGAAGGGGAGCTTCTTGCACCGGATGGTTTTGCCAAAGCGAACGATTTGCTGGACGACGCAGTCGGATCCGCAATGAAGGGTGAAAAAGCCGAAGCAGATGCTCGGGCCAGCGAAGGGCTGGGGCTGATGGCAACGGTTCGACAGAATATGAAGGTAGCTCGGGAGGAGTTTGAAGAAACGCTGACCACCCGGGAGCGGGCAAAACTGGAAGGGGCAGATAGCCTCTATGATGACGAGTTTCTGGCGGCGGATGAGGATTTGCGCGAAGCAACATCGCTGATTGAAGAGGGAAAACTGGACAAGGCTCGTGAGCTGCGGATTGAGCTGCAGAATACGTACGCCGATCTGGAACTGCGCGCCCTCAAGGAAGGCAAGAAGGCTGCAGCGGAAGCCGCTGTGAAACACGCCAGGGAGTTGGATGCGGATGATTGGGCACCCAAGACATTCCATAAGGCCAAAGAAGAACTCAAGCTGGTGACCTCGGTGCTCGAAGCAGATCGTACCCAGAGGGAAAAGGCGGATGCCCATGCCAATATGACCATCTGGCTTGCCGGGCGTGCCATTGCCATCAGTGAGCTGGCACAGATGTTTGACGATGGTGATTATGAGCTTGAGGATCTGATTCTCTGGCATCAGGAGCAGCTGGAAGCGGTAAACCAGCCGCTCAAGGCGGAACTGCCTTTTGATGAGTCGGATGCCAAGGCTGTGATGGTGCTGCAGAATGCCATTCTTGGATTGCATAAATCCATTGCGGACATGCGCGAAATCATTAAGAAAAAGGAAAAGGAAAAAGACGATCTGGAGAAAGCCCATGAGCAGAAGATCGCCAAAATCCTAGAGGAACACAGCAAGCAGCTGGCCAGACTCCACAACATGAGTGAGTCTGAGATCGATAAAATCCAGAAAGCGGCTGCAGATAAACTGGCCGAAGCCAATGCGCAACTGGATGCGGAAGCCGCCAAAAAGAAAAAATATGAGTATATCCAGTCTCTGTTTGCACCCCATGAAGCCACGGTGTCCAGACAGGGCGACAATATTCTGATGAGTGTGCACGGGTTCGATTTCCCAAGGCGCAGCACAGGTATCGGTTCGGAGAACTTCGGTCTTCTCGACAAAATTGTCTCCGCCATCAACAAATTCCCCGAAGCCGAGGTTGAAGTGATTGGCCATACGGATTCCCGGGGCGGGAAAAACCGCAATTACAAGCTTTCAGCGGAACGGGCGGAATCAGTGGCTCAGTTTCTTACCACCATTGGCGGCGTTGATACCAAACGGGTTCGCGCCAAAGGTATGGGGGGGGACAAACCAATCGCCCCCAACAACACCAAAGAAGGCCGCGCTAAAAACAGCCGCATTGATGTTCTCCTCACGCTGTAAATAACCCTGAATCAATCCCGACGAAGACACCTCTCTTCTGGCCGGAAGGGTAATATCCATAATTGCCTTTTCGGCGGGTCATAAAGGGCTTTTCTCAGTGCAGCCCAGAAATCAATATTTTATTTGACTCAGTAAATCTGTTCCCTATAATATCGATTAACAATTTAAGTATTTATGTATTTTTACCATGAAAGGATATTATCATGCGCATTTCTGTAAGTTGCATCGAGTTCACTGTTCGGTTTTTGCTGGGAGGGTTGGTGTTGTGTGGCTGTTTTGCCTGCAATTCCGATGGATCGGATTCGGGGGAGCAGGGAACTTCTGACAGTGATTCCGATTCCGATTCGGACAGTGACGGTGACGCAGACAGTGACTCGGACGGCGACACAGACAGTGACTCGGATGGTGACACAGACAGTGATTCGGATGGCGACACAGACAGCGATTCGGATTCAGATTCAGATAGCGGCAGCAGCGGGAATAGTGGCGCCTGCATCGGTGTGGCGACTTCCTGTGGGGTGCTCACCGGACCCATGTGTACCACACAAACGGGATGCACTTCATCGGGTAGCGGCTGCACCGGGTTTTCGTCTTGCCTGTTATCCAGCACCATGGGGGATTGCATGTCGATTAACGGTTGTTCCTGGGACGGTAGTTGTGACGGCTTTTCGGCAAGCTGTTCGTCCCAATGGGATATGAGTTCATGTATGAATCTCGACGGATGTACATGGAGCAGCACTCTGGATTCCTGCACCGGGATTTCCACATCGTGTTTTTCAATCATTTCTGAATTTTCCTGTATGAATCAGGATGGTTGCCGATGGGAGGAAGAGTGTGACGGGGCCGCATGGAGCTGTGATTTGCTGGATGCCACATCGTGTACGTTGCAATCCGGTTGTTACACGACGGATGGTTGCGGCGGTGCGGCAGTTTCCTGCAGCGAATTCCGGTCAGCGACAGACTGCGTGGGACAGTACGGCTGTATCTGGTCCACCCCTGGGGCAACAGATGACGTTGCGGTTGCAAAGTTCTGCAATCCGCTGGCGCAGGGGGGAGAAAAAGTTTTTCTGCACGCGGTGATTACATCCGGCACAAGGGAAGTGACGTTATCTGCCGAGACAATGGAATGCAGCACAGATTCGGGGAGTTCCTGTACAACCATACCCGTCGGCGATTACGTACTTGTTGAGCTTCAGGGCGAAGACGGCACTGGGGTGGCATACACATTCGTTGAGGATGTACAGGACGGAGATGAACTTTTCATTTATGGCACCAGCGATGCCTCGGGTGTGACTGTAATTGCAGAAAAACTGATCGCCGGCGCCTGCGAGGAGATTGATTCATCCATTTTTGAGTAAGGGTTTTCCCAGAAATAAATTTGATAATCCAGTTTGCGGACGTCGTGGTATTCGGCGGTCAGGATGGCTTCGGTGCCGGTGACAGAGATGGAAGTGTCCCGGAGGGGAACGGGATCTTTGGGAACGCACTCCGGGAGGCCTGGCTTTCAGCCGGTTTTTTATCGTGGACAGGGCGCAGGTCTTCGGGTAAGTTTCAGTTATTCATTCATATTTTGTGTTTCAGTATTGGTGAAATTTGCACCCGGGTGCACAGTGTGCTGACATATGTGGCATACATTTTATTTATTGTTTATATGGCATTTGTGGAATAGCGAACAACAGACGGTAATCAGGAATCCACCGCGTATTTCACTTTGAATTTGCCGGGAATTTCACAGGCGATTCCATTCAATTCCACCGGAATCTGCCGCTATGATGTTGTGTTCGGATAAAAATGGCCTACAATCCGGGCATGTCAAATAACAATAAATATCAAGAAGAAATATTGAGCTTTCTGGTTGAAAAGCAGTCGAGTGGCCAGATTAAACCGAGAAAACTGGCCAGGCAGATGGGAATATCTGAACGGGAATACGGCGATTTTCGCGTGGCTTTCAAAAAGCTTCGGGCCGAGGGACGTCTGCTGTTGGGAGCGGCCAAAGGGTTGACCTTTCCCAACGGAGAACGTCAGATTTACGGGCGATTCACCTCCAATCCGAGAGGGTTCGGGTTTGTGGTTCCCGAAGACAAAACCCTGCAGTTTGATTTGTTTGTGCCCGAAGGAAAAACCGCAGGCGCCCAGAGCGGGGACCTGGTGGTTGCCGAATTGTCGAAAACAGAGGAGCGGGAAGGCGAAACGCGATATGCGGGTCGAATCGTTGACATTCAGGAGCGCGGTACCTCTGAGGTGGTGGGGACCCTGGAACTGGGTGGGAATACGTGGTTCGTGACGCCGGATGGACGGCGGTTTTCCACACCGGTGGTGATTCGGGATCTGCCGCCGGAATTCCGGAAATCGGGCATCAAGGTGAAAGTGGACATTATCTGGTATCCGTCGGAAGGGGGAATGCCCGAAGGGGTGGTGGTAGAAGCCTTTGGCGCGGCTGGCGAACCTCAGGCGGAGATTGCGTCAGTGATGGCGGCCTATGGGCTCAAAAAGGAATTTCCCAAAGCGGCCATCGCGGATGCGGAGAAATCCTATGAAAAATTCAATCCGGATGGCACACCGGGCCGGGAGAATTTTACCGATGATGTGATTGTGACCATCGATCCGGATTCAGCCCGGGACTACGATGATGCCATTGGATTGGTGGCCCTCGAAAACGGCGGGTATCGTTTGGGGGTGCATATTGCCGACGTGGCGCATTTTGTGGAAGAGGGCACTGCCCTGGATGCGGAGGCCAGGCGGAGAGGGCTGAGTGTATACTTTCCCAGATATGTGGTGCCCATGCTGCCCCAGATTCTGTCGAACGGACTGTGTTCGCTGCAGGAAGGGGTGCCCCGATACACCCGGACGGCGATTATTGATTACAACGCCGAAGGCGAGCGGGTGGCAAAGCGCGTGTGCCGGGGGCTGATTTGTTCCAGACGACGGATGACCTACAAAGGCGCGCAGCAGATCATCGATGGTAAAGCGACAGACGAGGACGCCGAAGTGAACCGGTTGCTTTTTCGGATGAATGAGCTGGCCCGGAAAATTGAGGGTCGCAGAAAGCGGGCGGGGATGATTCATCTGAATCTGCCGGAGATTGAGCTGGCCCTCGACGACGACGGCCGGGTGGTGGGCGCGGCGGAAGTGGACAATGCCTACACCCACAAGATTATCGAAATGTTCATGGTGGAAGCCAATGAAGCGGTGGCGGAAATCCTTGACAAACTGCAGGTGGCGTTCATTCGCCGGATTCATCCGAAGCCGGATGAGGAATCCAAGATTCAGCTGTCGAAATTCATTAACGCCTGCGGGTACGCGCTTTCCACGGATCCCTCTCTGGAAGAGCTGAATCGCCTGATTGCGGAAACCGAGGGGAAAGATGAATCATACGCGGTGAACCTGGCCGTTCTGCGGTCATTTCAGCGGGCGAGTTATTCTGTGGAGCGCGAAGGCCATTTTGCCCTGGCCAGCAAGTTTTATTGCCATTTTACCAGCCCCATCCGGCGATACCCGGATTTGATGGTTCACCGGATGATTGAGCAATTTCTGGCCAGAGAGCCGTTTGATACGTCGTCGACCGCGGAATCTGCGCTGAAGGAGGATGCCGCCATTCTGTCCGGTCTGGAACGTTCGGCCCAGGCGGCGGAAACCGAGCTTCGACTGGTTCTGGTACTGGAGTATCTCAAAGAGAAACAGGGAGAGCTGTTCAATGGGGTGGTTACCGGCGTGACCGATTTCGGTCTGTTTGTGCAGCATCCCACGTTTCTGATTGAAGGGCTGATTCGTCTGCAGGATCTGGGAGACGACTGGTGGGAGGTGTCGAGCGAGGAAGGCAAGGTGCGCGGCGAATATACCGGGCGGGTGTTTAAAATTGGCACCACCATTGAGGCCAGAATCGATGGGGTGGACACCTCTCGCCGTCAGTTGATGCTGTCTCCGTCGTGGATGCCCCGCAAGATTGCGCGGACGGAGGGACCGTCGGATTTGATTTACTCGCGGCCCGAAAAGCGCACGGATGCATCTGGCAAAGCATCCGGTAAGGACCGTCCGTCGAGTTCTGGAAAGTTGGGCAAAGGGGCCCATCACGCCCACCGGGGAGGAGGTCCGGCCCTTCGAGAAAAGAAACGCGGTAGGCGCATCGGCTCGAAACCCGGTGGTCGCCCGGCAACCGGTTCGAAAAAACGATGAGCCGCAGGCGCGCGAAGCAAACGGTCCCCCTCCGCGGATTGACGGCTGTTCTGTGGCGCCTTCGACAGACACTGGCCGTTGTGCTGCTCACCGGGTTCATGCCTTCGGGAGCTCTTGGTGCCGAGAGGATGGGACAAAAAGTTGATGACACAGAGACTGGCGAAGGACTGACCATCGAAAACGAAATGACGTTGGGGGTTGTGGGTGACAATGGGGTGACGGCGGCAGAGCGGGTGATGGGAGAGGACGACAATCGTGCGTTTTTTGTGGCGCGTCCCGGGTTGCGTTTTCGGAATCAGGCGGTGGAACTCGGTGCCGTGCTGTCATTGCGGATGTATCCGTTCTCGCCATCATATCTGCCCACGTATCTGGGCGGTCCGGATGAGGACGTGGCGGCGTATGATTTTGACAATGATATCCGACTCGATCGGGTGTGGTATCGGTACCGGACATCGGCGGTGGATATTCGCTTCGGAGATATGTCGGTCACCCTTGGCAAAGGGATCGCGTTCCATGCGGATGGGGAGAGCGAGGGGTGGGATCGGATGGCGGTTCGCGGGGCATCGCTGGTGTTTGAAAAACCGGGTCGCGCGCTGCTCGGAGGCTATGCCGGGACCACCAATGGGACGGATATTGATCCGGTGACCCGGAGTGTGCTGGAGGCGGAACCGGCCGATACCGTCTTTGCGCTCCAGGCTCAGATTCATGTGGCGGAGGTGCTGAAGCTCGGAGTGCACGGGGTGTATGTCGAGCCCAGGTATCGGAGTGCGGAACATATTGCCCCGGATGAACTCTGGGTCGACAGAGGTCCCGGCATCCGCATTGTCGGCGCCGGCGCTTCGACCGATTTTCGTCTCGGGGGCCTCTCGCTGTATCTGGAAGGCAATGCCCAGCGCCATGACAATTTTCGGACGGTATCCGGGGAGGCAGTGCGCAACGAAGCGGGATATGCCGGTTATGGCGCGATGACATGGGACTCGGGCCCCTATCTGCGCCGGATGACCCTCCAACTCGCTGCCGAGGGAATAGTGTACCGGAAGTTTCTTTCGGAAGGTACCTACCGAAGCGGGTTTGGCGCGTACAGAACCGGACCGGTGGTGCGGTATCATCAGATGCCCACCCTGGAACCCGACTGGATTCTGATTCCCTCTCAGGGAAATGAAACCGGCGTGCGGTTTGAGGCGACGCTTCGACTGAAACGGCGGGATACCCGGCTTTCGCTGTCATCGAGTTATATCCTTTATAAGGGCAGCATCATGCCAACGGGCCGGTGGGATGGGTTTCGGGATGTGCGCACCGTGCATCCCCTGTTTTCCGTGGTGCAGCCATTGCAACGCCGGGACAGCGAACTGTCTGTGGAATTCGGTTATCGGTACGAGGCTGCGGATCACTTGAATATCGGGTATTCGTCTTCCGGTTACCTGCTTCACGGTACAGCGCGGATATTCACCCGGCTGGATTCCGGGTATGGCGTGGGCTTTTTTGCGGGGCTTCGCCGGCATCGGCTGGGGGTCATTGAGCGGAATGACAATTATCTGGTGAGCGACAATGGGGTGATCTTCGCGCTGCCCAGACATTGGCGATTCGATTTGGGCCTGCAGTACAGCAATGAACTGACCGGAGCCGATAAACATTCACTGCGCCTGCCGGGAAATCTGCACGTGGTCAAGAATTGGTTCGTTCATGGCAAAGTGGGGTACGAGGGTGCGGGGATGTTTGAGTTTCTGACCGTCAGTCTGCAGGGAGGAACCTCCCGCGGCGGGTATCGGTGCAATCGGGGAAGCTGTCGCATATTTCCGGATTCCGTCGAAGCGCTGCTGACTGTTCAATACAGGTTGTAACAATGATTCGAGGCAAAGCCTTTCTGGCGGCAAAAACATTCGGGGACGGTATGTCCGCTTTTTTCCGGGGACAAAAGTATGTGTGGATGACCCATCGCCACCTGCTCAGATACTGCATTCTGCCCATGGTATTGGGAACGCTGGCGTTTGTGCTTCTCGGCGTGCTTTTTATTTTCGGAATAGACGATGTGCTTCGGATGATGTGGGAAAAGCCGACTCATTGGGCGTGGCAGATTATCTGGTACGGATTCGCAACGGTGACTGTGGTCATATCGGCCGTGACGGCGATTGTCCTGGCATATCTTCTGTTCATGGTGATCTGTGCGCCGTTCAATGACCTGCTTTCCGAAAAGGTGGAGGTGCTGGAAGGCACGTTGGATTCCAAACCATTTTCATGGTCGTTTTTCTGGCGGGATGCGGGGCAATCCGTGCTTCTGGAGATGGTTAAAATGCGGAAGAAACTGGTGTGGGTGGTTATTCTGTACCTTGCGAGTCTGCTCATTCCGGTGGTGGGGCAGGCATTGTATCTCGGACTTGGGACCTATAAAATGTCGCTCTGGCTGGGAATGGACTATGTGGACTGGTCCCTTTCCCGGCGGGGATACGCGGCCCGGGATAAATTTGCCTTCGCCGCAGAGCACCGAACAGCGTTGCGGGGTTTCGGACTGATGATGACTCTGGTTTCGCTGATTCCACTGGGGGCGGTGCTTTTCTGGCCGGGAGCGATTGCCGGAGGCACGTTACTTTGTACTGGACTTTCTGTGCGGGATCACCGAAAAGAGGTCGTCCCTGCCCGGCAATGAAGGTGAATGAGCAGGGAATCGATAACAGCTGGAGGACGGAGGTCGGAATGATTCCCAATTTCAGAAGTACCCTGATGGGCATGTACACATTCTTTCTGGCGACTGTCGCAGTGGTGGGACTTTTTGTCGAGCCCACCGGACGCCTGTACATGTGGATCGCCGGAAATTTATGGGGGAAAGTGCTGCTTGCCATTGGCGGGATCCGGTTGGAGGTGAAGGGCGGGGAGCACGTTGATCCCAGACAGTCGTATGTGATTTGCGCCAATCACGCCAGTCAGATGGATATTCCGACCATTTTTGGCGGACTGCATATTCCGGTGCGGTTCATGGCCAAAAAGAGTCTCTTTTTCATCCCCATTTTTGGTTGGTCCATGTGGCTGGCCCGGTTTATTCCGGTGGATCGGGGAAGTTCGCGCAAGGCGAGGGCATCCATAAAAAAAGCGGCGTCGAAAGTTAAGAATGGTCCATCTGTGCTGGTTTTTCCCGAAGGCACACGCAGCCCGGATGGAAAGATTCAGAAATTCAAGTCCGGCGCATTTGTGCTGGCGATGCAGGCGGGGGTACCGGTTTTGCCGGTGGCCATCCGGGGCTCACACGATATTTTGCCAAGGGATAGTGTCCGGGTAAAGCGTGGAACGATTGAATTTATCATTGGTTCCCCCATTTCGTTGCGGGATGGCGATGCGGATACCAAAGATCGTCTGTTGAAAAAAACCAGGGAAGCGATTTCGCATATGTTCGAAACAGGTATTCCGGTTTGAAGTTCAGTTGAAAAATACGAAAATACTGAATGTGAGAGCTGGCCCGTGCGCAGATCGTGGACTATTAATTTGAAATCATTACATTTTGTCGTTTATAATAATTTGTCTAAAATTATCGATTACTAATATGATGAGACCCGGGAGCGATTGAATGAACGAGAATATGATTTCCAGACTGGCGATGGGCGTTTGTGGCGCCATGGGGACACTGGCCGAAATCAGATTGCCGGATGCAATTCTGAAACCGGCCATCCACGCGTATTCGCTGGGATTTGGAGTGAACAGGGACGAGGCGACTGTCCCCGAGCAGGGATTTTCCTGTTTCGGTGATTTTTTTGCCAGGGCTCTCAAGGCGGGCGCACGCACTGTCTGCGATGAGACCGATGCGTTCATCAGTCCCTGCGATGGTAAAATTGTTGCGATTCAATCGATAGACAGAGATGCCGGAAATGGTTTTTCGGTAAAGGGATTTAACTATAGTATTGACCAACTGACAGGTACTCAGACTGACAACAGATTCGCCGGTGGCGGCGGGATGGTGATTTACCTCCATCCCCGGGATTACCACCGTGTGCATGTTCCAATGGATGGACAGTTGCGAGAGGTTCGGCACATTTCCGGTGCGAGATTTCCGGTTGCGCCCTGGGCGGAAAAGCGCGTTGACGGAATTTTTCAGCGGAATGAACGGATGGTATTTCATTTTGCGATAGGCGGTGGCACACTGATACTGGTGATGGTCGCCGCTTTCGGTGTGGGAAATATTGCGACACCGTATGCGCCTCCCAGGGGTGCACATACCTCCTCGGTGCGACTGTTCGGGGAGGATCATGCACTCCGCAAAGGGGCCGAATTGGGGGTTTTCAGATTGGGTTCGACGGTTGTCATGTTGTGGACTGAGCAGTTGCTCACCCTCGCACCATCGACAGCCTCGGGGAAAATTTTGTTGGGTGAGAAATTGGGCACAAAGATTTAAGGGAAGTGCTGGAACGTAACCGCTGGAGTGATACGTATGAATGAACAGTCCCCCAAAGACGAAGTTCTCGAATCAACAGTTGCAACGGCATCAGGCAACCCCTCCGAAAATGAGAGCGGATCGGGTAAAGAGGCATCCGGCGCGGTTGCGCCAGTTGTTCAGGCCAATGATGACACGGACGCTGATGATGATGTTATGGATTTGGATGCAACGAATATGGTGGCAGATGCAGAAGCGGACACCACTTCAACAAAGGATGGCGCTGCATCCGGGACGGGCAGTTCTCCACCTCAGACAAAGGAATTGAGAGACATTCCCATGGCGCGCATCAGTGTGCTTCCCCCCAGAGTGAAAGTCACACCGATTCCTGTCAATCATGATGAACTGTTTGAACTGCAGGAAGGGCATGTTGTCGAAGAAGGGGACATGGTTGTTGGCGTCGAGGGCGATTCTGAGGGGCACGATGTGGATTTTGGAAGTCCGGAGATGGTGTTTGACAGCGAAGCGAAAGGCGGCAATGCCCAACAGGCGCTTGAGAATGCTGAAACGGGAGTTCCGGGCAATACGAACGGAGATGGAGGCCCATCGGTCCCCCGGGATGCACAGATGCCTGAGCCGTCCAAGCCTGAGGGACAGCCCGAACACGCGGTGCCGGTCAATCAGCCACCATCAGGAAGCACAGGCTCTGCCGGAACAGGAAGCGTTTCCGGTGGAACGCATCGAACCAGAAGCAGTTTGCCTTCCGGCGCGGGAAATCTGCGCAGTGGCATCAGTTCTGTTCCCGGCGCTCCCGGCAAGCGGGTTTCGGTGGAAGATTTGACCGCGTCGGTTTTCGACGATGCCCCGGTGTCACCCGATGATGCGCCCCGGGAATCCACCCTGGATAATTACGTGGGATATATGCGAAGCGGTGACAGTATCGGACCGGCGATGGCAAGCCCCGAGGAAGCATTTCCGGGAATGATTCCCGGTGGGGCGTCGGAGCCGGAACCGGATGCTGAATCCGAAGACGGAATCAATGAAGATGGCGTTGAAATTGATATTGAAAATGACGCTGCCACGAAGACCGACGAGGTCGTGGCTATTGACGTGGAGAATGATGTCGAGGAGATGGAGGACCGATCCCGAAGCCTGGAGTCAGCGGAAGCAACAGGTGGATTGAAGCCACCGCCGCTGCCCCCCCTTGGCGCCGGTCGTCCGGTCAGCAGTTTTTTCAAGAACGACAAAATTGATGCCGCCAATGCATCGCTGAAACTGATGGCAAAGACCGCCCGGAAATCCAGGGGAAAGAAAAGGGAATGGTGGGCGACAATTTTTGACGACGAGTATCTGATGCTGCTACCGGAGCGCTCCCCATACGAGCAGCAGAAACAGATTGATTTTATTCAGCGCTATCTGGGCTTGCCACCGGGAGCGCTGCTGCTCGACCTCGCGTGTGGCAATGGCAGAAATTCCATTGGCATGGCGCAACGGAATTATCGGATTGTCGGGGTGGACCTGTCGTTGTCAATGCTGGCTCGGGCGGGGGATGCCGCACAGGAAGCCGGGCAGAAAATCAACTTCATTCACGGTGATATGCGGGATTTGGGATTCGATAAAACCTTTGATGGCGTGTTCAGTCTGGATACGAGCTTCGGATATTTCGATGAACCCACAAACATGAAAGTGCTTCAGGGCATATACCGGGCGCTGAAACCTGGCGGAACGTTCCTTCTGGAACTGGCAAATCGCGACTTTGTGATTCGGCAGCAACCCAACATGGTGTGGTTTCAGATGGACAATATGGTGTGCATGGAAGAAACCGACTTCAACTATATCAACAATCGTCTGTACATCAGCAGGCAGTTGATTATTGGAGACAACGAAAAACAGTCCAAACATGAGTTTTCGTTGCGGCTTTATTCGCTGCATGAAATCGGGCAGCTTCTGCATATGGCCGGATTTGCCGTCATTAAAGTATCCGGCCATCGCGCCACCCCCGGCGCCTTTTTCGGACCGGAGTCATCCAAACTGATCATCATTGCGGAACGACGGGGAGAGTAAACCGAATCTGCGCATGCAGCGCGTTGGCTGACGTGATTTGATTCGGCGGGACAACCCATCGCACGGATGATCAATTGAGGATTATATGAGTCCAAACCGGTTGTCGTTCATCCTGGTTCGTTATCTTCAGGAAAAATTACTGGTTTGCTGTGGAATGCTACTGCTTGTGTTCATGGCATTGTACGGTGTTATCGATTATGTGGAGACCGCCTCGAACGCCCGGACGACGCAGTTGTACCGGGCATACGGATATAAAATTCCCGAGATGTTTTCCCATATTCTGCCGCTGGTGCTGGCAACTGGCGTTCTGCTGACCGCCGATGCGATGAGGCGAAGAGGCGAATGGACGGCGCTGCTGATGGCTGGCGTCTCCACTTGTCGAATTTCGGGGCAACTGCTGGCGTTGCCGCTGCTTCTTCTACCGGTCTCGTTCTTTTTAATCCACAGCTGGGCACCCCACGGGTTGCAGGCGTTTGAGTCGGCTATTCGATTCAACGGGGTGCAGCGGATGAAGCAATTTCTGGATGGTGATACCATTGTTTCGGAATTTCCGGGGGGAGAACGGATGCGTCTACAGCGGACATCCGGCGGGCGGATTCGGCGGTTTGAAACGGTGGATGGGAACACCGGCCGGCGCATTCATTTTTTTGGTGAAGCTGAAGATGCAACTGGAAATCCCCCGGATGAGTTGAACCGAAGCAACCACCGTATGGTTCCAACGCGCAGTGTGAATGGTATCTTTGCGGCATCCATCCCTTCGCCAACATTGCGCGACATGGTAGCGCCAATACGGGAGCGGGGCGGTACAACAGAGCTCATTGAAGCGACCGTGGCGCTCCGACATGGACAGGTGCTGGCAACTGCTCTGGTTCCCCTGTTATCCCTGATACTTTTTCTCGTTCTGTTTCGTTCTTCTTCTGCTTTCGGGGCAGTGCTGGTGGCGATTGTCGCTGCTGGATTGTACTTTGGACTGCTGATGATTTCCTGGCAGCTGACCATTGCGTTTTCGTTGCCAATCTGGCTAACGCCTCTTTTCTGTCTATGTGGAATTGGATTATGTGGAGCGGTCGCGGCGGCTGCCAGAATTAAAATTCGTCTTCGCTGAAGTCCATGGTGTCTTCTTCAACATTGAAGTCCATGGTGTCAGCATCGCCGCTGTCTTCAGTGAAGTCCATGGTGTCGTCAGCACCACCTGCTGCTCCGCCACCATCTGCTGCGCCGCTATCGGTTTCTTTGGGACGGGTCGGGGGTTGCTTGATGAGCAGGTCAACGCGGTTATTGGTGGCGCGGCCCACTTTGGTATCATTATCTGCCAGAGGCACGGTGCCACCTTTGGATTCAATACTCACCTTGGCGCCATCAACGCCCTGTTTCACCAGATAGTCTTTAATGGCATTGCCACGATCTGTGGTAATGGCCATGTCATCATCCTTGTTTTCGGTCGCGTCTGTGTGAACGGAGATGGTGAGTTCCCATGTGGGACTGTTTTGCATCACCGTCGCGATGATGTCGAGAGTTTCGTACGCCAAATCCCGATCCTTGAAAACGGCCCGTCTCTGTTTAAATGCCAGCTCATTGACCAGAATGAATGCCTCGGGTGTGACCTCTACCAATGCGTCCTTTTCATCCGGACATCCGTCAGAGTCCTGCTTGCCATTCAGGGTTTCTTTCTGATCCGGGCACTTATCAATGTCATCGGGGACGCCGTCGTTATCGTTGTCCAGCTCCGGACACCCATCGTCGTCGTCGAAACCGTCTTTATCTTCCGCTGATGTCGGGCAGTAATCGTCAGCGTCCGCTACACCGTCCTGATCATTGTCATTATCCGGACAGCCGTCTTCATCTTCGAAACTGTCATAGTCTTCGGCTTTTTCCGGACACTTGTCTGCAGGTTCCTTGATGCCGTCCTCGTCGTGATCGAGATCCGGACAACCGTCGTCATCCCTGAAGTTGTCCTTATCCTCCGGTTCGTTCATGCACGAGTCATAACCGTCGAGTACACCATCGTTATCGTTGTCGTCATCCGGGCAGCCATCTTCATCCTGGAAACCATCCAAATCTTCGGGCTTCTCGGGACACTCGTCAGCGTCATTTTCGATGCCGTCCCCATCCAGATCGTCCTCACTGACGATAAAGAATGCATTGGGATCCCGCTTGGTGCTCGCACTCCAGGTAAAGCCGAGCATGCCCTGAATCTGCGGTACACCCACTCCGCTGATAATGCCGCCGCCCACTGCGGCGATGACCTGAAAATCTTTTTTTATGGAGAATTTTGCACCACCGTCAAAGAGAAGCGGGGCACTTTCCATATCCATGAAATCGCCGGAAATGACGTTCTTTTCCCCGTAGAGTTCCCCGAAGAATTCAATCTCAAAAATCTCGGGTTTGATCTTCAGCAGATATCCTGCACCGCCGGAGTACGTAATTGCGTGACCATAAGTAGCCGAGTAGTAATCCGCCGCCTTGCGTACTTTGAATCCCAGGTTGGCCATCGCACGGAACGGCCCTTTGCGGAACGATACCAGTCCCTTTGGTGTAACCGTGAACGATTCAGACCCCGTATATCCTTTACCCTGACCGGTCCATTTGCTCATGGGCAATGTTGGAATGAGCGCTGCGGAAACAACAAAACCGTCCTTGTTTTCTTTTCCCCAGATGCGTCCTTTCAGATGGATTCGAATATCGCCAATCACGCCGTAAGCGTTGTACCGGCTATCGTTGGTTTCCTCCAGCCAACGATCCTGCGTGACTCCGTTGTACTGCTCTTCTGGAATCAGTCCGGTCTGCCAGATGTACACGGGGATTGCCAGACCCGCCTGAAATCGGCGAAGAAAATTGTAGCGAAAAAGAATATCGGAAACGATGACTTTCTCCACATTGTCAATAGTCCCCTGAACGGCCGAAGTAGAAATTTCATCACCGCACTTGCCGGTTTCGTTACACGCCAGGGTGACAAACGGACGATGCTGGTACGAAGCGAGAATGCCGGCAGATGGCTTGTTGTTTTCACCCAGTTCCGGTGATTCCGTTGCGATGAAGTTGTTCTCTCCGGGCGCGGGCTCCAGAAGGTTGGTTGGCATGTGTTCAGTGTTCTGAGCAGAAAGTGCGGACACCATCAGAACGCAGGCAGCAAATGCCACAAATTCATTGAGCCGTAAAAACGATTTGAATGTCAATTGATTCTTTGTCATCGGTTCTCTCTTCGCTACTATGATTTTGTTTAAAAAATACTACCCCTGGTCCAAAAAACTGTAAATCATTTTGTTTAATTTGCAAAATTACAAGATACCTGAAAACGAGGTCCAAAACCACAAAAACGTATGGTTCCAGTGCGGTTTGTCCTCATAATCTAAAAATTTTCGGTATCTTACCCATTTTAATTATCAAGGATAAATGTATACGTCCAAACAATGACCGTATCAACTGGATTGCCATTTTTGTCCAGGGCAGGGCGCCATTTTTTTTTCAGGGCATGTATGCGGGACGCTTCTCCCAGTCCTTTGCCGGGATCACTCAGAATGCGAACTCTTTTGACCCTGCCATCGTTCCCGATAAACACCTGAAGCCGGACTTTGCCTTCCACGCCATCTCTTTTGGCTTCAAAAGGATATTCCGGCATATCGTTTCCGGAATCGACAGGCTCCGGTTTTCTGGACCAGTCTTTGCTGGGCACAGGTTTGAATGATGGGGCCTGCCGTTGAGGCGCAACAGGCTCTGTCGTCCGTTTGGGCGCGGTCCCCCGTACGGATTTGTTCCCCTTCTGCACCGCAGCGAACCGGGTGTTTCCCTCGGAACGATTCAGATTCCATCCTGCGCCAGTGCCATTTTCAGCAAATGTGTTATCCCCCAGATCGAACACCGGTGGCGCCTCCTCCGCTTCCGGTGGCGGCGGGGGTTCTTCGGGAATCTCTGGTTCAGGTTCGGGCTTCGGCGCCTCTCTGGGTTTGTGAACCTCTCTGGGGGGTTCCGGTTCGGGCTCGGGCTCCGGCTCCGGTTCGGGTTCGGGTTCGGGTTCGGGCGCCGGCTCCTCTTCTACGGGGCGAGGTTTTTCCACAATATCCATGTCCACGGTTTTCCACACTTTCGCCAGTCGCTGTGGCAATCCCATAAGCATCAGAGCGATGCCCACGTGAATGGACACGGAGAGAATCATGGCAATGCTGTGGCGGCCGGTGGATTTTGCGGACATTGGGACTTTTATTTTTCTTTTTCCGGGGCGTCGATATTGATGGCGAATCTGGAAACGCCGAGCTGTCGCACCAAATCAATCACATGCACAACTTTTCCGTGGCTTACCTCTGAATCCGCTGCAATGACGACACGAACGTCATCGTTGTCTTTCTGGTTTTTCCGAATCAGATTTTTCAGTTTACTATCATCGGACTTTCTGCCATCCACATACAAATCGCCATTCTCGGTGATGGTGACAGCCAGGGTTGTGACCACATCTTCTCCAGTGGCTGCTTCCGGCAGATCCACCGGGATGGACTGGGCCACGATGTAGGTGGCGGTGACCATGAAAATGATCAGCAGAACCAGGGTGACGTCCACGAAAGGCGTGATATTGATGCCGCTGATGATTTCCTCATCATCATCTTTAATTGAAGAACCCATGTGTCACTCCTTTCTGGACGATTTCACTTCCAGGCTGGAGAGAATGCTGTGAACAACCGCATCGGCGTCGCCCAGCAATTTTTTTATACGGCGATTGAATGTGTTGAATGCCACCACTGCAGGAATGGCAACCAGCAGGCCAATCGCGGTGGCCACAAGCGCTTCGGAGATGCCGCTCATTACCGTTGATGCACCGCCGGCCGTGTTTTCTGACAAATCGTGAAATGCTTTGATGATACCGATAACAGTGCCGAGCAGACCCACGAACGGGGCATTGTTTCCAACCGTTCCCAGATATGCGAGATTCTTTTCGAGTTTCAGTTTTTCGCGGATGCGGGCACTATCGGCTGCTTCCGACACGGAGCTGGCACCGTTTTCGGCTTCTTCCAGCGCAGCGGCGGCAATGGCGGGGGAGATGCCTTTCACGCCAGATAGGAATTTGCGGGCGCCGCTGAAATCCTTTTTATTCAGAAAGCCCTTCACCCTGTCAATCAATTCGCCAATGTCGGGACGCTTGCCCACAAAGAAGATGGCCCGTTCCACTATGATTGTCACAGAGATGACCGAAAGAATGATGAGTATCCACATAACCCATTCTGCGCCGAGCAGCGCGAAGTTCTTGAATTGTTCTGTAATATTCATTTGTGGGAACCTCTTTGCCGGATATTCCTTGATATGGATTGTTGGTTGCTTTTTTTTGGTACTGACAGTGCCGATGTCATATCCATAAATAATGCTTCGTGCAAGGGAACTGTTGATTTATTCACCGGATTCTCGCATCAGATCTGCCGGTTCGGTCGCTTCTGATTCCGTTGCCCTGACAAATTCGGCGACCGTAGTCGTTGTGATGTACACGCATCTCAACCTCGAAGTGGTATGAAGTATTCCCGTTTCAAATGTATTTTCATTGTTTTGTTCCCGCTGTGTCATCGGGTTGCGAAGGGGCGCTTTTAAGTTGGAACCAAACAGACGACCGGGGAGAGGGGAGATGCACAATGAGTCAATCATTTGCAGAAACACTGTCATTTGCGGAAAAAACAATATATTCAGATTGATTTACCAGACTCCCTTTTGATACTGGAACTCCATGACGAGTTCAACGGGATATGGACCACATAATTTTTCGATTTTGAAATATCGGGTCATCTATGGCGACACCGACAAAATGGGGGTGGTGTACAACGCCAATTATCTGCGCTGGTTTGAAGCGGCTCGAAGCTCTTACATGCGCCGCCGGGAGCTGCCGTACTCTGCCGTGGAATCCGATGGCGTGCAGCTGCCGCTGACCGAGGCCAATGTGCGGTTTCACCGTCCGGCCATGTACGAACAACTGGTCGATATCAAGCTTTGGGTATCCGATATCACATCCGTGCAGGTAAAATTTCAGTATGAAGTGTCTTATGAGGGCGAAATGCTGGTTCGGGGGCATACGCATCATGCTGCGATCAATATGAATCTGGGCAGACCGACCCGAGTGCCGGACCGATTGGCATTTGCGCTCAGCAGTGACGAAAAGATTGTGGACAATCCGTTTTTTTAAAAGATCCAGTCCGGGATTCACAGTCAGAATTCTGGAGAACTGTGGACATTCAACATGGGTATTTCCAGACAAATGCAAAAATATCTGGCTGGCGGGTCCCTGATTCGCAGACTGTTTGAAGAAGGCATTGCCATGCAAAACGACGGCACCGGGCTACCGGTGTACGATTTTTCACTTGGCAATCCCATGTTGCCCCCGCCGGATGCATTTGAGGAGGCACTGGCACGCTATATCAAGGACCGTCCTTCGTCGCCCCACAGTTACATGGCCAATGCGGGGCTTCCTGAAACCCGCACCGCAGTGGCGGCGTCTCTCTCGAAAGATCATCCGGTGCAGTTTGAATGTCAGTATATCCTGATGACCGTGGGCGCAGCCGGTGCAGTGAATGTGGTATTGAAGACGCTGCTCGATGTGGGTGATGAAGTATTGGTCAGCGCGCCCTATTTTGTTGAATACGGGTATTATGTGGAGAATCATGGCGGTCGACTGGTGACGGTGCCCACCTGCGAGGATTTCAATCTGGATGTGGCGGCCATTGAAAACGCCCTTTCCGACAAAACCCGGGTGGTTCTGATAAACAATCCGAATAACCCCACTGGCGTGATGTACCCCCGGGAAACCCTGAATGCACTGGGGAACGTGCTTCGGAAGGCTTCCGGGCGATATGGACGACCGATATATCTGCTGGACGACGCGCCGTATCGGAAACTGGTGTACGACGTGCCTGTCTGCACCAGTGCTTTCGCAGCATATGAGAATACCCTGATGGTGACCAGTCACTCCAAGGATTTGAGTCTGCCCGGTGAGCGCATTGGTTTTCTGGCCGTTTCCCCCCGGGCAGCCGCAGCGGAACTGATTCTCTCGGGGTGTGCGCTTGCGAATCGGATTCTGGGATTTGTCAATGCGCCGGCGCTGATGCAGCATGTGGCCGTATCGCTGCAGGATGTGACCGTGGATTTGGCGTGGTATCGAAAACGGCGGGATCGATTATTTCGTGCGTTAACATCATATGGATATAGAATGCCGTATCCCGATGGTGCCTTTTATCTGTTTGTGAAAGCGCCGGGGGGAAATGGCACCCGGTTTGTTGAGTATCTCAAAAAACAGCGGGTCCTCACGGTGCCGGGCAGTGGTTTCGGGATGCCCGGGTATTTCAGAATCGCTTACTGCGTCAGTGAGAATACTATCGAAGGGGCCTTGCAGATTTTTAAAGAAGCCATAAAAAATATACCTTGAGAAAATTTTCATGTATACGAGTGGTCACCCGGTTGGCGTACTCAGCCCGATTCCGGGCCGGAAAGGAATTGTGAACGGAAATGGAAGAAAAAATCAAAGAAGTAATCGAGCAGAAAATTCGTCCCGCATTGCAGATGGACGGTGGGGATATTGCCTTTATGGGGATGGACGGCAACAATGTGAAAGTGCAGCTGCAGGGCGCGTGTCATGGATGTCCATCCGCACAGATCACCTTGCAGATGGGCGTACTGAGGCTTTTAAAAGAAGAGATTCCGGAGATCGAGGGTGTGATTCCCGTTTGACAGCCAATGACCTTTTTCAGTAAAAGCGACACCATTCTGGTTAAACGACTTGAGTTGTGGGCATCTGAGTATCTTCGAATCAGTGCGCAAATCAAGACGCTGGCCAGAACGCTGGTGGAACAGGGGGTGGTGGTGGATGCGCTCCCGCCCCGGGTGGCGCGGACAGACTCCTTTGAAGTCTGCAAGCTGAAAGAGCATGTGATTCTGCTGTGTCGCCGCCGGGAGAACATCCTGAAGGGACTTGATAATTTTGGTGCGACGGTGATCGATAAAACCACCATGGAAATCCTGTTGCCCGGTGGGCCCCTTGAAGGCTCGTGGCTCAGTTGGCAACCCGGGGAACCGTCCATCTCATGGTGGCGCATGTCTACGGATCCACGCACAGCGGAGCGTCGTCAGTTGAGTGGCGCGGGGCATATGGCGCGCCCTGTTGTTCATTGACTGAACGAACGCAGGGGATGAAAATTATTGATCAGATTGGAATCATTGAATGACTGAAAGAGAAGAAAAGGGTGCGAAACTGACGCTGGCCATTGAGGATTTTCTCCGTTCTGTCGGAAAATCGCCCGGAATGCATCCGGAGCTGATTGATACGCCGGTACGGGCCGCGGATATGTGGCTGGATGATTTGCTCGATGGATATGAATGGAACCCCGCGAAAATTCTCGAAGGGGGGTTGCCTGCCACTCACAATCGGGGGATGGTAGTGGTGAAGGATGTTTTTTTTCACTCCGTATGTCCCCATCACCTGTTGCCCAGCCACGGTCAGGCCCATGTGGCCTATATGCCGGGAGAAACCATCGTTGGATTTTCAAAAATTTCCAGATTGGTCGATTGCTTTGCCCATCGCCTCACGCTGCAGGAAACCATTGCCAAGGAAGTGTGTGATGCCCTTATCACCCACATCGGGGCAAGAGGCGCTGCGTGCGTGATTGACGCTGAACAGTTCTGCATGATTGTTCGAGGTGTGCGAAAACCCGGCAGTCGGACCATTACCTCTGATTATGCCGGTGAGTTTCTGTCAGATTCATCTCTCCGAATGGAATTCCTGAACGCCATTGACGCGGAAGAAGAGCCATAGACGCCTGCATTTCTCAGACTATCGACGCCAACCGAATCAGGGACCGCAATGGTTTTGCCGTCCATCCACTGAGCACTGATTCGGGTTGTCCCTGCAGTTTATGTGAATGGATTGCGCCTTCGGCCTTCCGGGGGAAATCCAATGGTTTTTTTTTCATCCGGTGAAAACTGCGCCGGGCAAACTACTTGTGTTTCTGTCTCGAAGTATATAAAAACACTTTAACAATATTAATCGGACATCGTGCATTTTTAATGCCGACCGCCGGGAACGTTCTCAGTGTGTGAGAATCCCGGTGTTTCAGATGGGAGCGGGTTTTTATGAAAGTGACGGTATTTGGCATCGGATATGTGGGGCTGGTACAGGCCGCTGTACTTGCGTCTGTTGGACATGACGTGATGTGCGTGGATGTGGATGAAAAGAAAGTTGAAAATCTTAAAAAGGGGATCATCCCCATATATGAGCCGGGATTAACACCGTTGGTGGTGGAGAATCACGAAGCTGGAAGACTGAACTTCACCACATCCGCCGCAGACGGAGTGGCGCACGGTGAAATCCAGTTCATCGCCGTGGGCACGCCGCCGGATGAGGATGGGTCGGCGGATTTGCAGTACGTCCTTGCTGTTGCCAGTTCCATTGCCGAACACATGACCGCCCCCAAAGTGCTTATCGACAAGTCCACCGTGCCGGTGGGAACAGCCCGGAAGGTGGCGGCACATATATCGAAGGTGTTGAAGGAACTCGGTAAGGATATTTCTTTCGATGTGGTTTCGAACCCGGAGTTTCTTAAAGAAGGCGCGGCGGTGAACGATTGTCTCAAACCGGATCGGATAGTGGTGGGAACGGACAGCGAGAGAGTTCGCACTGTGATGCACGAATTGTATGCACCGTTTAATCGAAATCACGACCGAATTATTTTCATGGATATTCCATCGGCGGAGCTGACCAAGTACGCGGCCAACTGCATGCTGGCCACCAAGATTTCCTTTATGAACGAAATCTCCAATCTGGCGGAGTTGCTGGGTGCGGATATTGAAGCCGTCCGTCAGGGCATCGGATCGGATTCGAGAATTGGTTTTCAGTTCATTTATCCCGGATGCGGATATGGCGGATCATGTTTTCCCAAGGATGTTCAGGCATTGGTTCGCACAGCCCATGGGGTGAACTATAAGCCTCAGTTGCTGGAAGCCGTCGAAGCAGTGAATTATCGTCAGAAAGAAAAAATGTTCGGCTATATCAGTGCGTATTTCAAAGGCGATCTCAAGGGGAAAACCATTGCGCTGTGGGGGCTGTCCTTCAAGCCGAAAACCGATGACATGCGGGAGGCATCCAGCCGGGTGCTCATGGAAGCGCTCTGGAACGCCGGGGCCACAGTTCAGGCCTATGATCCCGAAGCGATGGACGAAGCACAGCGCATTTATGGCGACAACGACAACCTGAAACTGATGGGCACCAAGGAGGCGTGTCTGCAGGGAGCGGATCTCCTGGCCATCTGCACAGAATGGAGTCAGTTCCGGGCGCCGGATTTTAACTACATCGCTCAGAAACTGTCCAGCAAGGTCATCGTGGACGGCCGAAATCTGTACAGCCCTGAGTCCCTCAAAACAAAGGGATTCGCCTACTACGCCATCGGCCGCGGCGAGAGTGTGAAGAAGGAGTAGGCTTCCACCACGTGGAATCTTTCGCGTATGTCGTCCAGCCGTGAGCACATCTACAGCGAACAGAATGTCCTGTATCTGAACATCGATTCGGTTTGACTTCCTGTTTCCTGTTTTTTATTTTCCATTTTTTATTTTCGATTCTGAGATGCTTACCGTTAAAACCCGTTAAAATTTTCTCGATGGAATGATGCGTGCAGTGCCAAATGAATCGGACATCTATTTCAGCGATACGGCTCGTGCGTCAGCAGGTTATGGATGGCATCCTCTGTGCGAAGCTTTACGTAGTCGACGAGAAATCGGGTACCCTGGCGTATATCGTCAGTTAGAAATGGCCAGAGAATCAGTTCCTCCAGGCGCAGCCCGGAACCTGACAGAATGTATTCCTTTTCGATCGATACAAGCGTTCTCAGACAACGTTGAATCAAGGCGGACGGTGCGACACGAGGAATAGCCGCAGCGATGTCAGATGGGAAATTCGTGTTTGAAAAGTGTTCTTCCATCAGGGTGAGCGTCAGCCACAACGCATTGGTGCATTTCCATTCCCTTGCGCGTGAAATGACAATTTCCAAATCGACGTTGCCATGCCTGATGAGCAGTTCCAAATCTCTGAATGTACGCATCAGTCCAGTAAACCGGTGGGTAAACAGATGAATTATCAGGTGAAGAAAATGGTCCTCACCGGTCATTCTTCTGCATGGTACTCCTTCGAAGTGTGAGAATACCGAGCGTTTCCACAGGGAATTATAATCAATAGGATGCCGCGCATACTGAACAAGCTGCCTATGGGGTTCAAACAGAAAATCAGGTCCGTTTCCCGGACTGATAATGAACCCTGTTTCGTAGAATCGATTGTCAGAAACTTTTCTCGATGATGAAACCCTCCGGACGTATCCCAGGTCCATCATGAGAGTGATGATTTTGTGCCAGTCCGCTTCTTTGACCAGAAAATCCACATCAGCGAGCAGGCCACGGTTTTCATCTGTCGGATAGACCGATGTCAGCAAATGCGCGCCCTTAAGTGGGATAATCTCAATGTCTTTTTCATTGGCTGCGGCAATCAGTTCTCTGAAATAATGAAAAAGCACAATGTATTGAGGAAAAATCATCGCCGCATCTATTCGGGAATTCGCCTGACAAAAAACTGCGGCAGTTTGCTTGCATTTTTTAAAACAAGCGTGGGGAAACCGCCGACATTGTTTCTTCTTATCGCAATGTAATCTTCTGCGGATTTTCTGAACAGATTTTTAACAGTGCTGCTTTTTCCACCAATTCGCATTTTAATAAGTACCTTCGGAAGGTATTGTACATTGATTTGCGGTGAAGAGAACAAGCGCAGCATGAAATCGTAGTCTGCGGATATTTTGAAACGTTCTTCAAATCCGCCAATGCGATGAAATAATGCTCTTCTCAGGAATAGAGTGGGATGAGGAGGTGCCCAGCCGCAACGGAGTTTCAGCTTGCTGAACTTGCCACTGTTCCATTGACGAATGACTCTATGAGGTGGTTGTTGTTGAACATACTGTAGGTCTCCGTAGACGCAATCGGCGTCCTTCTGCGTGAAAAGGTCCATTACGTCATTGAGTACTGTTTCTGTCGAAAAAAAATCATCGGCATGAAGAAAACCAATGATCTCACCGGTTGCAAGGGTCGCTCCCTTATTCAGTGCGTTGTATAATCCATCGTCGGGTTCGCTGATGATTCTTGTAGTATTCGAGGCATTTTCTTTCGCGATTGTGAGAGAATTGTCAGTCGAACAGCCATCGATAATGAGATGCTCAAAAGGACTCAACGTTTGGGACCTGACGGATTTGAAAGCGCTGGCAAGATATTCCTGCTGATTGAATACCGCTGTAATCAGTGTGATGTTCATTTTTATAGAAGGCTTATTTTTGTTGTGTGGATTTTTTCATTTCTTCTATTTTAAGGACAATGAGCAATTCATAGAATGCGAGCATCGTACAATAAACGATACCATTCCTGCCGTCGAGGAACCCACGGCGAAGCACATACATATAAAGAAAACGGAGGATGGGACGGAGTGGCAAGCGGTGAGATACTTTTTTCAGAATTCGTCTGCGTTTAACCGGATCGATGACGTCGAAAATGGTGTCGAACTGAATGCCGATTTCACTGAGATCTTTCATTGCTTCCGTTGCTTCCAGTTCCGAGTATCTGTTGTGCTTGCTCATCCATTCGGACATTCCTTTGTTGAAACTGTGGTGAAGGAGATGGCCTCTTAATTCTCCGATGGAACCATTCACAACGGGGTATTCGTGAACACTTCTTTCTGGATAATGAATGTCCGCATGTCGATATAGCCTGATAAACCAGGAGGGATACAGGGTAGAATATTTTATCCATGAACCCATGAAGTAGTCTTTTCTACGCATCCGATAGGCCTTGTGCGGAGTATGATGTGCTGCAGCAATGGCCTGAATTTCAGAGGCGAGCTGATCATCAACTCTTTCGTCCGCATCCAGAGAAAGAACCCATGGATACTTGTATGGAATGGATTTTCGGGCAGCTTCACGCTGCAATCCGTAATTTTCAAAGGGGTGCTGAAAAGTTTTGGCGCCGAGACTTCGAGCCTTTTCTAGAGTGGTGTCATTGCTGAAACTGTCAAAAACGTGGATGTCATCGCTCCAGGATACTGACTGCATACAGGCCTGAATGTTTTTTTCTTCGTTGTGGGTCAAAATGAGTATGGATACGCTCATGGTGTCACTTCTCCATTTTTCTCTACGATGAGATGAATGCCACGATATCTTTGGCCACATCTGTTGCCCGGCAACGAAGATTCAGAAATTCTTCTCGGGCGTTTTCTACCGACATCAATACAGCCTCGTCTTTTCGATTTTCAATAATTGAGACCGCCTTTTTTACAAAGTTCTTCTCAGACAAAACAAACGGTATGGCGCGATGGATTCGGCTCAGCTCTCCGGTGAGGGTAGTAATGACGATGCAGCCCCGGGCCATACCCTCCAATACCAGAAGGGGTGGATTGATAGTTCGATGCACACTCCGATATGGCAGAACGAGATAGTCCAATTCTCCGAGAATATTGCAGACATCTCTTTCTGTCGTCTCGTCATATCCACGATGGAGTACCTCAACGTCGTTTGGAACATTAACCTGCGTATCTGTTTGATCCCGAATAGTATACGAACTGATGAGTGTTTTTGAAATTGATTTTTCAGTCAGCTGTTCAAACAATTCCTGTACCAAGTCGATTCCTTTTTCGATATCGTTGCGCCCAAGGAATCCGGCAGTAGGCAGCGAAGCCTTGCCGTTTCGTTTTGATTCCTGATCAAAATACATGTCAGATATTGGTGGTAAAAACAACAACGCGGGCTTCGCGAATACTGCGGCCATTCGCCTAACTTTTTCGGATATCGTCAGAATTTTAGAATACAACGAAAAAGGTGACAGGGCGGCAAGCAACATAGCCATGTTTCGTAGACGCTGAGGAGATCCCTGTACCATCAAAAGGAACATGGGTCGGTTGGATGACCTGAACTTCTTCTGAAGCCGGTATCGATAGTAAGTCATGGAATAGGACTTCGGCAGATAAATGGTTACGATGACATCCTGATTGGCCAGATGGGACAGGGCCAAGTGAAAATCAGTACAGTATCTCAGAATGAATTTGTTCGAAACAATGCGATGCGTTTCATTGTGGGTATGCCCGAACAGAACATATGATACCGTATCAATCTCCGGTAGTTCAGAAAGTGCTGAGGCCAGACGTCGGACCAGGGTTTCGCTACCGCCTATCTGGAAATAATCAAACGCACTCACGTGTCCCAAAAAAGAAATTTTCATTTGGGGTGTTCCTCAATAATGCGCTGGTAATGTGAAATGGTTTGTTGCGATATACTTTTCCAGTCAAATGACTGAATGGCTTTCTGATAGCCGCCTGTGGCCATTCGATTCCTTGCATCATCGTTGAGGTCACGCATCCTGGACAGCGCCTGTGCAACGTGCTTCTCACCAGGTGGAATAATGATTGCATCTACATTGTTTTCAAGAAATTCAATCCAGGGAGTGGAGGTTGTTGTAATGACCGGTGTCTGACAAAAAAGTGCTTCCAATACGGATATTCCAAAATTTTCGGAATAGCTGGGTAGAATGTAACAGAAGGCATTCTGCAGAAGTGAAATCTTGTCATCTTCTGACACCATTCCGGTAAAGTCTACCAGATTGAGTATCCCCATTTCCTCTGCGGCTTTTTTTGCCTGAACGATCACTTCGGAATACCCAGGCCCAGCCACAACGAGACGCATGTCAGTCTCAGAAAAGATCTGCTTAAATGCGCGAATGAGATCAATAATCCCCTTGTTAACATCCAGCCTTGCCAGATAGAGTACATACGGAATCCTCCTGATGGGAGGCCTTATTCTTTTGAACGCGTCTGCCCATGCACCGCAGGGGAGAGTAAATGTTTTCAGTGAACTGTTGTATCTCTGAATGTCGTTCTGGTCCTTGCGGGATTCGACCATGATGGAGGCAGCACCCTTCAGTATATGCTGTTCTATCAACAGATTGTATGCCTTCTTTCGGTATCTTTTATATGACAGTTTCCATGGTTCAAGATTGCCATGGGGTTGGACAATATATGGAACGCCCATTGCTTTGGATAGCATGGCAGCAGGAATATTGGGAAAAAGCCAGGTGGAATGTATATGAACGATATCACTTTTTCGAATATAGGAAGCGAGTTGTATTGGTAACATCAACGAAAAACGGTATTTCGTAAAAATATGACCCTGTATACCAACCACGGTCACACCGTCGGGGTTCCATGTGGCTGCCGGATGCTTTTTTTTGACATGGACTACGGTAACCGAGTGACCCAATGCTGCCTGGCCTTCTGCCAGCTCTGCACAGGCCCGGTTGCCACCGCCACCTTCCAGTTCGAATCCGGGAATGACATGTAAAATATTCATGTTGACCTGTTGTCCTTAATTAGTTGCCATATGGTGTCGACGATTTCATTCGGCGATACATTGGCGTCAACGACGACACCATTCAGTCTTTCAACCAGCTTTTCGCAGCGTCGGTTCTGGTTTTGGGTTTCATCCAGTGATAGTTCATGTTTTCTTGAAAACACTTTTTCGGGAGGGGCTTTCAAAAAAAATAAAAGGTCCGGCTTGGGGATGAATCGAAGAAATTGATCAGTAACAATTTCCGGCAATGCGAGATAATGATTCTGAATATAAAAGTCGAAGAAGTATCTGTCACCAATCAAAAGTTGATTCTTGTCCTTCAACTGACTCAGCAGGCGGTATCCCAACGCATAGTCTATGGAGTAGTAGCCAAGATAACCAAGAGTTCTGAACCAATGATGTTGCTTTAAAGAACTGTTTTTCTGCGTTGTTGTTGCATGTATCTTCACGCAAGGTGCTTCAATTTTATCGTTCTTTCTTTTTTTGCTCCAGATAGAGAAAATACTCGCGAGGGCGGGAATGTGATTGAACCGGTGGTGGATCACGCGAGCGCCGGAGTATCTCGATGAACTTTCGGCTTTCTTTTTCAACAGCTCGGCAATCGTACTTTTACCGGAACCATCGGGACCGATCAAACAAATGAAATAAGGCTGAGACATGACAACGTTTCCAGATTCTTTATACCCGGGCTCTTTCCCGGGGATTGTGAAGTTTCCATCTGAATCCCAGGAAGAGAAGAATGACAACAGGGTAAAACCACCCTGGTGTGAAGTCTCGACAGGATTGCCACAGGTAGTATAAAAGAACAGAGGCAACAAGGGTTTGATATGATTCAGGATTGGAGCGAAAGATTACGGTATTTGCGATCGCGGCAATATAGCCGATTAACAATGAAATCCAGACTACGCCGAATACACCGTAGCGGATATAATAACGTCCAATGAAAGTTGGGGTAATATTGCTGGTTGCTTCCAGCCCGGTGAATCCGGTTCGTCTGAAATTGTAGTCCATAAACGAGGGATCCAATGGTTTGGATGGCCAGATAGCTCTGGGAATTGGATTGGTCAGAAAATAGTAAATGGTTTCCGGTATGGGTCTGACTGCGCATTCGATGGGCGTATCGCAGGAAAGTCCTGAGAATGGCTTGTCGTAAACTTTTACAATATAGAACAGTTCTCGATTGAGAGCGTATCCGAAGTCTGAGTTATCCATAGCATTCTGATCTCCAATTTTATTCCATCCGACATATCTGTACGTAACTTGAATAAGCATCAGATACAGGGAGATGACAACGAATGCAGCAATCCATATAATCTTGCGCTTCTGCCTGGAGTGAAGAATTCGGTTGGCGATGAGGAGAATATTGGGAAAGAAAAGGTAGCCAAGCCGGGTACGCGTGCCGCTGGAGAAAGTGACCAGTGCACACAGACACAGGAGTAAAAACAGATAGATTTTAAAGGTTGTTGATTTAGTGACAAGCAGTCCATAGAAGCAGAGGATGCCGCCACTGAGGAAAATAAAAGTAAGCAATCCGAAAATGGCATTGCCGCCGGCACCCTCTGTTTCAAACTGAACGTAACCGGTTTGACTTCGTCCGCTGATAATCACGTTCAGCATATCGCCGATGCCATTTCCGCTGATGACGTATGGAATGATCCCGATGAAGATCATTATTGTGCATAATGTTACCAGTATGCGATGGTTGGTCGGACCATGGGAACGTTGGATGACAGACAGAAACGGCTTTTGTCCGACTTTAACCAGATATCCCAGGGCAACCATTCCGAATGACAGGGAAACGAGTGACAACGTGTGAGCCATATCTTCCGGATGTACTGCATGTACATCAGACACATCCATCAGCCGCTGATTATTGACTATATTGAGACTCGGTTCGGTCAGAATGAAAAATAACAGGGAGGAATACACAATGAGATGGCCGACATTTCGAGTCTTCTTTTTATAGATGAAAACCGCGCTGACAATAATATAACCCACAACCCATATTGTAAAAGTCAGCCAGAGGGGCTCTACTATTGAGCCACCGGAAACATGGGCATCGAGCATGCATATAGTGGAAATGAGTAGTGCAACAGGAATCATTACGTGGCTCAATCTGAAACAGGTGGTTGGTTACATTCACTTTTCATGACATCAGCCTGCGGTTTCATGCGTCTGGCCCCCGGGGTTTTATTCTTGCGAACGTGGCCATGGAGTGCCAGATAAACAAAAAACTGCGCAAGGGGCAATGCGGACAGGGACAGCACAATTACCGGAAGGGATCCTGTCGCAACAGTAGCCAGAGTGATCAGTATAGCAGCAATCAGAAGAAGGCCGGACCAGTACCAGTAAATTCGGGTGTCACCTTTGACTCGTAAGTCAGCACCCAGAATGTTCGTTGCCAGTTGTGCGGCTACCATGAATAGAATCATCGGAAGCAACCAGGCAAAAGGCACAAACTGGTCACCAAGAAGAAGATGAATCAGAAATCCCTGAAACGGAATTACCACTATGGACAGAATGAAACTTCCGCCAATAATTATAGTGGGAATCAGTAGGGTTGATGTCGCTGTGTTTTTCAGTCGATAAGCGGCATAATGCGTATTGATTGCCTGAGTCAGAACGCTGATGAACCCACAGAGGGATTTTACCGCCTGATACGCGCCAAGAGCGATACTGCCAATGAATGTGGAAATCAGACCTACCGTGGCGATGCTGAACACTGCCATGATACTGCTGTAGGTAATGATGGGAATTGAAAAATGATTCAATCTTCGAGCGATGTTTTTGTTGTTTCTGATTCTGATACGGGTTTTTTTACGCGACAGGTCTATTGCTGACAGGATTGCTCCCAGTGACATACCCAGAAGCAGACAATACAGCACCGTCTCATACTCGAGAAGCCCGTATTGTTTTACAAGGAGCAATGCGCAAATGGCAATGAACCACTTTGTGGCAATGAGGCGTATCGATACGGGGAGCATGCTGCGTCGGATAAACAGGTAGCGAAGATAGTCTGTAAACAATGTTAAAATGGCCAGTATGGTGGTGGCTAGATAGTGGTACACCGTAAGATGGGTCCCGGCGCTCAGCGAGAACAACCCAGTTGTTGCCAGAATCGGCGTGAGCAGGAGCACCTGCATAAGTCGATAGGCACATACCTCAAAGAAAATGGGTTCACTGTCCTTCTCAACCGGAAAGGAAGAAATCGGGGTGAATATCCATTGTCCGGAAAGTGCCTGCATAAACTGAACAACGGCCCATTGGATGCCGAAAAGACCAAATTCCTTCGGTCCCAGAAAGCGCGCGGAAAGCAGAAAAAAAATAAAACTGCCACCACTCGAAATACCCTGCTCAATAAACGGAAGCATTGCGACGCGTTTGACCAGATTTAAGCGGCTCTTCATATTGGATATCGATTGCATTTTTTAAGAAATTCCCTTGCAAACCCAGTGAAGCAGTCCAGGCAATGTTGGCCGGGATGGAAGATAAGACGTGTATGTATCAATGGGTGAAAATGTCATTGAACCCGGCGTTGAATTTAACGGTTGCATCGAGAATGAATGGTATCACTTGATCCATGTTGCGTACGATGGTTTCGGGGAAAGGCGTATATCCGGGGAGCAACTGCAGATAACGATTTTTACGGGTGCCGACACACACGAGAAGTTGCTGTCTGGACTGCATTCTTCGGATTCTGCCCGGGGACACTATATCGCGGGTAATCTGAATTTCAGGAAAAATATGATTGAGTGATGTATGCAGCATGTCAGAAATTTTGCTTTCGAATGCCGGAGATGATTCTGGCGCCCGGCAGAAAAAAAAAGGTGTACATGGATGTGCTATCCAACTCAATTTTTTTTTCCATATTCCTGCAACACTGCGGGAGAATGACTGAGATGGCGTATAAACGCTCCGAGACAGAAAGGCGAGGAGAAGAGTTTGGCGTCTACGCAGTCGTTCTGGAGTATCATCGCCCAGCATCGTTTCTGTGAAACCCGGTGCAGTACGACCATCGATTTCCTCAGAATACGCATTCAGAAACGCGGGTGGAGGAGTATGGTTCCACAGGGGCTTTCCTGCAAGAATACGTCGGTTCATCCTGGTAAGAACCTTCTTTGTAAAAATGTACAGCGGATCATACAGAAGCCCATTGGGTCCACGCATCAACATTGGCTTGCAGGCAGTTGATACCACCAGTGGTCCAACCCGTACGTCTGTGAATGTATGCAGCTCCGCATATTCCAATGTCGAAGAGATACCCACACACCTTCTTCCCCAAATCGGATCGGGGAAAAAACGCCATGGAACAGACGACTCACCCAGGATGCGCCAGAACGCGAAAAGCAATTGGTCTGCATGTTCCTTGTTCGGGATATAGACGTCCAAATCCCTTC
This sequence comes from Polyangia bacterium, assembly GCA_050287845.1. Classification (GTDB taxonomy): domain Bacteria; phylum Myxococcota_A; class Polyangia; order JAAYKL01; family JAAYKL01; genus JAFGXQ01. Next base: position 44,155 of record JBNKCR010000138.1, read on the forward strand.
CAAACGTATCGGTGGAAGGGTCATATCCGGAGAGAACGCTGTAGGTGATTCCCTCCCTGTGCGCGTATTCGCCAAGCCTGCTGAAAATATCTGCTGTGAATGATGATGGCGACATTCAGTGATCCGGCCGACAGAATGCAACAAGTTCGTAGAATCGGAGCAGATGGCCAATCCGTTGAATTGTTCTGGCGTAAACCGTACCTCCAAGAATTTGATAGAGTGGCAGGAGTTTCTGTCTGGCGCCAAACGCTTCCCACTTCCAGTCGGTCAGGGTAAACTCTGCACGGCGAATCAGATTATTCAATGTGCGCGGTGTCCACGCAAAGAGGTGCTGATTCAGATCGTTGTCTTTGGGTTTCTTCTTAAAAGATTCCCGCGGTAGCACCAGCACCAGTACACCATCTTTTTCAAGGTATCGGTGCATCCGTTTCAAATCATCGAGAGGGTTCTCCAGATGTTCGAGTACGTGTCGGCATAAAATGGTATTGAATTTTTCATTCCCCAATCTGTCAAGTGACGCTACACTCTCAATGCCATCCGCTGTCGATATTTCCCGTGCAAAATCAGAAGGCTCTACAGCTATCGTTTTCTTTGCGATATTCTTGACTGTCAGCAGATTATTTCCGACACCTGCACCGAATTCAAGAACCTTGTCCCTGGAAGTCACGTGATTCATATATGCCAGATGGGCGAAATAAGACCATGCGACCCGAAGTTCCCGGTTCTCTATCAATTCCCGATGTCGTTGCTGATGATAGGTTTCCCCACTGTAGTCAACCATTTATCATTCCTTTCCGAACAGTGTTGTGCCCCCTCAACGGTTCCGTCCTTTTCAACACACAGAAAAAACACCCGTCTGTTTGTCAGACCGCAGCAGGGTGGGTATGCAGAATATCGTGATAGATCTGCAGGAGATCTTTCACAATTCGATGCCAGTTGAATTCCTTTTCTGCAAGTCTGCTGCAGTTATTTTGCAGTTCCTGATAGTCGCTTCTGCAAAGATTCGCCATGCCCTCAGCAATCGCTTCTTCGTCCCCTGGCACAACGATGCCACATTCGTATTCCTCGACATAGCTTTTTAAATTGGTTTCTGTTGTTATGATCAGCGGCAAACGTGCGCCAATCGCGTCCAGACAGGAGAGTGGCATGCCCTCCCAGTTGCTTACTGTAATAAAATAATCGAAACTGGCGTACATCTGGACCAATTCGTCCCCGGACAGCCTGCCTGCGAGAATAATGGAACCGTTTCGGATTTGTGATGCATACATGGTTTGAATCCTTTCAGATTCGGGCCCATCGCCAACCAGTGTCAAAGTACTGCTGTCTGCGCCATTTATTTGCTGGTACACAACAAAGGAATCAATTAATCGGTAAATGGCTTTTTGAGGATTTTCAATTCGCCCCACATAGCCCCATCGTATAGGTCCATGGCTTCCAGGAGTTCCGGCTCTAGGCAAAACCGCTTTCATTCCTGTACCGTTGGGAACGAGACTCAACCTGTCGGGACGTGTATCCCGGGCAGGCATATCACCCAGTTCATTTGGAGACAGAAGCATCAGGCGTTCGGCTCTGGCAACAAAGCGTTGCTCTATCAACTTCCAGTATACAGTTTTCAATAGTCGGTTTCTTCGAAGGCTGTTGGTGGCGAAGACGCCGTGTGGTGTGATTACATACTTCAACCGGGGAAACAGCAATGTAATGAGATAGAATTCCACGATAAACGCAGAATGAAAATGAATGATTGTATTTTGCGGAGACAGCCTCTTCAGCGATTTGAGCAACTGATGATCCAATACCTTGAGATGTCCGGGATACTGCTGAAAGTAACTGATCGGATAATCATGGCACTGGCGGTTGCTGTACGGATTCTGGGCGATACACCATACCTCCACATCGCAGTTCATTTTAAAAAGTTCGGTTGCGTAAGTATCGACGACAACATTTACGCCGTTGGCTCTGAACGCAGGATTAGCCTTCCCGCACAACACGTGAACAATTTTTGGCTGGCTCAAGAATTTTCTCCTGTATCTTCTTCAGAGGAGTTCTCTACTAAAAGCACAAATTTTTGGGCGATAAGTTCTGATACCATTCTAAGAAGCAGCTCTATATGAACGTCCAGTGCGCTGTCTCGGTCTCGCCATCCGAAATCAAAGAAATACTCGCCTTTACCATCCGCGTCCTCCGTTGTGTGGTGAATTGTGAGTCTCCGACAGTCGGCGGGACGATTGCCGTCATACGTAATCCACTCCCAGAAATGAAGAAAAAGTATGTCATTGTGCTTGCATTGAATGAATGCAAATCCTGACCGCTCTCCAAAAATATGCAATGCCTTTTGGAGATCCTGTTGGTTCTTTGCAAGATGGATATTTACGACCAGGCTTGGGAGATTCTTTTTTATAATGTTGGTAAATTCATCATACTCCCCTATGAGTTCCAGCCTTTTTCCGCCTTGCTGAAACATTCCCACCGCACGCATCATGATAAAAATTAAAATAGAAGAAGTCAGGAGTGCCACTCCCACCTCCCATTTCTCCCGACTCAAGTAAATGGCAATTGCAACTGCCGTGAATAGTAATGAAATTCCATATATGACAAAAACTGTTCTCTTATGGGTGAATCCTTTTTCCAGAAGGCGATGATGGAGGTGTCCTTTGTCAGCTTTGAAAATAGGGCGTCTTTGAATATACCGACGTGCGATGGCAAGGAGCGTGTCGAATATGGGAACGCCCATAGACAGAATGGGGACAAGGAGTGCTACCGCTGTACCGCCTTTTGAACCCAACAGCGACGTAGTAGCGAGGATATATCCAATCAGCATGGATCCGGTATCCCCCATGAATATGGATGCCGGGTTGAAATTGAAAATCAGAAACCCCACCAGAGCGCCGCCCAGAGCTGTGGCATACACAGACACAAGAATACTGTCTGACAATAAACCGATTGTGAAATTAACGATACATACAAAAAAGGCTACGCCCGCTGCCAGTCCATCGAGGCCGTCGATAAGGTTTACCGCATTAACAATGCCGACTATCCATAAAACCGTCACCGGCAGTGCGAAAATTCCCATGTGCAGTTCGCCAATAAAAGGCAGTGAAATCAGATTGATCTGAAAGCCACCCAGATAAGCTCCTGTGGCAATCACAATCTGTACCAGAAGTTTATAAATAGCACGCACATTGCGGACGTCATCAATTGCGCCCAACAGCGAAATGGCAATACTACCTCCGAAGAGCGCCAACACTCTATATTGGTCGCTATTGAAGGCATCGCTGATTCGGTTGGTATACAGCATCAGTCCAACCAGGGGAGCGAGAAAACCAAACAGAATGGAAATGCCGCCGAGTCTGGGAACAACGGTGGTGTTTACTCTGCGTTTTTCCGGTTTGTCCACGGCGCCGATGCGTTTGGCAAATCCGCGTACCAGTGGTGTCAGTGTTACTGCAACAACAATGGAGAGAATGAATGTGGCAAGTAGCGTTTTCATAATGTCATCTGATGTCTGAGAGGGTCCGGCACTGGCGCAGACCCGGAGTTACAGATTATTTCGATACCACTCTATCGCTTCCTTCAACCCGGCAAATACAGAGTACTCAGGTTGATACTTTAACAGCTGTTTTGCTTTTTCAATAGATGCCACACTGTGTTTCACGTCGCCTGCCCGTTCGTCTGCATGTATTACTTTTTCATTCGTACCAAGGAGTGATTGCATATGGTTTATCAGCTCATTCACCGTGATTTTCGTGCCTGTTCCGATATTGAACATTTTACCATTGGCGTCGTTTCCCGCCTGACATGCTTTCAGATTGGCCTGAATCACATCTTTGATATAAACAAAGTCCCTTGTCTGTGTGCCGTCTCCGAATATCACCGGTGATTCTCCATGAATGAGTTTTCTGGCAAAAATCGGAATCGCCGCAGCATAGGCGCTGGTGGGATCCTGCCTTCTGCCGAATACGTTGAAGTATCGCAATCCCACCGTGGGAAGTGTATAGGCGGTAGAAAACAACTGAAGATAAATTTCCCCAATCAGCTTGGTTGCGCCATAGGGAGACAACGCCTCAGTGGGCAGTTCTTCGTGGGCGGGGAGCACCTCACTGTTACCGTATGCGGCGGAGGTGACGGCCATTACCACTTTTTTCACGTTATTTTCTCTGGCGGCCAGAAGAACATTGAGTGTGCCCGTGGCATTGTGCTCGTGGGTGAGCATCGGCTCTTTCATCGACCACGGCACCGACGCCATTGCGCCATGATGCAGTATATAGTCAACGTTGCGGCATAATTTATCCATCAGCTCCCGGTTGCGGATGTCTCCTTCCACAAAGGTCATTCTGTCTGTGAATGATTCGATGTTTTTTTTCTTCCCCGTAAGAAAGTTGTCAACACCAATCACCGTTTCTCCCTGTTCTATCAGGTACTCCGCGAGATTGGAGCCGATGAAGCCGGCGACTCCGGTAATCAGATAAGTGGTCATGTGGTTATCTTTCTGTCAATTTGAGTGATATCATTGTTGCTTTACCGTTGCGGTGCGGATGCGATGAACCAGTTCAATGGCCGGCCTTGCATCTTCAATCCCGAACCCCTGGCCTTTCAGTATCTGTTCATAGGATTGGGTATGCAGCGAAGAAAATCCATTGGTGAATTCAATTTCTTCACCATCAATGGAAATGGACCGATAGGTCGTTGTTTCTCCCGGGCGGGCAGTAAAAGGGAGTGCCTTGAAATCAACACTCAGATACCACGACACGTTGGCGTATGTAAGTTCGAGTTCCCCCCCTGTCTCAAGGCCATTGCGGGTGGTTACCGTTAAATGCTGTACGTCGCCAAACAGCCAGATCAGCATATCGAAAAAGTGAATGCCAATATTGGTGACCAACCCCCCGGAGCGTTCTTCCCGCCCCTTCCAGGAAAGCTGATACCAGGGACCGCGGCCCGTGATGTACTTGAGCACCACGCTATGCTTCGGCGCCAATGGCGACCTGACTCGCGCCTCAATCAGTTTCTCCCTGAGTCCTGTCAGCGACGGATGCAGACGCAGCTGCATAATGGTATTTACTTTTCCTCCGGTTTCCGCTTCGACCTGGGACAGTTGGTCGAGATTCCACGGATTGATCACCAGTGGCTTTTCGCAGATGGCTTCACAACCGGAACGCAGTGCCAGACGTACATGGGCATCATGCAGATAGTTGGGCGAACAGATGGAAACAAATTGTATTGCGGTTTCCTCGGGGCCATGGCGGAGTTTTTCCAGATGTCTGTCAAAACGCTCTATTTCGGGAAAATAGCGAACGTCCAGAAAGTATCTGTCCAGAATGCCTACCGAGTCTGCGGGATCCGCCACTGCCACCAGGCGGTTTCCGGTGTCGCGGATGGCCTGCATGTGGCGGGGTGCGATGTACCCGGCGGCGCCAATCAGTGCGAAATTTTTTACCACGGTGCTGTCTTTCTCATTCATGGGTGCAGCGCTTCCAGAATTGTTTGAACAACGGCATCCTGATTCGATGGCGACAGGGCAGGATGCATGGGCAGTGCCAGAGAATTTTCGGCAGCCCATTCCGCATTGGGAAAATCTCCTGCCCGGTAACCCAGATTCCGGAATACCGGTTGCAGGTGCAGGGGCACCGGGTAGTACACCGCACATTCAATCCCATTTTTAAGCAGGGCGTCGCGTATCTGATTTCTTCTGCCATTTTTCAGGGTGATGACATATTGATTGTATACATGCCCGGGTCTGTGCAGAGGGCAGGCAATATCCGGATGCTGTGCGAACAGCGCGGTGTATCGTGCCGCAGCAAACCGACGTTTATCATTCCATTCGGAAAGCCTTGTCAGTTTTACCTGCAGCAGAGCGGCCTGGAGAGTATCCAACCTGAAATTTCCACCGATGGTTTTGTGGAAGTATTTTTGCCTGGCGCCATGCATCCGTATGGACCGGATGCGTTCTGCCAGCGTTTCATCATGGGTTACCACCGCTCCGGCATCGCCCGCGGCTCCCAGATTTTTCGCCGGAAAAAAGGAGTAGATACCGGCGGTCCCCACGGTTCCCAGACATTTGCTTTCGTCCGTTCCCCCAAGAGACTGCGCCGCGTCTTCCACCATCCACAGATCGTGGCGGTCCGCAAGCTCGCTGATTGAAGTGAGGTCGGCTGCGCCGCCAAACAGATGCACCGGAAGGATGCCGACGGTTCGCTCATCAATCAATGATTCAAGCTGACGGACATCAAGGTTGAAAGTTTCCGGCACAATGTCAGCGAATACCGGAATCGCGCCGATTCTCACAATGGCGCCAACCGTTGCGATGAATGTGTAGGGAGTGGTGATGATTCTGTCACCGGGACGCACATTCAGCGCCATCAGGGTGGATAACAGTGCATCCGTTCCGGAGCTGACACCAATGACATGAGCGATGTTGAGAAATGCACCGAGTTCAGATTCAAAAGCACTCACTTCGGGGCCATTGATGTACTGGCCACTGCGAAGAACCCGGATGGCGGCGTTCTCCAACTCTGACTGAATGGGTTCATGAAGTGCATGGATGTCCAGCATCGGTACTTTCATATGGGAACGGCTCCGGAACAGCACGGCATCAGATGGAAAATTGACACTGCATGCATCGGGTATCTTCTATCATGCGCTCGCCACACTTACAGACAGAGCCGGCTTGCCTGGCGGGAACCCCCATCATCAATGCATGGGGGGGGACATCCCGGGTAACTACCGCACCTGCGCCAATGAGCGCATACGCACCGATGGACACACCGCAAACAATAGTGGCATTGGCCCCGATGGTCACCCCTTCTTCGATATGGGTCGATAAGAATTGGTCTTTCCGGTTTCGGTGCGCCCGCGGGTTTCTGACATTGGTGAAAACAGCCGACGGCCCAATGAATACATTGTCGGCCACGATCACGCCGTCGTAAAGAGACACATTGTTCTGAATGTGGACGCCATTTCCAATGGCAACCTTTCCTGCCACAAAGACGTTTTGCCCCAATACACAATCATTCCCAACGACGCATCCCCGCATCAGATGACAGAAATGCCAGATACGGGTGCGCGCGCCAACGGTGACCGGCTCATCGATGACTGCGGTGGGATGTATCATCGGGATTGATGGCGTCATTCGGATCACAGGTTTTCAATATTGGCATTTTCAATGCTTCGTTTACCGAATGCGTTCCGGCAATCCAGAATGGTCACACCGGTGTTGGCGATGGCAGTATAATCAAATGAATCATGGTCGGTGACGAGTATCGCCGCATCCATACTGCCAAGCTCATCGAGCGAAATACTGGCTTCGTCTTCATACAAGGGAATCAGCGGATCCATATAGCAGGTGAGCGCTTCTCGGGCTTTCAGCAACGCCATCACTTCAAGCCCGGGTGATTCGCGGGTATCGGTGACGTTCTTTTTATACGCCAATCCCAGAACTGCGATGCGCCGATTTTTCAGGCATTTTTCCTGTTTGTTCAGAATGTTGGAAAGACGCCGCACCACGCATCTGGGCATGTTGCCGTTGATGTCCGTGGCAATTTCAATGAACCGGTTGTAAAAATGAACGGTGCGCGCTTTCCATGACAGATATGTGGGGTCCAGGGGGATGCAGTGGCCGCCGATTCCGGGGCCGGGGTAAAACGGCATGAACCCGAACGGTTTTGTTGATGCGGCTTCAATCACATTCCACACGTCAATATTCATCCGGTTGCACATCAGCAGAAACTCGTTGGCCATGCCAATATTCACCGCCCGAAATGTGTTCTCCAGCAGTTTGACCATTTCCGCTTCTCTGGCGGATTTCACGACATGCACTTTGTCTATAACCCGCCCGTACAGCGCTTTGGCCACTTCGGTGCATGACGGTGTCACGCCGCCGATGACCTTCGGAGTGTTTTTCAGCATCCATTTCTGGTTGCCCGGGTCCACCCGTTCCGGACTGAACGCGATGAATACATCTGTGCCAATGGTCAAACCGGTTTCCGTCTGGATTTTCTCCGCCACCAGTTCTTCAGTCGTGCCCGGCCAGGTGGTGGATTCGAGTATGAGCAGCGTACCTTTGCGCACAAATGGAATAATTTTCCCGAGAGCGTCGGTAATGCACGAAATATCCGGTTCCTTTGTTTTGGTCAGTGGGGTGGGCACTGCAATAAGGATACAGTCCGCTGTCTGGAGAGCCTCGTAGTTGGCGTTGAATGCCAGACCGCTGGCAATGGCATCGTTGAGCAGGGTATCCGCGATGTCGAGAACATGGGAGCGGCCAGTCCTGAGCTGGTCAATCAATGCTTCCGAAATATCAATGCCCAGGGTTGTAAATCCGGACCGGGCAAAGTGAACCACCAGCGGCAATCCCACATATCCCAGTCCAATCACCGCCACCGTCGCGTCCTTCCGATTGATTTTTCCAAGCAGCGTATCTTTTATTTCGGCGCCGCAATCAAACTCTTTTTCATTGTAATTCACTCCGGAAAACCCGGACGGAGCGTATTCGCCGGAGCTGTATTCCGTTGTGGCGTATTCCGACGATGTATAAGGGTTTCGCGTGTATGGTCTGTTGGTCATTTTTCTACTCGCTGGCGGAGAAAAAAAACAGGCTCCGCCCCTTTCGGTTCCGAATTTTTCCGGTCCGTGTTGAAACGACTCCATCTGGTACAACTCGCCAATGGGGTGTACACCTGTTTGAATTCATTATCGAAGTCCATAATCATCATAGCCCAATTGATATGGTGAAGCCACTTTCAGGCAATTCTTATGAACCAGTGTCAAATTGATTGAAGTTCGTGGATGAGGATTCGAAGGCGATGCAGCGAATCGGCTATTCTTTTTTTGAAACAGCGGTTTCAGCGGGGGCAAGGGGGAATGGAACTGTCACCGAATTCTTACTGATCTCCTGGAAAATTATGAGTATAGTTGATGGGTCTCAATCAACCCATGGAGGTATTTATGAAGAAATGTGTCGCATTAATGTTCACCGTTGTCATTTTCATTGCAACGACATCGGCATTTGCCAGAACGATTGACCCCATCGTGTCGACAGATTGGCTGGAATCCAACCTGGGTATAGCCGGATTGGTGATTGTGGATATTCGCCCGACCGATCGGTACAACGCCGGGCATATTCCAGGATCGCTGAGTGAACCATGGGCTGTGCCGTTTTCCGCATGGATCACCATGCCGGAGAGCGGGTTGCTGCTGGAGATGCCGACCGAAGCAGCATTGGAGGAGTCCATTGGAAATCTGGGTATCGGCGAAAACTCAAAAGTGGTTGTGGTGGGAGCCCCCAATCCCGGGGAACCCGTCCATTTCGGTGTCGCGGGGGCCATGCGGGTCGCCATGACGCTGGTATATGCCGGGGTGGATGATGTGGCGGTTCTCGACGGCGGATATCCCAAATGGGTACAGGACGACGGGGCGATCTCAACCGATGCAACCGTCGCAGTGCCTGTTGACTTTAATGGATGTTTCGATTCAGAGCTGATTGCGACCATCGATGATGTGGCTGACGCCGGTTTCAGCACCACTCTGGTGGATGCACGTGATGCCGACGTGTACTTTGGTGCCACCGTCGAACCGTACGCACTGGCCGCCGGGCATATTCCGGGGGCAACATCTCTGCCGGGACCATTTGCCTTCGATGTGGCGGAAGATGTTATAACACTGAAACCGACTGCGGTACTCGCTGACATGGCCAAAGGGGTGGTCCGCACGAACTGGCCGTTCTGGGTACCGGTTGAGTACAAAGATGTGATCGTATATTGCGGTGTGGGCGGTTATGGCGCCATCTGGACGTATCTGCTCCAGGAGGTTCTCGGATATCACCGTGTCCGTCTTTATGACGGCTCAGCCCAGGAATGGGTGAATTCACTCTATCCGATGAACGCATATGTCTGGGAATGGTGATTCCCGGAATGTGACACGCCTCACGCCTGGTTGCTGTTGTTGTCAAATGGATCAATGAGAGCACTGTAGTACGGCATGGGCACCGCCGATTTTCCCTTCCTGCGAATACCGGTTTGACTCAGGGTATTTTCAACCGCACGCAGTACATCCCGTCGACTGACCAGGCCCACCAGCTGGCCATTTTCAAGAACGGGCAGGCGCCGAAGTGGCTCATTGCGAAACAGCATGGCGATTTCAATCAGGCTGGTTTCCGGGGAGATAGTTTTCACATTCTGGAACATGTACTCATTCACATGAGTGTTGGACACACCGTGGTACTGGTCGTCGATTACCACGTTCATACAGCTTTTCTCGTTGAAAACCCCAACAAAAACACCGCTTTCATCCACAACCGGGGCGCCGGAGATTCGGTTTGTCAGCAATGCATGAAGGCCCTGGTAAATATTGTCGCTGGTTTTTAGAACCACCAATTTCCGGGTCATGATATCTTTGGCTTTAATATTTGCGTACATGCATCATCTCCTTTCGCTACTAAAAAAAAAAAGAGTTGATGGCTATACTGCAATCCGACAGAATCGTCGGGGAGTGATTTTGACCGGGAATTGGTGAAACCGAAACATCCCCGAGATGAATCGCCTCTAAATTTTCATCGTGTAACTTAACGACAGCAATCAATTTTCTGGAATGCCACGGCGTCTTTTTCTGGCTGAGGTTTTAACTGTACTGAAATGAACAGTGTTGGCTTTTTTTAAGGGGATCACGGTATTCGGGACACGGTGGCTGGAACAAATAATGCAAAAAAAAGCCAGTGCGTCATATTTTTTTCCTTGAATACAACGGTGCTGTTCAGGTGATGCCCGGCGACGGCCAGTACTTCGTCCAGCTCCATGTGAGGCAAATCAAACGAATCGCGATCATACTCTGCCCGCTGAATTCTTTCCCCCAGCCCTTTGAGAACCGACGCGGCTTCTCTGGCGCTCTTTGGAAACTGGGACACTGCGAATCCCCATGTGAACTGCTCCGTTTCAGGAGACCAGGTGCCAATGGGAATCATGGGGTACACCAGTTTGTGCCTCGGATGCTCAATTTCAAAGATCAGGTCATCCACGGACCAGTAGTAATCCATGTACTCCTGGGCCTTCAGAAATTCGGATTGCGCGTGGTGATATTTGGCAACGATCGAATCAATGTCGGAAATATCTGGCGAATCCATATTGTGGTGTCCGTTGGTGGTGTCCATGAAAATAAGAATAGCGCAAAATGAAACGCAGGTAAATCTTCCGGCAATTGGAAAACATCTCCGTGTTCACCGATGAACCGGCGGCGCATCCTCCCCCAGAACGGTATTATCAATGAGACGTGTATTCCCGATTCGGGCCGCAACCGCAATCAGCAGACGGTCGGGATATCCGGCATCGGCATCGAGGGGGTGCAGCGAGTCCGGGTCAACCAGCGAGACATAGTCGATTGTATCAAATGATAGTATCACTTCTTTTCGCACGTGCTCTTCAATGGTTTCAAGGGGAACGCTGTTGTGAAACAGCTCATGGGCATCCGTCAGCGCACGCGAAATTGCAAGTGAACGCTGACGTTGCTCCGCGGAGAGATACGCATTGCGGCTGCTCATGGCCAGTCCGTCCGGTTCGCGCACCGTCGGGATGCCGACAACATTCACCGGTATGTTCAAATCCGTTGTGAAACGACGAATGACCTGGAGCTGCTGATAGTCTTTCCTGCCGAATACGGCAGTGCACCGACCAATGATGTTGAACAGTTTGGTGACCACAAGGGCTACGCCGTCGAAATGTCCCGGTCTGTGCGCACCGCACAGACCATGGGTAACTCCATCCACATGGACCGTTGTATTGCATTGTTTGGGGTACATCACGTCCGCCGCCGGACTGAATATGACATCTGCTCCCCCTGGTGTCAGTTTTGCGGTGTCCCCCGCGAGATCCCGGGGGTACCTTTCGAAGTCCTCCCCCGGTCCGAACTGGGTGGGGTTGATAAAAATGCTGACAACGACCACGTCTGAACGGGTTCGGGCTTCATCCACCAGGGCGAGATGTCCTTCATGAAGCGCGCCCATGGTGGGGACGAATCCAATGGTTTTCCCGTTTCTGCGAGTGTCTTCGCAGTATTGCTGCATATCATCGATATCGTGTATTATTTTCATGGTTCACCTAAATCTCAATTCATCCGTCATGTCAATGGCATCTGACCAGTCAACCGCAACCAACTGTGCTTTCTCTATCTCCTCTCCGGAAAATAATCGGGAATGTCGGAATCGGTTTTTCAGGCACTCGCCCCTTGAAATTCATATGGAAACATCCTACACATGGCGGTGTAAAATGTGGGATCTGAATATCCCTTTCAAGCGTGAATAAAGGAAGAAACATGGCCGAAAGTTATCTGCAACAGAATTTTGCCGACCGAATCGGCGGCAATATGTTTGGAAAAGACACCACCATATATAAATTTGAAAAAATCAAGCGGGCCAAAAAAGCCGCACTCGAAGCGAACCCGGAGTTGCCCATCATCGACATGGGGGTGGGTGAACCCGATGAAGGCGCCTTCCCTCAGGTGGTGGAGGCATTGAAGGAAGAGGCCGGCAAGTGGGAAAATCGCACCTATGCGGACAATGGAATTGACGAATTCAAACAGGCTGTGGCCAGATATATGGATGGCCTCTTTTCCGTGAAACTCGATGCGGCAACGGAAATTGTACATGCGATTGGCAGTAAATCCGCGCTGTCACTGTTGCCGGCGGTGTTCATAAACCCCGGAGACATCACCATTATGACAGTCCCCGGTTATCCGGTCATGGGAACATGGACAAAATATCTGGGCGGTGAAGTGGTGAATCTCCCCCTCACCACCGACAATGGGTACCTGCCGGATCTCGACTCGCTGACCGCGGACCAGAAGAAGCGGGCCAAACTGCTCTATCTCAACTACCCCAACAACCCCACCGGTGCATCGGCCACTGAGGCCTTTTTTAAAAAGGCAGTTGCATTTGCCCGCGAGAATCAGGTGCTGATTGTTCAGGACGCAGCATATGCCCCGCTCAACTTTACCGGGAAGCCTCTCAGCATTTTAGGCACTGAAGGCGGCAAGGATGTGGCCATCGAGCTACACAGCATGTCCAAGGGATTCAATATGACCGGCTGGCGCCTCAGCTGGGTTTGCGGCAATGCCCTTGCGGTGAAGGCATTTGCTTCGGTGAAGGATAACGCGGACAGCGGGCAGTTTGCGGCAATTCAGAAAGCGTCTGTCAGGGGACTGGATGCCCAGGCCGAGATCACGCCGGCCATCTGTGAGAAGTATCAGCGCAGATTGACCAGCATGACCAACACCCTCAGGAAAATCGGATTCGATGCGAAAGTTCCAGACGGGTCATTCTATCTGTACGTCCCCGCGCCGAAAGGAACTGCCGATAAAAAAGTTACCTTTGATTCCGGCGAAGCGTTCAGTCAGTGGCTCATTAAAGAAAAGCATATCAGTTCCGTGCCATGGGATGATGCAGGCGCGTGCGTTCGTTTCAGCGCCACGTTTGTGGCCCGCGGCGGCAAGACCGAAGAGGAACGGGTGCTCGCCGAATTCGAATCTCGCCTGAGCGATGTAAAATTCGTATTCTGATTTTTATAACGCGCCCATGTCACTCCTGTTTGCAATTCATTCCATTTATCCTGGCGCTCCTCTGTATTCACCCGGGTTTACAAAGAGGAAGTACTTCGTCCCCTTTTGGCTGTCCCCTTCTGGCTTTCCAGTCTTCTTTTCATCCAGGTGAATTTCATTGGGGACAGCGCATTCACAAGGTAGATGCTGAAAAAAAGAGACGTCACTTCCCCGAATCAGTTTTTCCGGGGTGTTATAACTGTATCGTGACAATTGGCTGCCCGGACAGGCCGTAATAACGATTTTAGAAGGAGTAGCACTGATGAAAATAGACTTTACCGCGAAATATTTTCTGCTCATTCTCTTTATGGGAGTGGGGTTGTTCGGATGCTTTGAAGTGGAAAATGGAGACAATGTTATGGACACCGGGTCGGATACCATTACTTTACACGGCGACTCGGACAGTGACACTTCATCCGGAACAGATACAAATATCGTGTGCGTTTATAAGGGAACCACCTACCAGATGGGAGATGTCATCAGCAGCATTCCAGGGGCCCAGTGCAATGATTGTGAATGTGATAATTCCGGGGAAGTCTCCTGTGTGGACACCGAGTGTGTCCCCGAAGCAGGATGTTTCTATAATGGCATTATCTATGAAACCGGCGAAACATTCGCCGCCGCCGATGGCTGCAACAGTTGCTCCTGCATGGCAGATGGCGCCGTTTCGTGCACCGAGATGTATTGTGGAACACAATGCAGCGACCCGACGTACAAAATGTTTGAACCGGGTTGTGGCGGCGATGAACACACCCGAGTGATAGAGGAAGGTTGTTTTGAGTCCTGCAGCGGTACGCCATGTACGTCCGGCATCTGCCAGTTGACTGATGTGAATCCCTGTGTGTGCGAAACGGGAACGGATTGCTGTAATGCGTGCGGCATGGCCACATGGTTGTGCCTTGATGAACCGGAAGACTGCAGCGCCGTTGATGAGCGGTTTTTTATCAGTGGGGGAGGCAAGTCATTCGGGGAATGCACAGGAGAGTGTCGCTTTGAGTTGGCCACCCATATCAACAGCAGTGGAAACTGCGCTACCGCAACGCTCACCGTATACGGTATTACAGACGTGACACGGACCAATACAGGTGAACTGACTGCGCTGGGAACTGCTCTGGTGTCCGGACTGGCGGTGGAGCTTGCCGGGGTTTCACTGGAACAGGTATATGGTTGTCCCGATTGCGCGGACGGCGGAGCGGGACGTCTGACCCTGACACGGGACAGCAATGCTTTTGCCACGGCATATGAGTTCCGGCAGCCGCCGGAGATATTGAAAAGGGCGGACGATTTCATCGCTGCTGTCATGGTGGATCTCGACGAATGCGAGAATTCCGAGTACGTGGTACCTTCCGCTTCGTGTGTCCCAGGGTCAGAGTAGCGGGGGTCACGCATCCGTTCGGAAATACGGGGGAGTTGGGCCAACTTGATGTTCTGTTGATGGGTCGACGATACCATCGGGTCCCTTTGATTCGGCAGGACAATGGGATTTGCGTCGGACAAATCAGAATTGCAAGTGTTTATGCAAGTATTTAAACTTGTCCTGTCAGGTTGAAGAGCAGATCTTTCCAGGCGGATTCCAGGTTGTTTTTCAGTTCGTCAAGATTCTGTTTCTGCAATACGCCGGTATAAGATTTTTCAAGTTGGTACGCTGCTTCACTCAGGGGGATTGCGCAGATGTTCGCGGCGGAGCCTTTGATCTTGTGAGCCTGTGATGTCACGATGTGCTGGTCCAGGTTGTCGATACCTTTCAACAGTATCTCCACCTGAGCTGGCATGTCTTTCAGAAATTCTTCAATAATTCGATCGGCAAGGTGTTCGTCGTACATCATCCGTTTGCTGAATGCATCACGGTCAAACGGAATCTTTTTTTCTCCGTCAAAGATTTCTTTGGGTATCGGTCCGGCAGTGATGGTGCCGGCATTATTGTCAGTTGGAGGTTTAATCCACTTTTCCAGCGTTGCGCCCAATGCCTGAACATTCACTGGCTTGGAAATATAGTCGTCCATTCCTTCCGCCAGACATTTTTCCCGATATCCCGACATGGCATGGGCAGTCATGGCCACGATGGGAATATCCGGATTCATCAGCGATGCCCTGTCGGCACGAAGTTGTCTTGTGGCTTCAAAACCGTCCATGACTGGCATCTGAATATCCATGAATACCATGTCAAACCAACTGCTTCTGATGGCATCCACCGCTTCCTGGCCGTTGTTGGCGGTCATCACCTGGTATCCCATTCTGGAAAGCAGTCCGCAGGCCACTTTCTGATTGACGGGATTGTCTTCCACTACCAGGATTTTCATATGCGACATCCGTCGCTCCGTCAGGCTGTGCCGGGTAATCAGGGGCGGCCGACTCTTTCGTGTCGAAGCGGACTGTCGACTCAGCACCTGCTGAAGACACTCCAGGAGTTCAAAAGCGGCAACCGGCTTGGTCAGGTATGCGGCCACTCCCAGACGCTTCATCTCCGCGCCATCACCTCGCTTCCCGACGGATGACATGATGATGACAGCGGTTTGGGCTAAACGTTCATCCTGCGAAATAATTCTTGCCAGCGAGGGGCCATCCATGCCGTGCATCAGCATGTCGACAACAACGGCGTCATAAGGTGCATTCTCTTCGACAGCCTGATACATCTGATGGAGCCCGTTCGGTGCGGATTCTTCTGTCCGAACCTGCATTTTCCACTCTTTTAACTGACGATTCACAAAGGCCCGATTGGCTTCATTGTTATCGATATAAAGGATTTTTTTGTTGTCGAGACTGGCAATATCCAGATCCGGTTCTTTCTGGGACGACTTTTTCAGCCGCGCTGTGAACCAGAATGTGGATCCTTCTCCCTGCTGGCTTTCGAATCCAATTTCACCTTTCAGCATGGTGGTCAGTTGCCTGGCAATGGTCAAGCCCAGTCCTGAACCGCCGAACTTCCGGGTGGTTGAGGTATCCCCCTGAGAGAAACTCTGGAACAGTACAGATTTCTTATTGTCTGGAATGCCGATACCGGTGTCCTTTATTTCGAAACGAAGCAGGACGGTATCCCCTGTGTCCTCCATCATCTCCCCGGTGACTCGAACTTCTCCACTGGGCGTGAATTTGATTCCATTCCCTATGATGTTGATGAGAATCTGCCGCAATCGACCGGGGTCGCCGATAAGATAGGACGGAATATCCGGACTCATGACGAACGAGAAACCAATCTTTTTCTCTTCGGCACGAAATGCCATCTCTTTGCCCAGATCGTTCATCGTCAGATGAATGTTGAAATCCACCGATTCCAATTCCAGTCGCCCAGCTTCAATTTTGGAGAAATCCAGAATATCATTAATAATTGTCAGCAATGCTTCCGCGCTCTTGTGTACCGTTTGTGCGTACTCCCGCTGTTCGTCGCTCAATGGGGTCTGCAGCAGCAGGGTATTCATCCCCAGAACGCCGTTCATGGGCGTGCGGATTTCGTGGGACATATTTGCCAGGAAATTCGATTTCGCGCGATTGGCTTCTTCGGCTTTCTGGGCCAGTTCATTGGCCCGTTTGACCTCAAGGCGCAGACGGTCCTGCGCGGCGATGAGATCACTTTTAAAAATAACCAGCGTTTCAAATATTTTCTCCAGTGGATGCCCCTCGGATATGGGCAGCGGCTCGTCTCTGCACCGGCCCTCATCTTCATTGCTCCAAATGAAATTCAGAATAAAATCGATAACTTGATGAATGTCTCGTTTCGATACCGCAACGGTGTCATTTTCTGATGACTCGCCTTTTGGGGCGGTATCCACCGGGGCTGGCAAAAAACGGCTGACAACCGATGGTCGTTTCTCAGCTTTTTTCCTTTCCACAATTTCCAGTGCTTTATTCAGCGCATCCCGATAGTTGCTGCAGACATGCGTTTCCAGCGGGCCTGAATAAATTGTATTCGACGCTTTGAGCAACATCTTCATCTGAAAGGAGCCGTTGAAGTATATCACCGCAGCCAGCTTGTGCTGATTCGCCTCGTAGAATGCTATGGTTTCGTTGCGGATTTTTTTACTGGTAATGCCTTTGGCACTGCCGAGGTTTTTGATTTCCACAATGGGATAATCATCAAATTCTTCGTCCATAAATCGCTGATATGCCTTCATGAGACGATTGTCGATGGTTGCCAGATCTCCTTTTCCGATGCTGAGATATATGTTCGTTCCAATCCGTGCGAAACTGGATGTGTATTCGGAGCCGGTCGGAAAGTCCTTCCAGGTGTCGAGTTGAACTATTTCCAATCCGGTATACGGACAGGTTGTTGGCGAAATGGCTTTTTTCATGGTGCTGTTTATAAGTACTACCAGGAATATCGGCAGCAGAACACAAGATTAAAGGGCCGCAGGTTCAATTTCGGAAACATTATGCAATTTCTCTCATTCTGTTAAAAACACTGAATGTGGCGATCCCGGGAACATTCCCCACTTGCGGATGTCAGAGGTAAGGTATGAGTGATCAAGTACAGGTGTCGCCGCCAGTGGCAACGGATCTTTTTGAAAAGCGCTGGGTGGCGATACTTCTGTTTCTGCTGATTCCGGGGGCCATTTTCACGCTGATATGCGCCGGAATCCGGGTATCTCAGTATGGCATCGACCACACCATTGTAGTGCTCTGTCAAAAACAGCTGGTTCCGGGACAGAGCGGCGTCATGCGCATCACGCTGATAGATGATGATGCCGGTTTTTTTCTTCCCGAACGGGTGTCGGCGAAGCTCATCAGAGATGGCAGGCGGTTTCCTCTGTTCGATGGCGAAGTGTTGTCCGCGGGATACGCTGTGGCTCGCAATTTTAAGGTGCCCCGAATGCCGCCGGGGAACGCCACCCTTGAGATTCACGTGTATTTCGACAACCGGCAGCGGGTGATTCGCAAGCCGGTGGAACTTGTGTCGTCTTATCCACTGTCCCGTCTGACGTACCCCTCGGATGTCAGACCGGATGCGCCGATTTCCCATGCCCGGGCGAACAATGCCGTTGTTCGGCTGTTTCCGGAGGGACGGGGTGCACCGGCGGGATTACCTTCGCTGCTTTTCGTTCAGACCACTGACGACGGCGATACACCGCTCTCGGCACCATATCGCCTCCAGCTGCCCGTTTTCAAAAAAGGAGAGAGTCCGCGGGTGGTGACGGGGACCACAGACACGTTCGGGTTGGACGCGTTTGTGGTTTCGCCAACGGATTTGCAGTTTCCCATTCTGGTATCCGATGCAGTAAATGACGACGGGACAGGCGAAAACGCGGCAGCGATGTCGGATACAGATATGGCAGCCGATCGGCAACAGTCTCCAGTTAACTCAGAAGACAACACCGATTCAGATGGCACAGATTCTCCGGAACAGACCCCCACAGTTCACCCGGCAGTATTGATGCCAACTGTGGTGTACAGTGGGATGAAACTCGATTTCAGGGAACCAATTGTTGGAAAAGGCGAAAAAATTGAATTGAAAGTACAGGGGATTTCAGGAGGCGAGCCCCTGTATCTCGACGTTTACCAGGGCAACCGGTGGGTATATTCCACAACGGGATGGCTGGGAGATGAGGGGCGTGCATCGTTTGTCTTCAAGCCTCCAGCTACCGGCATTCTGCGTATTCAGGTGACTGCGTCCCCCATTCAGTACAGCCGGAATGTGGTGGTGCGACACATTTACGCCAGAAGCGATGATGAAAATGATGCCGAAATCATTGAACACATTGCGGCGGTTCAGAAACGACCCCTTCTGCGAAAATGGCTCTTCAAGGCAGCAGCCCGGGTGAAGTCAACACCGTCCGAGTCGCCCGGTCCGATGCTTGCAGCATTTGCGTTGTCCACATTGTATCAGGGACACGCGGAGGCCTCCACTCTGGTCAGTAGCCGCAAAGATGATGATGCAGAACTGATCGCTTTTAAGAAATCCTTTCAGACCGGGCTGATGATTGCCATTCTTTTGCTGGGGGGGGCGGTGTCGGCGCTTATTGCGGTGATTGCATGGCAATCGGCCAGAAGGCAGAAGCTGCTGACTCGAATGATTCTTGAGGAGGACGATGAGATCGGCGAGCTCCCGGATGACGGGGCATTGGTTCAACGCACCACGGCGCGTTGGGCCCACACCCGCCGATTCGCATCCGGCGTACAGGTGGTCACGCTGTTTCTGGTTATTCTCGCCGCGTTCACCGCCATCGCCCTGCTGGTGATGACCATGTCCTGGTATCAGCTGTGAGAATCAGTTCTGGCGATCAACGAGAAGCTGCACGAGTTTTTTGGTGGGGAGGTCAGATGACAGTGCGTAAATCATGTCGCCTTCTTTAGACATCGCCACGTTGTACCCGTTGCGTCGTCCGGTCAGTATTTCTTTTCCTCTCACCGTCAGCAAATTGCCACCGGCCACCGAAATGCGGTGCGCCGGAAAGACCATGAGGGTGACCTTCTTGCCATCAACGGTATATACCATCTGTGCGGCCTGATTTTCCCGGACATTGGACACGCGAGCTCCCTGAAAGATTACATTCTTGATGCCGGGTCTCAGGGGTTGGACCGGAAAATCAATTTTTCCCTGAAACCACGATGCGGCCTTCACCTGGTTGGAATCCTGTATTTCCATCGGGAGATCCCGAACATGACGATCGACAACATCCTGAACCACCAGTGCCACTTCCTGGCGAGTACTGTCCGGCATGCCGGGCTGACCGGTACTCCAGAAAAACAGCATGAGCGCTGCCGCCGCTGCGATGGGCGCCACCACCACTGGCCTGGGCCACCAGAATACGCTACCGCCACCGGTGGCCAGTGCTTGCACGTGCAATCGCAGATGTTCCGGCGCCTGCAATTGTCCATGCTGGTGCAACGCGGATTTCAGGTCCCGCTTCAGACGAAGAAAACTGGAACATGAATCGCATTGCCCAAGATGGTTCTCAATCTCGAGCATCATTCCCGCTTCCAACTCACCGTCCATGTACGCGTCGATGAATTTCTTACTGTTGACGCAATTCATCACAATATCTCCTTTTTGCTGTGCAATGAAGTCACGTTTGATGGCACAGCTTTTTCCTCTTCCGTATTGGGTATTACGCCGGCTTCCACAGCGTAATCCACAAGACTTCGCTGCAATAGCTTTCGCCCGCGATGCAACCGGGACATCACGGTGCCGATGGGTTTGTCCAGCATCTCAGCGATTTCCTTATATGAAAATCCCTCAATATCGCTGAGAACCACCGCGATTCTGAAGTCTTCGGGCACTTCATCCAGGGCCTGATCCAGGTCCTCTTTAAAAAATTTTGTGAATACATGATTCTCCGGGTTCGACGCATATTCTGCCGCGTGCCGGTTCAGCACTTCATCATAAAGAGGCTCCACGGAGGCCCGTTCCATGTATCGCTGCTCATGTTTTCGATGTCTGTAATCATTAATGAACGTGTTGGTCAGAATCCGAAACAGCCACGCCTTCAGGTTTGTGCCCCACTCGAAATTTTTCTTGAACCGGAACGCGCGAACAAATGTGTCCTGTACCAGCTCTTCGGCTTCCACCTGATTGCGGGTCATTTTGAGTGCGGCGGCATAAAGACTGTCCATATGCGACATGCACGCCGTTTCAAATTCCTCAGTTTTAGCTCTGGAGTTTCTGCCAAACATTTCTAATCCATTGCGATTTCTCGCTGTTCAATTTTTCAACCTTGCTGTGGCCAGATTATTCCCGGCGGATTTACTTTTTTTGCAATCGTTTCTGTACATTGTACCGCGGGGACATCAGAGCGAAGCGATCGCCCAGGCTGTATCCCTCTATCAAATGTATGCTTATATGTTAAATTCCCTTCAAACATAAGTTTATCCTTTTACTATCATGTAAATGTGATTATGTAGGGGAACGCCCAATTGGAGTGTTACGGAAACCGATTTCAGGAGTAATTACAGTGACCGAAAAAGAAAAATTCGAAGATGTTTCATCAAATGGCGATGGTGTATCTATAGACGATGAAAATATTGAAATGGTGGAAGCAACAGAGACAGACGCAAATGAGCAGGAAGTCTCAGATCCGGAGCAGCAGATTGCGCAGATGACAGCAGAACTGGCTTCGGAACGCGAGAAATATCTGCGAGCTCTGGCAGACCTGGACAACCTGCGAAAGCGCTCCCGCCGGGATGTGGAAGAAGCCAGAATTTCCGGACGGATGAATGTACTCGAAGAGATGTTGCCCGCCCTGGACAGCATTGATATGGCGCTGAAATCCGTTGCCCCTACCGAAGCGAATCAGGCAGTCTACGACGGAATGTTGATGGTGCAGCGGCAGTTCATGACATCCATGGAAAAGTTTTCCCTTAAAAGGGTGGCCGCAACGGGGGAACCGTTTAATCCGGCAGTGCACGAAGCGGTTTCATATGTACCGTCTCCGACCCACCGCGCTGGGGAGGTGATGGCGGAAATGCGAACCGGCTATCTGCTTGGGGAGAAGCTGTTGCGGGCGTCAATGGTCGTCGTATCCTCTGGACCGCCACAGGCAGCTGCTGACGAAAATCAGAATCAGGATACGCCCTCCGGCGAGAACAGCGAATCCGGCGCCAAATCGGAACGTGATAACGACACATCGAATGGTCAGGAATAACGTAACGGGAGAATATGATGTCAGAAGACTTAATCATCGGAATTGACCTTGGGACGACAAACTCCTGCGTTGCTGTAGTTGAAGGAAACGATGCCGTTGTGATTCCCAATGCCGAAGGCAGTCGCACCACGCCATCTTTTATCGGGTTTACCCAGAATGGTGAGCGCCTCGTGGGCCATGTGGCCAAACGTCAGGCGGTCACCAACGCGGAAAACACTATCTATGCGATGAAGCGACTGATGGGACGCCCATATGAATCAGAGGAATCGGTGCGCCAGCGTGAGATGTGCCCGTACAGCATTGTGAAGCATCACAACGGGGATGCATGGGTGGAGGCTCGGGGAAAAAGAATGAGCCCGCCGGAGCTGTCATCAATGATTCTCAATGAAATGCGGTCAGTGGCCGAAGCGTATCTCGGACGTAAAATCAAACGGGCCGTGGTGACTGTGCCGGCATATTTCAACGATGCCCAGCGACAGGCAACCAAAGATGCGGGGAAAATAGCCGGGCTCGAAGTGGAACGTATCATCAACGAACCCACGGCTGCGGCGCTTGCATACGGTGTGGACCTTGATCCGGGAACCCGTAAACGCATGGCAGTGTATGATCTCGGTGGTGGCACATTTGATGTTTCTATTCTCGAAATGGATGACGGCGTGTTTTCTGTTAAAAGTACCAGCGGCGATACTTTTCTGGGGGGCGAAGATTTTGATCAGAAAATTATTGATTATCTTGCCAGAAAATTTCTCGAAGAACACGCGTATGATTTAATGAAGGACAACATGGCGCTGCAGCGACTCAAAGAAGCTGCCGAACGGGCCAAACACGAACTGTCCTCATCTCTGGAAACAGAAATTAATCTGCCGTTCATCGCGGCGGATGCGTCGGGACCCAAGCACCTGGTATACACCATGGAACGCGGGGAGCTGGAAGATCTGGTGGAGGACCTGGTGATTCGGACGTTTGTTCCCTGTGAGCAGGCCCTTGCGGATGCCGGTATTTCGAAATCGGATTTGGATGATATTCTGCTGGTGGGCGGAATGACGAGAATGCCGCTGGTACAGAAGCTCGTTGAGGAGTTTTTTGAAAAAGCGCCGCTGCGTGGCGTGAATCCCGATGAAGTGGTGGCGGTTGGCGCGGCGGTTCAGGGAGCCGTGCTCAGCGGTCAGGTGGACGAAGTGTTGCTGCTGGATGTGACCCCGCTCAGTCTCGGGGTGGAGACCGGTGGCGGCGTGTTCACCCGGCTGATTGAACGCAATACCACGGTACCAACCCAGAAACGTCAGGTGTTCACCACCAGTGTTGACAATCAGAATTTTGTTCCCATTCACGTGCTTCAGGGGGAGCGTCAGATGGCGGCCGACAATACCACATTGGCGCGCTTCGAGTTGTCGGGTATTCCGCCGGCACCCAGGGGCGTTCCTCAGATTCAGGTGACGTTTGACATCGATTCCAATGGGATTGTTTCTGTATCGGCACGGGACCTTGGGACGGGGCGGGAACAGGTGGTGCGCGTGACGGCCGCTGGCGGATTGAAGGATGCCGATATTGAACGAATCATTGCCGAAGCGGAGATGCAGCGGAAGAATGACGAATCCAGAAAGGAACTGGCGGAAGCCAGAGTTCAGGCGGAATCCATGATTTATACCTCGCAGAAAGCGGTTGATGAATACGGCAGTGCGGTTTCGAAACAGGATTTGGAAGTCATCCGGGCAGATATCGCTGAATTGCAGATGCGGATTCAGGGAACCGATATTGACCAGATTAATGATGCGCGAGTCCGCCTGGAGGAGTCGGCATATCGAATTGCCGAGGCCATGTATGCTGGCGTCGGACCTGCCGCAGAAGGAAATAATAATTCAACGACCGATGCGGTTTCAAGTGCGATCACCGAGACGATCAACAGGGATAAAAACAATTGATACCCCATAGCTGTTTCAATGACTGAAAAACGCGATTATTACGATGTTCTGGAAGTGTCGCGGGATGCTTCTGAACAGGATTTGAAAAAAGCATATCGACGGCTCGCGATGAAGTATCATCCGGATCAGAATCCGGATGACGATACCGCTGCTGAGCGCTTCAAGGAACTGACCGAAGCATATCGGGTGCTGTCAGATGCAGACACCCGTGCCAGATACGATCGATTCGGGCATCAGGTGAGCAGTGCATCCGGTGGCGTCGGGGGGATGGATTTCAATATGGACCTCGGGTCCATGACTGATTTCTTTGAATCCATTT
Organism: Polyangia bacterium; assembly: GCA_050287845.1. Taxonomy (GTDB): domain Bacteria; phylum Myxococcota_A; class Polyangia; order JAAYKL01; family JAAYKL01; genus JAFGXQ01. The sequence goes on from JBNKCR010000138.1 coordinate 68,541, forward strand.
TCGGGTCCATGTTTGGTGGCGCGTCCCGCGGCAGGCGGGTGAACCGTGGAAATGATTTGCAGTATGACCTGAGGGTGACCCTTGAACAGGTGATGACTGGGGCAGATTTGCGAATTACCATTCCTCGGGCAGTCACCTGTGACGAGTGCGGTGGCACCGGGTCCCGTAAAGGGACGACCCCCACCCTGTGTCAGCGGTGTAACGGACAGGGACAGGTTCGACTCCAGCAGGGGATTTTTGTTATGAGTTCCACCTGTCCAAGTTGCAACGGCGCCGGTAAGGTGATCACGGAACCATGCATCGTGTGTAATCGGGGATTGGTGGAAAAGGAAGAAGAGGTTAACATTGCGATTCCCCCCGGTATCGAAGACGGGAAAGTGAAAATTATCCGCGGCGCTGGTGAGCATGGTCGAAACGGTGGGCCCCCTGGAGATTTGAGTATCCGCGTCAATGTCACCCGCCATCCGGTGTTTGAACGCGCTGGAGACGATCTGCTGTGCGAGCGGGTTATTTCCTGGCCTCAGGCGGTGCTTGGCGACGAGATAGAAGTGAAAACCATTGATTCCACTGTCCGGATGAAAGTGAAGCCAGGCACCAGAGCCGGCCAGACCTATGTCCTTCGTGGCAAGGGTGTGCCCCATTTTCATGGCAACGGTCGAGGTGACCTTCGGGTTCGCGTGGATATTGATGTCCCTGCGAAACTGTCCGATGACCAGAAAGAGATGGTTGAAAAATTGGGCGCATCGTTGGGAACTTCTGTAAAACAGAGACGCCATTCATTGGTGGACAAAGTGAAAAGTCTTTTTGACTGATTCCGCCCGATGCATCGCCTTCCCCCAAGGCGATTACTCCCCGACAATAATCACCCGACAATAATCACTCTGAGCCAGTTGAGAAGGCCGCATATCCTTCCGGGGCGCATTCTGCAATTTTAAATCGTTCGCTGCCGAATCGTTCGCTGCCAGGAGCCGCAGCAGGAACAATTCTGCTGAAATAGCTGTTTTCAAAGGGTTTGTCTTTTTAACACGTATTGTCATTAAATCCCTGGGCAAGATGGACGAGGAAAATATTATGACTACTTCCCTGGATTACGCCGGGCCAAAAGATGTTACCCGCAGTATCCAGGGGATGTCTTCCCGCGTCCAGAATTGCCACCGCAATAGAATGTCCAACTTTCTTCCTCCCATATACTGTATACAGTTATTTTTTAAGGTTCAGAGAGAGGTTTAGAGACATGAACAGAATTTTGATGACACTTTTACTGGCCCCTTTATTCTTATCATGCTCAAGTTTCAATAATACGGACAGTTCTGCAAGTGATAGCTTTGGGGGAGGATGTGGGGATTCTGGTGGTACGGATACCTTTTCTTGTACCGACACCGTCACCCTCGGTACCTCGTCCGAGGATCTTGACAGTAATCAGGTACAAGCCGATAGCAGCACAACCGGAGATACCTCGCCTCCACCATCTGGCAGCGTAATGCTGGAAGGCTACGGCACCAGCAGCGACTTTGGAAGTGGGGCAGGGCACGAAACCTGTACCGTCAGCAATCTGAATGACAGCGGATCAGGCTCACTGCGCGATTGTATCATCAATCGAAACGGCTCCACCGCATCACCTGTCCCCAGAAAGGTGGTCTTTACCGTTGGCGGGACCATTACCTTAACCTCCGATCTCTATTTGAGGCAGCCCTTTATTACCATTGATGGCCTGACAGCACCGAGTCCAGGCATCACCATAGCAAAAACGGGCGATGGAACGAATGGCGAGTTTCAAGTCAACACCTGGTCGCCTCAGGGGACCTGTGCCCATGACGTACTGATCCAAGGTATACGTTTTGTCGGTGTGTGGGATGCCAGCAGTGAGGCTCACTCGCAAAACGCGAGCACTCTCGGTATCGACGGGGAAGACTTGACCGGCTGCATAAACAACGTTGTTTTTAATCGAATCACGATAAGCAACGCTCAGGACACAGCCGGTGATATCTGGGGAAGCGCAACGAACATTACGTTTCAGTATTCCGCCTTTATCAACAGTCTGCATCCTCAATCTCACTCCCATTCGCCGGGGGGAGTAGCGGGTCAGGAGCGACGCTATATATCCATCCATCACAATTTCTACGCTTACAACCATGAGCGGCAGACCAATATCAGAGGTAATACCTGGGACTACAATTTCGAGCAGAACATACTGCACGCCTGGGGTCCATTTGGTTTTGGCGGCGGCTACGCCACCCAGTTCCGCTGCCGCAACGGCGGCTGCCCCCAGCGCATTAATTTGATTGATAACTATTACACCTCATCACCAGCAACGCCCACCGATAGGTATAGTTATGCCATTGTGTTTGATGATGGCGCGTCTTCGGATGAGGTCTATTCAAATGGAAACCGCTTTCCCAGCCAGGAGAACGACCGGGGTACTGCTACGTCAGAGTTTCCCCGCTCCAGCGTAGCAGACATTACGCGCTATCCTCAGAACGAGCTGACCACGAAAGTGCTGCCGAATATTGGGGCACCCTATCGCACGTCCGAGGAAGATCTGCTTTTTACCGAAGTCGCTGGTCAGATCGAGAGCGAGTAACTGTCGATACGTCATCCCAATAGTTGTCGGGGACGAGTTGTCGGGGACGCAGAGTTGTCGGGGACGCAGGAGTTATCGGGGACGCAGAGTTGTCGGGGACGCAGCATCACATAGCTCCGCGCCGTCTTCTACCAACGCGTTTCCGGAGCAACTCAGAACAAACGACAGGTAGTTGGCCGAAGGTGGCCATTTCTGACCATTGGCCAGATTGCCCGCTTCTATGCAACGGAAATTATTCAATACGGCAATTGGCCCGGTTTCTGCCTTCCCCTCCTGCCAGGAGGACGCGTATGCGAAAATCAAGGCAACTTCAACTGGCCGGTACCGGCATCTTTCATAAATTCTTCAGAGGACACAATGGAGAGCACATTTTCCCCACCGACCTGGAAAAGACGATGTATCTCCGTTGTCTGTGCGACGCGAAAAACAACCATGGCATCAGCGACCACGTGCTGTTCTACAGTTACTGCATCATGTCCAATCATCCTCACGAAGTGGGGAAGGCAGGTTGGGACATGCGCATCCCCCATTGCAAACAGAAAGGTATTGCCGCTCTGGGGAACTGGATGCGCAACGCCCACAGCCGTTTCGGTCGCTGGTATAACGATACGAGAGCGCGATATGGCAAAGTGAGCAATGCAAGGGCACGAACCACCCAGATGAAAAGTGACATCGATACGCTGGAAGCAATGCTCTATGCGGATGCCAATCCGGTGCGGGCGAAGATGGTGTCTCATCCATCGAAGTACCGCTGGTCCTCCTATCGCTTCTATGCATATGGGGAAACCAACGAATTCACCGATGCCCTGGATGTGCCCGAAGCCTATCTGACTCTGGGTAAAACACCGAAAGACCGTCAACGGGCGTATCGCTCGCTCATGGATGCCTATCTGCGGCGCCATCATTTGCTTGACGACGCACCGGATGAAGACGTTATCGATTTATCCATGTATGAAACCGGCAGCCAATGTATTTATGATCTTCTGAGCCGAGCCCGGGAACGCATCGGTCCGGACTGAGCGTCCGCTCATTCATTCAGCGCACATCGAAGCCAACCCGGAAGCACTTTGAACGGGATGCCCCTTCCCGGAAAGTACCCGTGAGGCAGCTCTGCGTCCCGGACAATGTGGAAATTCCGTATCCATCGTTCGTTTATGATTTTTACAATTGAACATTTGGAAGTGCGAGTCGAAAATTCCAAAATGTCGGCTTTTTTTCAGTCCAATTCGATGGCGTCGGCCGACATCAGCCGGAACAACACAATCGCGCCCCGAACTCTGCGGCCCGCCGCTAGCTTTTTGCTCCGTCCCCATACGCTTTTGCTCCGTCCCCATACGCTTTTGCTCCGTCCCCATACGCGTCCCCATACGCTCTGCGGCCCGCCGCTAGCTTTTTGCTCCGTCCCCCTACGCTTTGCTCCGTCCCCACTACGCTTTACTCCGTCCCCATACGTTGCATCGACAACCGCTCCATCCACCCAGCGCCGCCGAAACGCCAACGCAGCAGACTTCGTTGATAATGCCTTCGCAGACTTCGTTGAGAAATCCGTAGTCGCAGGTTTCTGTTTGAGGTTCAACCGCACCTTGCTATTCAGAGAAGTGAACGTGCGGAATTGATGCGTGCATATTTAGCGTTCCCTCCGGTAACATTGGATGGCAATGGGGGCAAATACCAGGGTGAGAACGAGGGTACTCGCCAGGGATTTTATCAGTACCGTTGCATTGTATTCACCCTGAAACAGCATTCTTGTCGCATCGACCTGCCATGTGACCGGGTTTATCGAAATATAGGTCTGCAGCCAGGCGGGCATCGTTTGCGGGTCTGCATAAATGTTGGACAGAAATACCAGCGGCATCAGAATCATCCATCCCACGGACATCACCGCGGATATGCTTCGCATGGTCAGCCCCAGAATGACGAACAGCCATGAGACGCTGAGTGCGAATACGATAACCAGCAGCAGCGCCAATAGCACGTTGTGAATTCCGGTTTCCAGTCTGAAGCCAATCAGTGTTGAAAACAGAACGAGAAAAGCACCGGAAATCACATGCCGCAGACAGTCTCCCACAAACAGACCAAAGAACGGCGACGCCGCCCAGATGGGCATGGTTTTCAGACGGTCAAAGATACCCTTGCTGATATCGGTATGAACTGTCATTCCGCTATAAATGGAATTGAATGTGAGGGTCTGAACCAGCATGCCCGGTACCAGAAACCCCAGATAGTGTTCCACCGAACCGGACAGCGCGCCCCCCAGCAGAAAAGCGAACATGAATGTGAACATCGCCGGTGTAATCAGCACGTCCATGAACTGTTCCGGGATGTGCTTCACTTTCAGGAGACTTCGCCAGCCCAGCATGATGCTATCCGAGACAACATTGGCATGATGTCGAATCCCGCGGGCAGAAATGACCGATGCATTCCGGTCGGCCACGTCGGCGCCCGGAGAATCTTCCGCTGCCCCCTCCCTGTCGTGGACAACCGGGAGGGCCGATTCCTTTCTGTTGCCGGTCAATGCCAGAAACACCTCGTCCAGTGTTGGTCTGGAGAGAGAATACGATTTGAGTGGGATTCCCTGTGATTCGAGAGCTGAAAGCAGCGCAGTACCTTGCGTCCCCCTGGATACGGTAACCGAGAGCGTGTTTTTCGCCGGTGACAACGTTGCCGGTTGATTCGGCAGAACCGCAGCGACAATTTTCATCAGCTCATCTACTTTTGTTGAACCGGAATCTTCCCAGGCGAGATGAAGCATATTGCGTCCCACTGACGCCTTTAATTCGTCGGGCGTGCCGTTCGATATAATACGTCCTTCGTCCATCACGGTGATACGGTCTGCCAGCTGATCCGCTTCATCCAGATACTGGGTAGTCAGAACAACCGTTGTGCCGTTCCGGGCGATTTCCCGAATGACATTCCACAGACGGTTGCGGCTTCGGGGGTCAAGGCCGGTGGTGGGTTCATCCAGAAATAGAATTTCGGGGGTTCTGACGATGCTCGCGGCAATATCGAGTCTGCGTCGCATCCCGCCGGAATAGTTCTTTACCAGTTTTTTTTCGGCGTCCTTCAGAGAAAAAAAGGCGAGTAGCTCGTGAACACGAGCTCTGGCTGCGGGTGGCGTCATACCCAGGAGTCTGGAAATCAGATACAGATTTTCACGGCCTGTAAGTTCTTCATCCACCGACGAATTCTGTCCGGCGAGACTGATCAGTTCCTTGATTTTATCCGGGTGTTTTTCCACATCATACTCAAAAACGGTCGCCCGGCCTGTGGTGGGTTTGAGCAGTGTTGCCAATATTCGGATGAATGTTGTCTTTCCGGCGCCGTTTGGCCCGAGGATCGCATGAATGTGCCCACGGCATATCTCGAGATTCACGTCGGTGAGTGCGGTTGTATTCCTGAAATGTTTTGCCAGACCAATTGATTGTATTGCCAACATAAGGGGGTTGTCCTTTCACATTATCCCCAATGTAATTTTTTTTATTTTTTTTGCACAGTTTTCTCAGAGCAGCCGAGAAGGAGCGCAAATGCTGTTGGAAGCAGGGGCTTGCAACGCAGTGAAACGACAATTTTACCAATGAAAGGCTGAATAAAATGATGGCAGAAAAAAGCAGCGATTCACACAGAAGCAACATTCCACGTGCATTTATCATTATGCTGTTGGGTGTGGTTGTTTTTCCCGGGTGCTTTTCCATGAGTACAATGCACACCGCACGACCTATCGAAAAAGATGCAAATGAAATTTCTTTTGCCCCAATCACCGTTGGGTTGGCGGCGCCGGATGAAACGGTTGTTGACAGCGACGGCGATGTCATTTCCAGGACCAATGTAAGTCTGGCAGTCCCCTCCGTGGAAGCGCAATTCCGTCATGGTTTCACTCCGCGGTTTGACATGGGTGTCAAGTTGTATCTCCTGGGGGCAGGAATGGATTTCAACATGCTGGTTCTGGATAAACCCGGTCTGGCAATTTCGATAGATCCCGGATTTACCGCCACATATTTCGGAGCCGGAGATGCACGATTGTTCTTGGGTACCCTGTGGCTTCCCGTGTTATTCGATGTGTTAACCACGGAGAAAATTACGGTAACTGTTGGGCCCAGGGCAGGACTCTTTTTTGCGGGGGCCAGCAGTGACGATCCGGACGATGGCGGTGATGTGTATTCCGACAGTATGGTCGACGGAATGCTGGGAGGAATGGCGGGAGTGAAGTTTCAGTTCACCGACCGATTTTATATGATGCCTGAATTTGATGGCGTATACGAATTCAGAGCCAGATATTTCTGGTGGACGGCTGCGTTGTCGTTCGGTTTTCAGATATAATTTACCCTTTTGTGTTTCAGAAAGCGAAAATTCTTCGCGCACTATTGCCATCTGCGGTGCAATACCGAACCACCCCCAAAAAAACATAGGCTGATAAGGGATGGATCAGGCAATCTCCATATACCAAATCGACAAACAAATGCCAGTTTGCCGGCAAGGTCCGCGATTTATCTGTCCTGTCCCGTGGAAACCCGTTTGCGGAGCCATCCATGAACAGCAATTTTTTGGCACTTCTTTGTATTTTTCCGGTGATAATGGTACCTGAATGTCCAGAATAACCCTGGTACAATCCGCGAATTCATAGGTGCGTGTGAGTAGGATGATGGCTGAATCAAACACACATTTTCTTTCAGATATACCCGTTCTGGGGATATGCGGATGGAGTGGGGCAGGGAAGACCACTCTGATTGAATCAATCGTTCGGAACCAGACGGCTCTGGGTAGAAAAATTTGTGTGATAAAACACGATGCCCACCAGCTTCAGATGGACACAGAGGGGAAGGACAGCTTCCGATTTTTCCATTCCGGCGCCGACGTAGTCGTCACGAATCCAGACGAATTTTTTTTCAGAGGGCATCATGGAGACCGGTGGGCTCTGCCTCGCACCATTCGCTCGCTGGCCCGGTGGTATGATGGCTTCCTGGTGGAAGGGCATAAGCATTCCCGCCTGCCCCGTAAAATCTGGCTGCGCCATCCCGAAAATTCGGATGTGCCGGAGGTGGCGCATGGATTTGAAGATGTAATTGAACGGAATAATGCCGCGCCCGGAAAAGTTTCGGCATTGTTTGAAACGATTTTAGCCGGGTGCCGGCAGCGGTCTCCGGTATCCGGAGCGGTATTGATTGGTGGCGAAAGTTCTCGATTTGGCATGGCAAAACACCTGATGAAATCAGGTTCAGGAACCTGGGTTGAACGCATTGTGGATGCAATGGCGCAACATTTATCTTCCATTGTGTTGATTGGGAGAGGAGCTGTGCCGAAGTCGCTGTCGATGCTGCCCCGATTGCCCGACGTCCCCGGTGCGGCTGGCCCGATTTCCGGTATCCGCGCCGCATTTCGCTGGAACCCCGGTACTTCGTGGATTGTGGCACCGTGCGATGTGCCGCAGCTCCATGGGGATGCAATCGCATGGTTGCTGGACCAACGCGCCATTGGCATAGACGCGGTGTTGCCGGTGTTGGATGAGGACAGGCCAGTGGAGCCGTTGCCGGCATATTATGACTGTCGTTGTGGCCCCTTTTGGGAAGAGATCGACAGCCCCCGCCGAATTGCCGATGTTGCCCGTATCTGCAGCCCCGTGGTGCCGCCTCAGCTGCGAGAATCCTGGCACAACGTGAATAGCCACCTCGACCTTGTCTGAATCATCCGCAGAAAACGCGCTGCTGTTGCCTGTAGTGAAGCGGGCGCCGGAAATGACCCGGCTGGGTTCACCACACGTAAGTGATTGCGCCGTCGGTGCATGAGCCGGTGCAAATACCACTGAAACAGTTGGCTTTGCATTCCCACACATCATTGGCGTCGCGGATACGCCATCTGCCGCCGATTCCGGGATCAAAATATCCGGCGCATGCAAACATTTCTCCGCCGTATTCCACCAGATACCATTCTTCGCCATCCTCATCCTGGCAATACTCCACATTGTACGAACCGGAAGTCTCTTCACAGTTGATGTCGAGATTGAAGGCGGTGCAGCGCATAAATCCGTCCGCGTCCTGGGTTATCCATCCGGGACCATCGAAGCAGCAGTTTTCGAGCTCGCAGCAATCGTTGTACGTGAAAGTGATACTGGTGCCTTCCGCGTTCGCAGAACCGGTCACACTGCCGCTTACCGAACAATCCATCGATTCAACCGCACCCGACGGCGCCATTGCCGCGCCCGCCAGTTTTACGGCAAACAGTTCGCCGATACCTCTGGCAATCCCGCCATCGGAAATCGTGCCGGCCGGATTCGAAATATGGGCTGCCAGTGTGGCCATGTCCCCGCTCGTTCCGGCTTTCCCGTCATCTTTGCCGCATCCTGCCATGGATACAAGCACCGTTGAAGACAGTATTGCCAGACCGAATGACCATTTGTGATTCATTCTACTCCCCCATTCTGTTGCCCGGCGAGGCAGACCCGCTCAGGTAAAAACCGATTGATACCCTATGGAACTATTTGGTTGTATCGGCAGACGCGTTGAAATCTTTAGGCTAATCAAAAAAAAAGAGATTCCGAATGGCCATGCGCCTTTTTTCAGCCAGAAGCAGTGTTCCTGCAATCGAGTTCGGCTCGGATTTCAGTTTACCGGGTTTGGGGTTGCGCTTGCCGCAGCGCGGCGCATTGATGGCTTATGCCATCGTTTGGGCAGACCTTTGTACGGGTCCACGAGAACCGCCGCCAGATATGCGGCGGGATTGACGCGCGCATCCCCCTTGCGGAATTCAATGTGCAGATGGGGGCCGGATTCTTTCGAACCAGTCTGCCCGAGGGTGCCGATGATGTCGCCGGCCTTCACTTTCTGGTATTGCCGCACTGAATATGAGTCGAGATGCATATATATGGTCCCGAAGTCATTGCCGTGATTGATGGCGACGTACAATCCGCCTCCCTGGGGAATATCGTTTCTGGTCAGTGCCGAAGCCTCTTCCGGAGAAAACGGCACATGTTTGCCGCCGCCCGGTATATCCATGCCGGCCACCACCACCACACCGTCGGCCACTGCTCGCACCGGTTCACCCGTGGCGCCATCTATGTCCGTTCCCCGATGGCCGAACCCCGACTTTTTGCCCCGTCGATTTCCAAAATAGTCGATGACCAGCCGGGGGATACCATCCATGGGGGATACCAGCGATGTGCCCTCAAACTCCCCCACCGCCTCAGTTGGGCGCATCTCGTAGTATTCAAGCATTCTTCGCCGTGCCGTGAGCACCCGGTTCTCCGGTTCGGTATTTTCGACCCGGTCCCCGAAATACCAGTTGGATACATAGTGCCGGTAGGGAAATTGAGTGAAAGTCGACTGAAGCGTCTCATACTGTGCTTTGAAAATGGAGAGTGTGGCCGCTGCCAGGTGAATGTTGTCTGCAGGGCGTGCGGCTGTCCACCGATTGAGGGGAACCCGCAGTAAGACCATTTTTTCCTCCCAGCCGGATGCGCCCTTTATATAGTAGCGATACTCATCCTTTCTGACGGAACTCAGATGCATGGTGGGGTAAAAATGGGTGGGCCCATACAATCCCTTTTTCTGGTAGCGTCGGTAGGGCACCGGACGACACCGGGATTGATCGTATATTACCGCGGACAGCAGAAACGGATCTGAATCGAAATGGTCTGATTCGCTCAGTATCCAATCCGTATATCGTCGCGCGCGGGTTTCCGTTGTCTGGCAAAGGGTTCGCAGGGCCGCTTCAAATCTGGCGGGCGTCACACTGGCGGGCGACAGCGGTTCCTCGGGCCACAAGTCGATAGGCGTCTTCCTGTGGGCGGTGATGTGATAGGTTTCTACGTGGGGATTCACACGTCGACGCCATGGCCACTTTAGACTGGCACTGGTGATTCCAGTTATAAGAAACGTCACTATTAAAATTGTTAACCTTAAAGCGTTGACTCTCCGTTCCATGATTCCTTTATCTACCCGGTCCAAAGCATAATGGCAACCTGCTGGAGGTGCGCAAAAGGTTTTGTGTCCAATCGAATTTATGATAAAGAATTTAGTTCAGGTATATAGAAGATACGCAATTTCTGGACGCGTCCATCTTCGATTTTTCAAGGAGTAGGATATGCGAGTAAATTCCCTGTTGCTTTGTGCAGTGTGGCTGGTTGCCACAACCTCGTGTGGACCGTATGAAGGTCCCGTACTGAACGCCAAGGATCCCAAACGGCTGGTGCCATGTCAACAGCCGGCCATTGATGATCGGGCGCAATTGAGTTTCAAAGCGCTGGATGCGGTTCTTTTGCAGAATGGCTGGTTCATCGTTTCCAAATCACTGGAGACGGCAACCATTGAAGCGCGTAAATGCAAGGATTCAAGGTGGTCCGAAAAAGCGGCTCAGAACGTAATGGAACGTCATCAGTCAGAATGTCTGGATGTCCAGTTCGTGATCAGCAGCAGCGGCGCGGTGACGGTCATCAATCCGCAGGAAAAACGGTTTTACTGGAAGATTGAGCCGGATGTGAAAGATTGGATAGATAAGGTGGAGGCCGATTACGTTCAGGTGCGTTGTTACGATTCCAACGCGCTCGCCTTCTGGCGTCAGACCGGCAACTAGACCAGGTCCCTGCCAGCCCCCTCATTTCTTTCGCCAAACACACATCCAAAATTCATTGGGGCTATTGTCAATTAAAAACCGGTGGTTACGGTTGACTCAGACAACGATGTAAAGATGAAAAACGAAAGTATGATGGAGGAGGAAAAATGACGACGCAGTTCGATATAAAACGACTGGTTGAAGTGGCGCTGGCGGACGAACAGAGTGGTGTGGCGCTGTATCAGAATATGGCTGATAAAGCGGTGGACGATAAATTGAAACACGTTTTTATAAACCTGTCCGAAACCGAAAAGGCCCATGCTGCGAAATTCGAGCAGCTGGTGGAGGATTTGAAAGAAAATCCGCCGCAGGGAGCATATCCGGATGAATATGCCGAATATCTTGATGCCCTGTGCGCCGAGGGCGGTGACAGCGACGCGTATGCCCGGATTGCCCAAACCATCACTGACACAGAATTACTGGACCTGGCCATCGAATTCGAGAAGGAGCAGTTGACCATACAGCGCGATATTGGTGATGCCCTCGGTGGCGGGCATAAGGAGGTTGTGGATATGATTTTAAAAGAGGAACAGAACCACCTTGTCGTTCTCTCTCGGGTAAAAAAACAGCTGGGCTTGTAAATCTCAACAAATTCTGCTTTATGTGTTGTCCGATTCGGGCGATTGACAAAAAATATTGTCGGTCGACGCTGCAGAGTCCCGCATAGGACGGAAAGGTATATGGATGCCAGGCAATACGTTTGGAACACTCTTTAAAATAACCACATTCGGAGAATCACATGGTGGTGCGGTAGGGGTCATTGTGGATGGCGTTACCCCCGGCCTTGAAATCACTGAAGCGGAGATTCAGCTCGAAATGAATCGGCGGAAACCGGGGCAGTCTGATGTGACGACCCCACGAAAAGAGAGCGACCAGGTGCATATCATGTCGGGCATCTTCGAAGGCAAAGCCACGGGAACCCCGATGATGATTATCCTCTACAACCAGGATCAGCGCCCTTCCGCCTACGATGACATCCGGGACCTGTTTCGGCCCGGGCACGCGGATATCACTTATCAGAAAAAATACGGTATCCGCGATTATCGGGGCAGCGGGAGGGCCTCCGGGCGCGAAACCGCCGGACGGGTGGCTGCCGGCGCTGTTGCCCGAAAGTCGCTTAAAAACAGAGGGGTTTCGGTTCTGGCGTATACCCGGCGAGCGGCCGGCGTTCAATGTGAGACATTTGACCCGGATGTTATTGAAAGAAACCCGATGCGGGCGTGTGACCCGGTGGCTGCGGTTGAAATGGAAAAACGGGTGGTGCAGCTGGCCAGGGAAGGCGACAGTACCGGGGGGATGGTGGAGTGCCGAATCACGGGGGTTGCGCCAGGGCTGGGGGACCCGGTTTTCGAGAAATTGGAAGCGGAACTGGGACGCGCCATGTTGTCGCTGGGAGCAGTGAAGGGGATTGAATTCGGCAGTGGGTTTGCCTGTGTGGATATGAACGGTTCTGAGCACAACGACTGGATGGACAGTTCCGGCTATTTGAGCAACAACGCCGGTGGTACGTTGGGGGGCATCAGCAACGGACAGGATATTGTTTTTCGAATCGCGGTGAAACCCACATCATCCATTACCCGAAAGCAAAAAACGATTTCAAAATCCGGTGAGGAAACGGAGATTGTTACCGAAGGCCGACATGACCCATGTATCTGCGCCCGGATTATACCGGTCGTTGAAGCGATGGCGTGCCTGGTTCTGGAAGATCAGTATAAACGCCAGGCGGCGCTTCACGCATAGACATCGGATGCATTCAGAAATTGGGGTGGATTCGTTTTGCGATATAAAGCGTGTGAACCGGAGTGGATGTTTCGACAATCCGGATGCCCTGGCAGCGTGCCCGTCAGTAACGAGAAAAAAATTCCCGAAGGGGCCTGTGTCTTTTTCAGGACTGTTGTGATAAACACGGTAGCCAATGCGAACTCTTCGTTGCAATCGATTTAACATACATTTAATTGCGAAGCGGTGGGTAGCGATATTCACCATCGGTGCGATGTCATTGTTTATCGGCAACAGGGTCAGCGCCGGGACGGATGGGCCGGACAACAGTGCGCCTTCCGGTGCTTCCGCCGCCTCAACGGCGGAAACGGTCAGTATCGTGGTGATTTCCATCGTCTCGGAGTCCGTCGATACCCAGCCCGTGGAGAATGCTATCAACGCTCAGCTCAGCGACTTGGCGGTGCACGTTTATTTTCATCATCTTCCTCAGCTTCCTGAAGATGAAAACACGCTGGATACGCTGGCTGCGACTCAGATGGTTGCTTATGGCGCAGTCGCAGCATTTATCATTCTCCCCGGCGACGACGGTGTACTTCGCATTGTAATTAACAATGATGGAAAAATAGAGGGCGCCAACCGTCTGGTGGACGTTTCAAAAGGCGTGCCCCGGCATGAGGCGTTTGCAGTGATAGCGCGCGCTGCCGCAACGGCTGTCATTGAACAGGAAGTATTGCGTCAACAGGCGGCGCTTGCGGATGAATCCGGTAAGGACCAGTCAGCGAACGATACCTCATCCGCCCCCGGGGGTGTCAATACCGACGACAAAGGTGACGGCGGGCGGACGCCCGGCAACACCGGCAGCTGGAAGCGCGGGGTGCACCTGGACAGTGGGTTGATTCTGGAATTTATGTCAGATTCGGTCACGTTGACTCCCGGTCTGGCTGTTGGCCTGAGCATTGATTTAACCCCCCACTGGTGGATTCGCGCGGGCGCAGTTCTGTTTTCAAGTGTGACGGCAACGCATCAGCAGACCACATTGACGCTGCGCAGGCGGCCTTTTTATCTCGAGTCGGGGTATCAGCGTCGTGTGGGTCGGTTCATGCTGGGAGGTGGCGCGTCCATCTGTCTGGATTACGCCGTGGAGCGTCTTTCCACGTCCAGTTCTGACATTTTGCTCAGGGATGAAGGCGGGGAACTTCACACATCACTTATTGTCTTCTTTCGAAGTGCCTGGCAGTTATTTCAGGCAATGAGTTTTTATCTGAATCTGGGAGCTGCATTCCCCCTGAATCGTACCCGGTACGAGATAGAGACACCTTCCGGTAAACAGGTATTGCTTGCAATCAGGCCAGTACAACCCGTTGTTTCAGTAGGACTGCAATTTCATTTTTTTTAGCCCGTTTTCCGATTTTGAGCATACTATGAGAGCGATGGTAGAACACTGCGCCAATACCCCTGTTGCTGTACCCGAAATGAAAGATATTCTGGATATCTGCCAGCGTGCTGCTGTCGGTGATGAAGAAGGTAGAAAGAAGTTGATGGGACTTCTTTTCAATCGGATTCACAGAACAGCGTCGTATTTGTCGGAGTCCATCGAGGAAGCGGAAGATGTGGCGCAAACAGCCTGTATTGAGGTGCTGGCTTCCGCCGGCATGTTTCGGGGAGATTCTTCCCTGCATCGCTGGGCAGACCGTGTCACTATTTTCACCGCGGCTAAAATGATCCAGAAGAAAACCAGACGCCAGCGACTCTGGGAAACTTATTTTCAGCCGCCCGAGTCGCCGCCGGGAGTGGACACAACGGCAGGAAGGACGGAGGTTCGCCATCGGCTCGCCGCGTTGATTCGGAAGCTGAAATATAGTCACCGGGAGATACTGCTGCTTCGGTATATACATGGATACACAATTAATGAGGCAGCTGAGATTTGCGGAATCCCGGTTGAAACGGCACGCGGTAGACTGAAAAAGGGTCGAACAGTTCTGAAAAAGAAGGTGATGACAGATCCACTTTTACGGGAGTGGATTGACGAATGGATGCAACAATGACGTGGAAAAGCGATGTCGAAAATCAGAAATTCGATCGCGCCATGAGTGACGCGTTTATCGACGACTCCACCTGCGGTGCGTTCGGCGAAATTGAGGAACTTCGCCGTCGTCGCATGATGAATGAAATTCTGGCGGCCACCCCTCGCGTGAAGACCGTTCGGGAATCCGAAGTCGTTGACGAACGGAGTGCTGCGGTAAAGCGGTTGTGGATCGCGGCAGCAGTAATTGTCGGTTTAATTGGTGCGGGGTTGCTTGTTAAGGAAAAGGTGTTTACTGCCTCAAAGGACATCGCAATCGCTGAAACCGAATCTTACTTCGGGGAAGTTTTCGAGGAGAATGGCAACATATTCATGGACGGACGGCTTTCGTCGCTCCATGCCCCCATTCCGGTGGGTAAGTCCATTCGCACCCAGGAAGGGAATGCCCGGTTGAGACTTCCCACAGGTATTGAATGGTGTATGTCTGGTGGGAGTACCGGAAAAATTGAGTCAGCCAGCGAACAGAAAATTGATGTGGCCGTTCTCAACGGCGAAAACTGGTTTCGAGTGGACCCCACTCGGGAAGGCCCCGCATTTACGGTGAAAACCCCATTGGGTAAAATTCATGTGACCGGAACCATTTTTATAGTCCGCACGACTCCGGAAGATGTGACCGTTGCGCTGTTGAAAGGAGAGGTGTGGGTGACCCGGAATTCCAATGAAAGGAATCTGGTGAAAACGGGATACCTGTTTCATTTGAGTGACGGCTCCCAGGCGCCATTGACCGCCACCGAAGAACAGTATTTCAGCAATCGGCGAGCGAATCTGGACTGGGGAACAATGCCTCCTTCGAGTACGCCGAAAGCCTCATCCCGGTCGTTCGTCAAGAAGTCGGATGCACGCAAGGGCATGGACAGAGCCGCAACCATGGAAGCATGGGCGGGAAACCAGGATATTCAGCGGACTTATTCCGAAATCCAATCTCAACGACGACGAGGGAACTGGGAAAAAGTTGCGGCGCTATATCTGCAAATCATTCAGACCGCGCCATCGAGTGAAGCGGCGTTGGTTTCCCGGGTGTCATTGGGAGATGTGTACCTGACAAGACTTCATCAATACAATGATGCCCTGCTGCACTTCAATCGATACATCCGTTCCGGAAAGCGCGCTCTGCTCCCCGAAGCGATGTACGGCAAATGTCTGGCACTGAAGTCCCTTGGCAGAACCACCGGCGAGCAGAAATGTCTCAATATATTTATCCGAAAATTCCCCGATTCTTTCCAGGTAGCTGGGGCCAAAGAGAGAAAAGAGGCCCTGATGAACGAAATCAATCATTGAATACCTATCGAATGGCAGGTGTTGTTGAGTTGCCGCTGGCGGACGCGGAGCAGATGGGTGTAATGTGAAATTCAGTTTACCCCGGGGGAGATTTGCCATGGCTGTGATGACGACAGAAAGAAGAATAGCTGGACTGATGCTGCTGAGCGCAATGCTCATTGTGTTCTGCGGTTGTGAACATGCGAAAATAATGGCCATCGAAAATGAGCCATCCGTCTCAACCAACGACACGGAATCTGAATCGGAATCTCTGGAGGAGGATAGCGGGACCGGCAGTGATGAGATGGAAACGGAGAGCGACAGCCAGACAGAGGATACCGAACCGGACAGTGGAACCGAACCGGACAGTGGAACCGAATCAGAGAGCGAGTCCGAGTCTGAAATCGGCAACGATACAGCATCGGAAACCGACCCCCCTGAGGACACCGAATCTGAGACCGACAGCGAAAGTGAGCTGTTATGTGCGTCGACGAGTACTCCCATCAGTGGGCAGAAATACGTCACTATTGGCGATAGGACGCGTTCCTATTATTTGCGTGTGCCGAGTGCTTATCCGGGAGATCGACCGGTGCCGCTGATATTGGATTTTCATACGCTTTCCTACACCGGAAGTCAGCACAATGGGATGTCTATCTTTCGGGATGCGACGGATCCTGAAGGCGTGATCATGGCGTTTCCCGATGGTCTGGCTGGTCCGGCGGGGACTGCATGGAATATCGGCACCTGCTGCATCAATGACCTGAATGAAGATGACGTGGCGTTCGCAAAAGCCGTTGTGGAGGATGTGTCTTCCATGGCGTGCATTAATCCATCACAGGTGTATGCAGCCGGGTTCATCATGGGGGGTGGAATGGCGTACGAGGTGGCCTGTCATGCTGCGGATGTCTTCGCCGCCGTGGTGTCGGCATCGTTTGATCTGGTAGAATCACAAGTTGCGGATTGTTCGCCATCGCGGCCTGTATCCGTACTGTCCTACAGAGCTGTTCAGGATATTATGATACCGTTCAATGGCGGAGAATCCCAAACTGTGACTATCCCCGGGCAGCCGGTGACATTTCTGGGTGCAGTGCAAACGTTGGAAAAATGGGCGGAATTGAACGACTGCACAGGCACGTCCATCGATATGGGTAATGGATGTTCCAGCTATCCGTCAACGCAATGCAAGGACGGTGCGGAAGTCATGTTGTGCGTGGATTCAGTAAACTTGTCCGCTTCGGGAAACGGCGCCGAGGCCTGGAACTTCCTGAAACAGCATACGCTGGAATAACAGTTGAAATGAAATTTGTCCGATAAATGGACGATACGTCTAATTGTGATTTTATTGAAAAAAAACGCACTCATTTATCCCTTTACTGAGTACCGGATTCTACTTAAAGCTGGATCCATTTTGATAAAGAGAAAAGATTCGATGAAATTCAGAAATTTCTGTTCGATTTTACTGGTTCTATTGGGAATGGGCGTTTCCCCTCTGTTTTCCGCATGCGGCTCGGAATCTGATGAAAATAGCGGGGACAGTGATTCCGATTCAGACACAGATTCGGACACGGATACTGATACGGACACCGATTCGGACACAGATTCGGACACAGATACTGATACGGATACGGATTCGGACATCGATTCGGACATCGATTCGGACACAGATTCGGACACAGATACCGATACGGATTCGGATACCGATACGGATTCGGATACCGATACGGATTCGGATACCGATACGGATTCGGATACCGATACCGATACCGATTCTGATACGGACTCTGATACCGACACGGACACAGACACCGACACAGACATTGACACAGATACGGACACGGACTCGGACACAGATACAGATACAGACACTGACAGTGATTCGGATACCGGAGTTAATGAATCAGCGACGATTGTACCGGATCCGTCGTGGACCTGCGGCGTACCGGAGGGGCTTGCTCCGCCTGATCAGGGAACTGAGGTATTCTCCATTACCATGGACCTCGGGGAAATTCACGATGTGGGAATCACCCGCTTCGGCCATCGCCGGCAGTTGGACATTCAGGGCGGAACAATCAGTGGCGACGATGTTCAGGGCTCGGTGACAAACGGCAGCCTGGACTACGAGCTGACGCTGTCCAATGGCAATATTGAGCTGGAAGAAGTGCTGATGGCGAAAGTGGGTAACGACCCGATGTACGTTCGTGTCTGCGGCTTTGCGCCGGCAGGATCAGATTCGGTGCTGATTGTACCGGATTTTGAGGTCCCCAACGGCAGCAGTTACGCCTGGCTGAACACCGGTACATTCGCCGGTACCCGGGAGGTGGATGAAGCCGGCGGCAAACTGATTCTTACTGTTTATGATGTATCCCGGGTATCGCCGTCAGAGCCCAGAGTTCAGTTGGAGGACCCCGATGGCGTCGAGGACCAATCGTGGGAATGCTACAATGTCCCCGGTTCACAGGGCGCGCAGGTCTTTACGGAGAACGTGACTCTGGGAGGCTCCATTTCGGTGGGCGCCAGCAAGTACGGAAATCGGAATATCATTCCCATCACCGGCGGAGCCGTGACCGGTCGGGTGACCGGAGAGATCCTTTTTGGCGGGGCAGATTTTCAGCTGGATGGCCTGGATGCGAGATATACGATCAAGACCAACGACGGCGTATACATTATTATCCGGAACTGTGGCCCCATGAACTCGCTGGTGCCCACGTTTGAGACGCCGGTTGATAAAGATTACGCATTCCTGAACGAAAACAAATATATCAGTTCGCCTCCCGGTGGCGGAGGCGGTGGCGTCAGTATCACTTTCTATGAGCGAAACTGATTCGACGCACCGTCGATCATACGCGTCCCTTCCAGACAGCCGGACTCAACCCATTTTATATCAATTGCTGTTTACGGAATGGAGCGGTAAATCCACTGTTATTCGCGTACCACCTGTCACACCAACGCTGCTGATGTCAAGGGTGCCATGGTGCTGCTCGCAGATGATGAAGTAGGCAACGGATAATCCCAGACCTGTACCTTTAATGCGTCCTTTGGTGGTAAAGAAGGGGTCAAAGACCCGTTGTCTGGTTTCCGCGGGAATGCCGGGACCGCTGTCTTCTATTTCGATTCGCACCCGTTTTTCATTTCGGAAGTGTGTTTTGACCGTCACGGTTGGTTCAGAATCTGTTTCACAGGCGGCTTCCGCGGCGTTTTTTAAAATGTTGAAGAAGGCCTGTCGAATATTCTGAATCTGGCAGGGAACATCCGGCAAGGCATCATCGTAAAGTTTCACAAAATGAATACTTTTAAAATCAATCCCATCTTCGGAAGTCCAGTCATTCTGAATCAGCCGTATGGCGTTGTCCAGGATCTCATTTATAGACGAATGTTCAACGCTCCCTGTTTCTCTGCGGGAAAAATTGAGAATCCCATGAATGGTCTGGGACGCTTTCAGTCCCGCGTCCCTGATGCCGGCCAACACAAAGGGAATGCGGCGATCTGCCAGGTACTCCTGCAACGCCGAGAAAGAAATTCCCGCATTTTCTGCTGCTTTCAGGTTGGCAGCGTTGGCAACGGTCAGGCGGGTTTCAGCCAGCTGACTGCTTTGAAGAATGCCTGCGATGGGATTGTTGATTTCATGGGCCATTCCAGACGCCATGCCCCCCAGTGATGCCATTTTTTCTGCCTGAATAAGCGTTTGCTGAAACTGCTTTTTATCGGTGATGTTTGTCGTAATGATGACGGCACCTGTACCGGACTCGGAGTTCAGGGGGAGGATCTTCAGGTCGTCATATTCGATATCGCCGTTTTCAAGGGGACGTTTCAGTTCTTTATTGAAAGCGGTTTTCTCATGAATTGCGGCGTCGATATGCCGAAGCTCCGATAGCAGTTCGGGCAACACCGATTCCACCTTTTTTCCGATAACCTGTTCTGCCCGGGTGGCGGTGTGTTTCATTGCCTTGTTGTTCCACAATGTGATGCAATGATGTTCGTCGACGCCGATAACTACGGACTCCATGGTATCGACCACGTCGCGAATCAGGTTGTGCGCGTTGAGATATTTCTGTCTGTTTTCTGTGAGCTGCGTCATGAACCGTTGAAAAGTACCATAGGTAACGGCAATGCCCAATATTCCCATCCCGAGTGCAGCGTAGGAAAAGTCCAGAAATGGTGGCAGCAGCAGGTTGTGCTGAGTGTACGCGTTTACTATATCATTTAACGGCAGAATAACTGCGATTACAATTCCGGTGAGCATCGGTCCGGCCATCGATTTTGACATTTCATGTTTCTTCAGCCGGGGGAGCATGAACAGACTGTATACCATGACACACCCGAGAAGTATGTCGCGTATTGAGTACATCACCCCGGGGGCGCCCCGCGCGATAGCGGATTCCTTGAGGGCCGCTTCCCTGGCCACTGTGGTGACCGAGATGAACAGGTCCGGCACGGCGAATGCAATGACCACAAAAACGAGGAATGCGACCGTCGCGATGGCAATGACTGTCCGTTGCAGGGCAGGGCGGTAAAAACCTCCGAATGAATAGATGAGCCACGGGATGGCAGGAATATACGCAGCAGCCGATAGCTGAATAATCCTTGTCAGGTGGAACCCTGTTTCCACCTGACGGGTCTCCCCCATGTAGTTGATCAACGCTTCAAGTAGCACAAATACAACAGAGTTCGTCAATGTTGCGGCAATGGCCAGATACGATGATTCTCTGGTTCTCATAAAAAAGAGCACAACAACCACTGCGGAAAGCAGCAATACACCACTGATGATGGATGGAAGAAAGATTTGCGTACTGTATGTAATTTCTGTAGGCATCTGTTATCGCATGACCACAATCAGTTCGTTTGATGAAACGAAAACGTGTGCATTGAACAAACGGAACGTAACCGACAATTGGCGGGAACCCTTCCTGCGATGCACTTTCTGCCAGCCATCTCAGTTCTCCGTTTTCTGGAGATTGGTGTGTATGATTCTGAGTGCATCATCGGGAGCCTCTGCGGCGCGAAGTTCGGTTATCAATTCTGTTTCAAGGACCATCCGGGCCACACCGGCCAGCAATTCCAGATGTCGATGCCGTTCGCTGGATGGTCCCACGGTAACGATGAAAATATCGAGTTTTTCACCCGTTGCAGTTTGATAATCAATAGGAGCGGCAGTGGTGAAGACCGCCAATTTGGTGCTCTCCACCGCCTCGATGGTTGCATGGGGCAGCGCAAGGCCCCGTCCAACGGACGTATTCTGTGTGTTTTCCCGTTCCCACAGCGCCCGTTCTACCTGCGCGGCGGTCACGCCGGAAAGGTGTGCTGCGAACGATTTGGCGATTTGGGTAAAAAGTTCGTCTTTTTTGCGAACGTTGATATTGGTCTGAACGCATTCTGGAATGAGCCAGTGCCGAATGGATGCTTCGGTTATGCTGTCGCGGCTCTGGCGAAATTCCGCATGAATTTTGGATTTTGGCGTTCGCAGCCGGAGTACCGAGCATGTGGCCTGTTCGGTGATGGTGTCTTCCTTGTTCTTGAGCAGCAGGCGGTTGATTCCAGTATCCGGGGGGGCGCCCAGTACCAGCAGATCGTGATACTGGGTTTCTTCAGTGATGGCGGTGTACAGATTTTTACCCCGAAGCATGCGTACTTTTGTTTTCGTCTGGCACAGGTGTCTGAGCTCATCCACATAGTTCGTTTGCGACTGAAAGATGGGTTCTGAGACATCGCTCTGCACAAATCGGACAAATGTGATGGTGGCACCGAACAATCGCGCGAGATGATCGGCGGTCGCAACGACGAGCACATCGTGAGGTCCGGGTTCAGCAAAAACAAGAATTTTTCGGATGTATCGAACCCCTGCATCTTTGAAAAATCCCAGGTTGCAACGCACATGGGCAGCGAGCCAGACATATGGATTGCGGAAAAAACGGCCGAGGGAAGCGCGACCTCCCCAGGCCAATAGCAGGCAATCGGCCTTGAACGCATCGGCGGCGGTATGAACCGTTTTGGCGGAGTCATGGGTGGCCAGAGAACGAAATTCAATATCCACCTTTTTGTCTTCTGCCATGGCCGCGAACCGTCGTTCCAGCGATCGCTGTCTGGGATCGACTTTCAGTGCCCGGGTCTCCATGTGGGAGTCCTGAATCTCCGTGATGTCCTGCACAGCCACGCGGCCATTTTTTGAGAGGGCGATGCCCATTTCGACTATGGTTTCCGGGGAACGTTCATTTCCGAACAGAGAGACCAGGATAGATGCTGGTTCAAATCCATCCGCTTCGGCGGCCGCGCCGGTGGACATGGCGAGATCGGTACGGGAGCTCATCTTGGTCAGCTCGCCTTTTCGCCGGGTGCGCTTTCTGCCGTAAAAAATATACAGGAAGATGCCCGGAATAATGACGGATGTGAGCCCAATCAGGGCATCCAGCCCCATCATCGCCAGCAGACCAAGTCCGCTGACGATGCCGAACACCTGGGTAAACGGATATAGCGGGGATTTGTAGGCCGGCTTGTACCATTGCACCGAGCTTTCCCGAAGAACGATGACGGTGAAGCTTTCGATCACGAAAAGCATAATGACAAATGCACTGGCCAGTTTTGCCAGCTTCTCCACGTTCAGAAATATAATGGCTGTGGCCATGAGCAGCCCCGTGGCCACCACGGCAACAACCGGCGTACCGAACTTTCGGTGAATCCGGGACAACTGTGCCGGCATGAGCGCGTCCCGGCTCATGGCAAAGGGAAATCGGCTGGATGCCAGAATTCCGGCATTGGCCATGGAGGTCATGGTGATGACACCAAGCAGCGCTCCCAGCAAGCCGACCACTTTGCCACCAATTGAGGCTGCCAAATCAAAAACCGGTCGGCCGGTCTTCACAAATGACTCCAGCGGAATCGTCCCCGCCATCACCATGACCACCAATGCGTATACGACGGTTACCATCGTGAGAGAGGCAATGATGCCAAGTGGCAGTGTTTTCTCCGGTTTATATACTTCTTCGGCGACGGCAGCGGCTTTGGTGACCCCGGCGTACGAAACAAATACAAACGCGGCTGTTGCAAGCACTCCGGATGTGCCACCGGTAAACATCTGCTCACTTTGGAATACTTGCCAGTCCACCCGGGGCATGCCAATGATCACCAGCCCTGTTAAACTCGCCAGTGCAATCAGAATCACGAAAATCTGGATTTTGCCCACTTTTTTAACCCCCGTCACATTCAGGAGGACGATGGCTGCGAGGGCCGCCAGCGCAATGGGCTTGAGAGGTAAATCGGCGAACACACTGAGATACGCCCCGAATCCGACCAGGGCAAAGGCGCTCTTCAGCAACAGAGATATCCAGAGTCCCATGCCGGCAATGGTGCCGGCGTATGGGCCGAATGTACGGTCGATGTAGATGTATGTTCCCCCGGAAGTGGGCATAGCGGTCGCCAGTTCAGATTTTGAGAATGCGGCGGGCAGCGCGCACATTCCGGCGACGACATAGGAAATCCAGACAGAGTGTCCCGTTTTGGCGGCTGCCAGACCGGGAAGCACAAAAATGCCGCTGCCGAGCATCGCGCCGATGCTGATACTGATGACACTGAACAGGCCAAGACTTCTATCGAGTGTTTTTCCTGTGCTCTGATTTTGAGTAGCTTCTTGATTCATATATTTTTTTATTAACACGTTTGCATTCTGAACCAGAATTTTTTATTTACCATAAGTGGGGGGCAGGATCTGTCAGCGGGATGGACTCGGCACTCTGATGCGGAGACAGACAAAAAATCCGGCCGTCGCAATTGATGCTGCGAGGATGAATACCCAGCGAAACCCGAAACTGCTCCACAAATATCCGGACAGGATGGGAAGACTCATGGCCACCAGATGATCAATGGTAATTCCCGTGGCGATGGTAGGCGTGATATCGGCCTGGGTTTCTGCGATTTTCTTCAGGTACGTGTTTCGGGCAATCTGCAGTGCAAAGAGGACGCTATCCATGATGAACGCGCCATACAACACATACACTGCAGTGCCTTTGGCAAACAGATCGCCTGCAAAAGCGTACGTCAGACAAATGAGAATGAGAAATATTTCATCGGCGGCCAGAACCATCCGCTCTCCAAACCAATCAATCACGTCACCGAGCAGTGGACGAAATACCACGCCCAGCACCGATGCGATGAAATAGAGGACCGCAATCGTTGAAACATCGACGCCGTGAATCTTTACCAGCACCCAGCCACCGAATGCCAGGAAAATCTGTTTTCGCACGCCGAACAGGGCACTGACTGCGTAGTACAGGGTATACCGCTTCTTCAGCACAATGCGCCTGGACCGCGCCTCGCCTTTTCCGGTGTGAATCCAGAGGTAGGCAAATGACGCGATGAAGGTGGCGGTTCCAGCCGTCAGATAAAAGAGGTCATACCGATCACCGGTGAATCTGGCGATGCCGTACATGATGCCCACGCCGCTGATTACCCCGAGGTTGCGCGCGCCCCCCAGTTGCCCCAGTCGTCGCCCGGATCCGCCTTCTCTGGCCAGTTTCAGACCGATGGCGTCCTGCACGGCAAAGAGAATGTGGTCTCCCAGCGACCAGACAATGATAAACACCACCAGCAGTGTTGTGGTATGCGCCGCAAATCCGAGTCCAATGGCCCCGATGGCGGACAAGGCCATGGCCACGGCAGCCATTTTCGCTTCCCGCATGACGGATAGGAGCGCGGCGGACACAAACAGAATGAAGAATCCGGGCAGCTCCCTGGGAAATTCCAGCCAACCGCGGGACGCCGCGTCCAGATGGTGAATATCTGAAAGGTAGTTGTTCAGGGACGCCATGAATATACCGAAGGCGACACCGAAAAAGAATGTGGCGATAAACAGGAGTTTGAGATCTCTGGGGATGCGCCTGGGCGATAACATGGGGTCGATGTATCACTTTTGCGTATGTATTTCATATTTTTTTTTAGTGCAGGTATTCCGGAGGACGTGTATCTTTATAGCGTTGCTGAAAACCATTAAGTGTAGCGCATCTCGACCGATTAGGTATCTGCCCGGTTGGGCATTGTTTCGTGGGAGGTATTTGATGAAAACCAGATTGAAAATAATCATGCGACCCGTGTTGCTGTTGTTGCTTTCAACCGTCTCGATTGGGGCCTGTGATACGTCTGACGGCGAACCGGATACCACAGCGGACACGGTCACCGGTAGCAGCGATACGGGGACGGAGACCCCGGTGGACACAGGTACCGGCACTGGCAATACGGGGACGGAGACCCCGCTGGATACTGGCACGGGAAGTGGCAATACGGGGACGGAGACCCCGCTGGATACTGGCACGGGAAGTGGCACCCCGGGGACGGAGACGCCGGTGGACACAGGTACCGGCACTGGCAATACGGGGACGGAGACCCCGGCCGATACGGGTACCGGCAACGGCGGTACGGAGACAGAGACGCCGATGGACACGGGCACTAACAGCACTGAGGATACGGGAAGCGGCGATGGTGACACCGCAGACTCCGACAGCGACTCTGAAATCAGTTCTGATACCGGGGGCGTGATATTGGGCGAAGTTCACTCTGGTGGCATGTATCATCTTGGTCCGGTGGATTTTGCGGAGACAGACTGGCACAACGCATGTGCGCCGGGGCCGGGATACCGTGCCGAACTGCTGGAATCCACCGGCCTCGGGGGGGAATATCTGGCGGGAGTCGCCAATGCACATGATATGGACGGCGGCATTTGCGATGCCTGCATTCGGATTGACACCGCTGCGGGAAAATCCATTGTGGCACGGGTGGTAACGTATGGGGTGACGACTCACGATGAAAATCTCGATGTCAGCCCATCGGTGTATGACGAGATTCACATGGACGAATGGCCCCGGGATATGTCCTGGCAACTGGTGTCCTGTCCGGAGACCGGCCCATTGTACTATGAGTTTCAGACTGAGGCGAATATCTGGTGGACCAGTCTGTGGGTTCGAAATCCAAAAGTGCTTGTTGATACGGTTGAAGTGAAAAGCAGCAACCACTCCGAGTACTACGAACTGAGTCGGGGCGGGGATGGCACCTTCACCGACGCAAGTGGCTTTGGTGACGGACCATTCACTCTGCGCATTACCGCCATCGATGGACAGGTGATAGAAGAGGACTTTGACGGATTTGAAACGGGCGAGTTGGTTGAATCAGAACAACAGTTTGAATAGTGGAGAATGGGTTGCGTTCACATATATTTTTTTTGAAAGGATCGGCAATGATAGGTCAAAAATGGACGGGTTCTGCACTGATACTGCTTCTTTTCGTGGCGGGCGTCGTCGTGTCCTGCGATGGAGGTGATGACAAGGGAATTGGCAATGTCGGTGACAGCGATCCCACGTCGAATTCTGTTGTTGAGTACGGTGATGTGCACTCCGGGGGCATGTATCATCTTGGTCCGGTGGATTTTGCTGAGACAGACTGGCATAACGCATGCGCGCCGGGGCCGGGATACCGTGCCGAACTGCTGGAATCCACCGGTCTGGGGGGAGAATACCTGGCCGGGGTGAGCAATGCGTTCAATATGGGCGGGGGAATTTGCGATGCCTGCATTTTAATTGAGACGGGGCAGGGAAAATCCATTGTGGCGAGGGTGGTAACCTATGGGGTAACGAGTCACGACGACAATCTCGATGTCAGTCCGTCGGTGTACGAGTCAATTCATATGGGAGAATGGCCCCGGAATATGTCCTGGCAACTCACGGCCTGTCCGGACACCGGCAACCTGATATATGAGTTTCAGACCGAAGCGAATATCTGGTGGACCAGCCTGTGGGTTCGAAATGCCAGAGTGCTGATTGATAAGGTTGAAGTAAAAAGCAGCAACCACTCCGAATATTACGAATTGCGTCGGGGTGGGGATGGCACTCTGACCGATGGAAGCGGTTTTGGAGATGGGCCGTTCACGTTGCGGATGACCGCTATCGACGGTCAGGTCATTGAAGAGAATTTTGACGGATTTGAAACCGGAGAGCTGGTATTTTCAAATCAGCAGTTCCGGGTGAACTGATTCGGTGCATGCCGTCCGCCGCCGCAGGCGGCTGAATCTCTCAGAAATCCACTTCGTCGCGAGTGATGACACTCGGATCGCCATATACTGCGTCGTACACTTCATCTGTGTTTCCATTGTACGCTTTTTCGTATTCGTGCCACGTGACCCAGAAAACCCAGTTGGGTTGTCGCTCTCTGATATGGGGTACATCAGGCATCACACCGTTTTCGGTGATGGCGATGGGCCGACCCGCTGCCATTTCCATCATATGATCATAGATGTAGTCATCGTACGAATGCCCATGAGTGATGTCCGCATAAATGTCCACTCCCAGTATGTCCACATAATCATGGCCAGGATAATGGGGATCCGGGAGATTCAGGCCATCGGCATCAGCCCACCACCAGTTGCATGACCAGACCCAGAGGAGGTTGTCGAGGCCGTGGTGTTCGGTGAAATACTTGAACTGATGAATCCACATCTCGACAAAGCGTTCCTGGTGGGACCACCAGAACCAGTTGCCATTCATTTCGTGAAACGGACGCCACAGCACCGTAATGTCGTCGTCTTCCAGTTGCTGCAGATATCCGGCGATTTCGTCCAGCCGTTCCAGATAGATGCGATTCAGTTCTGTGCCGTCCGCCAGCATGTCATCGATATATTCGCCGGGGTAATCGCCAATGTTCATGGTCGCAAAACCGGATCCATCCTCTTCGGTGGGTTGAATCATATGATAATGAAGCTGAATGAGCGCGCCTTCTTTCCAGTACTGTCGCGCCAGGGTCACAATATTCTGGCGGCCATCCGTGGTGCCCGTATCCACGTCGCCGAAATCCGTTGAGAACAGAGCTGGATACTTACCGGTTCTCTCGTACACGTACTGATCTCTGACGGTTGGCTGCAGCATTTCCCCGGTGTATCCACCCTCCCAGAAAATGCTTTCCTGCCCAGATAAAATACTTTTTCCGGAAATATCATATAGATACTGCAGGACTGTACGGGTCGTATCATTCGCATTGGGATTGACCGGCATTCGGTCGCCATCGCTGTCTGAATCCACGTCCGTATCTGTGTTGGAGTCTGTGTCCGTATCCGTATCTGTATCTGTATCGCTGTCGGTATCCGTATCTGCGTCTGTGTCTGCATCCGTGTCTGAATCCGTATCTGCATCCGTGTCCGAATCCGTGTCTGAATCCGTGTCGGTATCCGAATCTGCGTCCGAATCTGCGTCCGCGTCTGAATCCGTATCAGCGTCTGTATTGGCGGGGGAGTCCGACTCGGAATCGTCACTGCAACTGCAGATGAAACTGGAGAGCGTCATCATGAGAGGCAATGCAACTCTGAAAAAGAATAGGTGATGTCTGTTTCCCATGCGTTACTTCCTTTCACACGGGGTCAGTATACTGTGAACCATCTGAAAAAGAAATACCGTGCGGTGTGTGAGGGAATTGCGCTATCGTGAAAGCGGCCAATGGTGCGGGTGATACACGTTGCAATCCCATGGGATACCCCGGAAGATGAAAATTATCTGGAAGCGTATATGGCGTCGTTACGATTCTGCGCTACGATTAGAATGTTAACAGAATCAGGAGGCATCAATGGCAGAACAATCCGAATATGTCGAGTTGGTAAGAATCAGTGATCCCGTTCAGGCGGACCTGCTGGCCGCGTTTCTGGAAGACGGTGATATTGAGTTTCAGGTAGTGAACCGTTCAGGGGCGGGATTTATGTCTCAGTTGATTCCAAGAGCGGCGAACCCTGTTTTATTCCGAATACTTGCAAAGGATTTGGACCGGGGAAAAGTACTGTTGTCGGAATATCAGATGCTGCAGCAGAAGCCATCATCGCCGGACGAAAATGACGGCGATGACAGTGGTGAAGAGGGGATGGATGACAGCGGCGAGGATGTGGAGATGGCTGATTTCGCTGATGGCGATGTGGTACAGGGGGAGGAAGACGAAATTTCAGACTGGGAGGTAGCAGTGGATGCCTCTGTTGACAAAACCAATTGAGCCGCAACCCGCCTGTTATTTTCCTGCAAATACATGTCGTCCATTTTTGATTGCGCTTCTCCGGCTGGACAGTTCTGGCTCGGCCAATGACGGCCCCTTGATTTGGGCACTTTTCTGGACATTGCCTATCTAAAGTTACAGTCTCAACACAGGATTGTTTTTAGAAGGAGCAGCAGATGGCACAGAAGGCTCGTGGTGGAAATCGCCGCGTTGGAACATCCAAACCCAATCGGCGAAAATCGGTGAAGAAAAAGTCGTCCGGTACCTCGCGATGGAAGGGGGTGTTCTGGTTGCTGGTGCTGGTGTCTGTATGCGCCATGGGAATCTGGCAGTGCATGGGTGATGAAGCGGCATCCCCTCTTGACCCGATACAGCAGGCACCGGAAAATATAGACGTTGGTAACGGCAAAGAGGTGGATCCGACGCTGGTGAACGAATCAGCGCTACTGAAAAATGAATCTTCCGGAAAGCCCAGTGAGTCGGAGCTGGAGGAGGGCACCAAAGCCCCTGTTACAGATGAACAGTCCATCAAAGATGCCGGGGACGAAATAGATACGGATGAAGATGTCGCTGAAGTGGATAAATTTCCGCTGTACGCGGTTTCCTATCATTTTCATACGCAGATATTTGAAAAACCGGAGATGAGTTCCCGGGTTCTGGCATATGCCCGTCGGGGGGCGACCTTCCGTGTTTCTGAGCAGGTTTCGAAAAAGAATTGCCCGAGGGGATGGCATGAGTTGAGTGGGGGAGGCTTTGTGTGTGATGGCACCGGCGTCACCGTGTCGAAGGAGCCGGTCACCTTTGAGCCGTCGCCACCACCGCCGACCCTCAATGAGCCGCTGCCATATACGTATAAATATGTGAAGCGCGACGGGGTGCTGGAGTACTGGAAAATCCCGGATGCAGCTGAAGTTGCACTGGCGGAGTCATTTTATGCGAACCCTGAGTATCGGGGAGAAAAGTCAGCAGATACGGATTCTGCGAACGGCACCGGTGACAGCGATAACGGACATATCGAGGACAGGTCGGACACTGACCATGCCGCCGGAGAGCCGGATGACCAGCAGGAAGTGGCCCCAAAATCTGACGGAGATGGGGGAACCGCCATGTCCATGAATGGCGCCGGGGAAGAATCGCATGTTGATGAGGGAAGCAATTCCCCTGTGGATTCGGATGCACAAGTGTCGGAGAAGCCGGCGTATGTGCATCTGAAAATGCAGAAGGGATATTTTGTCAGTGTCAGCCACTCGGTGGCTGCGGAATCCACTACCTGGCAGCAGACGGTGAGAGGTCGCTATATCGACCAGTCGGAGTTGTATCCGGCGAGCCCTTCTGAATTTGAAGGGGTATTGCTGGGGCAGCGAATGAAGCTTCCGCTGGTGTTTGTGGTGAACAGCGGCGTCCGGAAGTTGAAGCGGGAAACATCGGACGGTCCGTTGAAGAATGGCTCCCGGGTGGCCCGCTACAGCGCGTATCCGCTGGGTTCCATTATTACGCGCAACGGACGGGAGTATGTGGAGATTGGCCAGGGCGAATTTATTCTCAGACGCGCTGCCGCCATTGCCGCCCAGGTGGCGCCGCCTGCAGATGCGGGGGAGAACGAGCGCTGGATTGATGTGGATTTGACCCAACAGACGCTGGTGGCATATGAAGGCGCGATGCCCGTGTTTGCAACGTTGGTTTCTTCCGGTCGGGAAGGATTTGAAACACCGGTCGGGGAGTTTCGGATTTACAGCAAGCACATATCGGTCACCATGGATGACGTGACCGCCGGAGATGACGCATATTCCATTGAAGATGTGCCCTGGACTCAGTATTTCGAAGAAGGCTACGCGTTGCACACGGCATTCTGGCATGACCGGTTTGGCCGGGTGCGCTCCCATGGGTGTGTCAATCTGTCTCCCGCGGATGCGCGCAGGTTGTTTTTCTGGACAGGTCCCCATTTCAGCGATGGGTTTCACGGGGTGATTGCCACCGCGGAAAACCCCGGCACAAGAGTGATTATTCACAACTGATTCAGCTGCGTTGATTCAGGACCGGAGCAGCACATATACCGCGCCGGTCCCGCCGTCGAATGGCCGTGCAGAAGTGTAGGCCAGTACTTTTTTGCCGATGGCACCTCTGGTCAGCCAGGCCCGGAGTTTTTCCTTGAGTACCGGAATATGATTTTCTGAGCCCAACCCCCGACCATGGACAATCAGTACACATTTTTTGCCGGTTCTGTATGACCGCTCAATGAACGCGGCCACCTCCACCCGGGCTTTGTCCCGGGTCATACCGTGAAGATCAAGGTGGGACTGGACAGAGAATTCGCCCTTGCGCAGTTTTTTCACAATGCGCCGGTCGAGGCCATTGACGGAAGCCTCAATGTATTCGTCAGTATCGGCAATGTCGAATTGTCCCTTGCCGTGGACCAGTTCGTCCAGGTGGCGCATGACCAGTTCTGCGTCGTTGAAGGTATGGATGCCTTTTTTTATCCGGTGTTCCTTCTCGGCATGTTTATGGGGGATGGGGATTGCGCCGTCCATCATCCGGGCCAGAATGTTCGCTTCATCATCCGGCTGAGAATCCGATTCGCCGTCCTGAACCTCAGGGGATTCCGGGGCGGCGGCTGGGGGGGGCTCGTCGGTGTTGTCCGATGCCATGGATTTGAGTTTCACGAAGGGACGATTGGAAAAAGTCGGTTTTTTCTGAGGAATCGCTTTTTTCTTTTTTCTGGCGGCCATAACGGATCTGCGCTTTCTTCGTTATCAAACTGCTTCCCCGCATATCGGGCGGCTGAAATCCATACAACAATAAGACAGATGGAGACAATCGCCAACCACCGGAATGACAGAACGGTGGACAGCAGAAGGGTCAGATTCACACTCAATGCCTTTGATGTGCGATGGATTAGAATATCCACGTACGCTTTGGCTCTGTATCGGGCTTCCGAGCGAATCAGCACATACAGGCTTTCTCTGGCGGATTGATTGATGGAATAATTGAGGCCATTGTCGAAAATACAGAGCAATGCGCCGAAAAACAGCATGGGAACAGCCAGGAATGCCACGGAGCCGAGAAGCAGTGCGCCGGGCAATACCAGCAGGGCCCGGGTTACCCCCAGCCGGGTAAGGACCAATCCCGTGAACAGCAACTGCACGGTCATGGCCACCACATTGACCGTCATGTACACAGACGAAAAATACGCACCGATGGCATCGCCGTTCAGATAGTGGGAGACCGCCGAGGTGAACTGAAAATCCACCAGGGAGGAGACCATCTCATAGCTGCCCACGATGAGCGCGATGGAAACGATGTATCTGGATTGAATCAGCTTTCTGAATGGGAGCGGCGAAGCCTGTGAAGTCGGTTCGTCATCCTCATGGAGTGACCGGACGGGAATATGTCTGGCGGCAACGTGCGCCAGAAGACCGATAAGGAGGGTGATGCCGAGGCTGATGGCCAGCCACTGCTGCAGGCTCAGCTGAGACAGCAATTCCCGGGTTGCGGTGGCGCCGACGGCTCCGCCCAGCACTCCGCCGAATACCACGGTTCCCATGAGGCGTCTGGCCTGATCCCTGGATACTGAATCGTTGAGAAACGCGAAAAAGGACGCGAGCATCAGCATATTGAACAAATCGCCGAAGATATAGAAAGACCACACGAATCCCACGGATTCCACTGGCATCACCATCAATGTCGCGATACAGCAGCAGAGAAAAACAACGATGACGTTCAGGAGATGGTGTCGCCTGAATTTTCTGGCCAGGATGACAAACAGCACCATCGCCAGCAATGCCAGCCCCATGTTGAGATTTTTGGCGAGGAGCTCCGTCTGGGCCGCATTGAACTGAAAGCGCCAGACGTCCAGCAACTGGTGATCGTACAGTTTTATGAAAAGGGTTTTTTTCAGGGGTTTGAGTATCCAGAACACGCCGATGGCGAAGAAGAACTGGAGCGCCATCAGCAATGCGAACGGCCATTCCTCGGGGTATGGATGAATGCGTTTTCTATTGGTATCGGACATCTGAAGCAGTGTAACAAATCGGCACGGGAAAGGAAAAAAAGGGGTGTTTTGTCAGTGCCGCCGGTTTCCCATCGTTCGGAGCAGTCCCAGTTTTTTCAGTTTGGAACGGAAGGTGTTGGGGTTCATCCCGGCAATGACTGCCGCGCCGTCCGGACCGGAAATCCGACCGTTGGTCTGTTCGAGGAGGGAGCGGAAGTACGTGCGGCACATCTCTTCGAATGGTACCGGGAATGTCTTCGGGGATGACGGCGAACCTTCGCCCGGCGATGTCTCCGGCACAGAGAAAATTCGGTTCATCCGGGTGAGATAGGGAAACTGGAGAGGGGCTCCCCGGCTCAGAATGAGGGCGCGTTCGATGGCGTTCTGCAGCTCGCGGACATTGCCCGGCCAGTCATATTGCACCAGGCGGTTCAGTTCACTGGCGGGGAGCGTGGGTCGATATGGCAGATTGAGCTGACGGCTCCGGGTTTCAATGAAGAAGTAGGCCAGGGCCGGAATATCGCCCCGGCGTTCCCGGAGAGGTGGAATGGTAATGGGAAAAACATTCAGTCTGAACCACAGGTCTTCCCGGAATTCACCCCGCTGTACCATGGCGGGTAAATCCCGGTTGGTCGCGGCAATCAGACGCACTTCACAACGGATAGATCGACTTCCGCCGATGCGTTCGAATTCCTTTTCCTGCAATACGCGCAGCAGTTTGACCTGGGCGGAAGGCGGCAATTCCCCCACTTCATCCAGAAACAGGGTGCCGCCCTGAGCCCGTTCGAATCGTCCCATTTTGCGTTCGTTTGCCCCGGTGAACGCCCCCTTTTCGTGACCGAACAGTTCGCTGTCGATGAGGGTTTCCGGAATGGCCCCGCAATTGAGACTGACAAACGGGCTGTCGTTGCATTCTGACAACCGGTGGATTGAAGTGGCAATCACTTCTTTGCCGCTGCCGGTTTCTCCCATCAACAGGACAGGGCTGGGGGTTTTGGCCACCCGTCCCACCAGCTCCATCACCTGTTTCAGCCCCTGGTGCATGCCAATGACCCGGTCGCCCACTTCCTTTTGCAGTTCCACCTGCAGGGCGCGGTTTTCGGCTTGCAGTCGCTCACGCGCGTGTTGCAGCTCCTGATAGCGCATGGCGTTGACAATGGCGCCGGAAAACGGTTCTTTCAGCTCAGTCAATAACGATTTGTGGTCTTCGTTGTAACTGGCAGATTCGTATGACACCAATCCAATTCCGGCGTTCAGATTGAAATTGAACAGGATCAATTGATCTCTGTCCGATGGCATCCCCAGACGTTCGAGGTTCCTGTTGAGAGGAGAACCGGATACATCGATTTTCATTTCACTTCGGCGCAGTACAATGAAATCTTCGTTCGTTTTTGCGAAGCGGATATTGCGCTCGGATATTTGCTGTTCTGTCAGTGTGATGAGCGATTGGCGATCGATACTTCGGATGCCGGTCTGATCAATATGACAGATAAGAAAGACTTCATTTGTCTCTTTGGTCATCTGAAACATGACGAGTTCATCCGCCGGCATCCATTTGGCCAGCTCTTCTCTGGTATTTGTCAGCGACTCACCAATATCCAGAGAACCAAATACTTTCAGGGTAACCGTTTGGACGATGCGTTCCAGATCCATGAATTGCTTCTCCCGGATGCAGCCTTTTTGCCGTATCCCGTGTAATTGCGAAATAGAGCAGAATTTATGCCATTCTGTGGAGTTGTTCTGAAATGTAGAAAATGAGAGTTCCGTTTAAATGTGTTATTCGTTAAATAGCACAATTAAACGAAATATAACAAGATTAAAATCGTGAAATATAACGATTGTTGAATTCCGATGATGGGATCCCGGGCAAATATGCTGGCGGAAGCGCTGGCATGGTGCATGCTTAATGGGCCAAACGGAGGTTGCCGATGAAAAGGAATAATCGAATTCTATATGATATTTTAATATTTATTGGGCTGATGGTTGCATCTGGATGCGAATCTGTCAGGGCCAATGAGGAAGCTCAACCAGTACAGACGGTAGCGACACCTGAGGCGGACAACGATGTGAAGAACGATAATAAAATCGTTAAGGTGCAACAGGTGAAAACCGTTTCCCATGTTCAGAATCTCGTGCTGTCGGGCAAAGCGCTGGCAAAGAAAGAGAGCACTCTTTCTTTATCGGTTTCGGGAATGATCAAGGAAATACCGGTTCGGTTGGGCGACAGGGTGAAGGCAGGGGATGTGATGCTGAAACTGGATCGCCAGAACTACGTGTTGGGGGTTCAACAGGCGGAAGCCGGATTGGCAGCCGCAGTGGCGCAGTCGGAAATGTTGGAAAATGAAATGGTTCGACTGCAAAACCTGGTAAAGGAAAACGCTGCTCCCGCAGCTTCGATTGATGATTTGACAGCCCGGAAAAAAGGGGCGAACGCGCAGGTTCAAATTTCGAAGTCCAATCTGGACAAAGCCAGAAAGGCGCTGAAGGACTCCGTGTTGCGAGCCCCCTTCGATGGCGTTGTGACCAATATCATGGTTGAAAAGGGGGAGCAGTGTTATGCCATGCCCCCCACCATGCTGATGACGATAGTGGATGCCTCCACCCTGGAAGTGCAGGTGTTTGTTCCCGAAGAAGCGTCCAGTATGGTCAGAGTGGGTGACAAAGCAACGGTGACTATCGACTCTGTGGGCATTACGACCGAAGGGGTGGTTACGTTTGTGGCCAATACCATTTCCCAGGGGGCCAGAACGTTTGAGGTGCGCGTTGAGGTGGGGAACGCCGACCTGAATATAAAAGCTGGCGCCTTTGCCCGGGTGAATCTGAATCAGGACGCTGCCACCAGAGTGATATTTGTGCCTGTCGCTGCGGTGAAACGGAATGAGAATGACGAACCCTATATTTATAAAGTGCACCAGAGTATTGTCCATAAACAACCGGTGACACTTGGCCAGATGGAAGACACTCGCGTCATCATCAGGGAAGGTCTTGTTGATGGGGATGAAATTATCGTTTCCACCGGCACCGGGACCTTTATTGACGGTCAACGGGTACGCACCGGGAAATTGTAAGGGGGGGATATGTCTTTTTTCGAACTCTCTATTAAAAGACCGATATTCATCTCCATGTTGCTGGTAGCGCTGGTTGTGTTCGGTGTTGTTGCTTTTCCGCGAATTGGTCTGGAAATGTTTCCGGGGATTGAACCACCTGTGGCCACGGTGTTGACCGTTTATCCGGGCGCGGGTCCGGAAACCGTTGAAAAAGAAGTTTCCCAGAAAATTGAAGACGCCCTCAGTGAGTTGAGCGGCATTGATCATTTGAAATCGGTGAGCGTGGAAAACGTTTCCCAGGTCATTATTGTTTTCGATTTGGATATGGATGCCGATTTGGCTATCCAGAACGTTCGGGACAAAATCAGTCGGGTGGTGGCCACGTTGCCTTCTGAAGTGGAAAACCCCTCCGTGGAAAAGTTGGATTTGGGTGCGGAACCGATTTTAACCATGGTGCTCACGGGGAATCAGTCTGTTGACAGGGTGACCCAGTACGCTGAAGATTACATAAAAGGCCCACTGCAAGGGGTGCCCGGTGTGGGCGGTATCGATATTGTGGGCGGCGCCAGAAAAGAAATAAAGGTGGCGGTCGATCCGTACCGGCTGGAAGCTGCCGGCCTGGCCGTGACGGATCTCATTCGCGCATTGCAGGGCAACAATCTGGAGTTTCCGGGCGGTCGATTCAAATCCAATGGACTGGAGCTGTCTGTTCGTATTGATGGCGATTTGGGAAAGGTGGCGGACATCGCCAATTTTCCGATTGTGGACATCGGCGGTAAAACCATTCGCGTATCGGATGTGGCCCGGGTGGAAGAAGGGGTGGAAGAGATGCGCAGCGCCGCTCGCATGAACGGTGAACCAACCATTACTTTACTGGTGCGTAAACAGAGCGGGACCAACTCGGTGGCGGTGGCGAAAAAAGTAAAATCCCGTATGAAAGAGATTCAGCAGAATCTGCCGGAAGGCTGGGAGTTCAAACTGGTTTCCGACCAGACCCGGGTTACTGAAGCCTCTTTCAATGCCGTGTGGTTTGACATGGCCTTTGGTGGCTTCCTGGCGGTGGTGATTGTATTCCTCTTTTTAAGAAACCTTCGCTCCACTTTCATTGCCGCGCTGGCGCTGCCGGTATCGGTGGTGGGGACATTCACATTCATCTCGATGATGGGATTCAGTTTCAACCTGATGACGCTGCTGGCCCTCACGTTGTCAATCGGTTTGCTGATTGACGACGCCATTGTGGTCATCGAAAATATTTACCGGCATCTTGAAGAAGGAAAAGCGCCGGCACAGGCTGCATTGGATGGCGCCAGGGAGATTGCACTGGCGGTATTGGCCACCACGCTATCGATTGTGGCGGTGTTCCTCCCTTCTGCGGTGAGCGGCGGTATGATGGGCATGATTCTGAAGGAGTTCGGTCTCACGGTGGTGGTGGCGGTGATGATCTCCCTGCTGGTTTCATTTACCCTGACGCCGATGCTTAGCGCCCGTCTGCTCGGCGCCCATAAAAGCAACGCGTTTTACAATGCCATTGAGAAGGTGCTGGGTGGCATCGACCGTGTGTATCGGGCGACTATCGGTTGGGCGCTCAATCACAAAGCCATTGTGATTATCGCAACGCTCGTTGTTCTGGGGGCCACCATTTACACCGCAAAGTTCATGACCATGAGCTTCTTTCCCTCTTACGATGCGGCCCGGGTAAACGTCACAGTGAAATTGCCCCCGGGAAGCGCCCTTGAAACCACTGAGGACCGGGCACAGCAGGTGGCGACCACCGTGATGGACAATATGAGCGGGGTGGTAAAGGGAACGGTCGTTAAAGTGGGGGCGGACGCGCAGCAGACCCAGCACCAGGCGGTGATTGAAGTGTTGCTCACCGATAAGCAGGACCGACAACTCACGCACCTCCAGGTGGTGGAAAAAATCCGCGAGCTGCTTAAGGATGTTGAGGATGCCCGGATAACCGTGCGGGAGCCCGGGGTGGCGGGCGGCACGGTGTCGGGAAGCGCCAATCTGATGTTCAACCTGCGCGGCAATGATTTAACTCAGATGGAAGCTATTGCCCAGAAGATGATCGATGAAATGAAAAAGGTACCTGGTCTGGTGGACATCTCCATGAGCTATGAGGGCGGAAAACCGGAGATGCAGTTGGTGATTGATCATGAGCGCGCCACCGGACTGGGGATTCCGACCGCCGTGGTGGGCCAGACTGTGAATGCGCTGGTTGGCGGTGCGGACGCATCGAAATTTGAAGAAGGTGCTGAAGAGTACAATATCCGGGTGCGCCTCGATGAAAAGTTTCGTAGCGATCCGTCGCAACTCTCCGGTTTGAAGGTGCGTTCGGCCACTTCCAGACAACTCATTGATATTCAGAGTGTGGCCCGACTCGAACCCCGTACCGGTCCCACGCAGGTGGAACGCGAATCCCGCCGCCGTCAGATTACCATCAATGCCAATAACACCTCCGGGCTGGCCCTCAGCACGGCGCAACAGAAAATGAATGAAATCGCCGCACGTGTGGTTCCCCCGGAGCTGGAAACCGATTGGGGGGGGAACGCCAGAAACATGGAAAAATCCGCGTCTGAAATGGCCATTGCCATGATTCTGGCGGTAATTCTGGTGTACATGGTGCTGGCAGCTCAGTTTGAAAGCCTGTTTCATCCCTTTACCATCATGATGTCTTTGCCGCTCTCGATAATCGGTGCATTTGGCGGCATTCTGCTGATGGGCGGCGGCAACATGAGTATGATTTCGATGATTGGCATGTTGATGTTGATGGGGCTGGTGACCAAGAACGCCATTCTGCTGGTGGACTATACCAATACCCTGCGCAAACGCGATGGACTGTCTCGAAAGGAGGCCCTGCTGAAGGCGGGGCCCACACGGCTGCGTCCTATTCTGATGACGTCGCTGGCGATGATCTTTGGTATGATTCCGGTTGCTGTCAGCGATGGATGGGGTTCAGAAACGCGCGCTCCCATGGCGATCGCCGTTATCGGCGGCCTTGTCGCTTCAACCGTTCTCACCCTTGTGGTGGTACCGGTAATCTATACCATTGTGGATGCCGTCGCTGAAGGACTGAAAAAGATTTTGTTCGGAAAGGCTGCCGTTTCAGGAGCAAAGGAGGTGGCATGATGTTGCGGAACTTCATTTTTCACGTGTTCATGATTTTTACATCCCTGACGTGGGCCATGCCCTCTCTGGCGCAGGATACGGACTCAGGATTGGAATCCGACAGTGCCACAGATACCGCTTATGAAGCGCAGACGCAATCTCTGCTGGAAGCAGCGGGGTTATCCCGTGCCGTAACCATTGTCAGTGAAGATCTGACACCTCCGCAGGTGACACCGGGACCGAAGATTTCTCTGGCGGATGCACTTGAAAAGGCGTCACAGCGCAATCTGGATTTGCAGACAGCCCGGATGGAAATTGAGAAGGCGAGGGCAGGTCTGTCGAAAACATGGGGACTGGTTTTGCCTATCCTGCAGGGCAAACTGGAATACACCCATATGGACCACGAAGATACCCTCGATTTATCTGAAAGTCTGGGGCCATTGTCGAACATTCTCGGACCATTGGTGATGGACAATTTAAACCTGTTCACCCCCGGGGATATAGCGGCTCTCAATCAGTTGAGCAGCAGCGACCCCATGCTCATCAATCCGCAGAACAAGCTGGTGGGGTCCATTGATTTGATTGTTCCCCTGGTGAATCCGGAAAGCTGGTTGCAGATACAGACCGCGAAGAAGGGGGTTCACGTGGCAAAGCTTTCCATTCACGATGCGGAGCGCCAACTGCTGTTGGGGGTGGCCCAGGCGTACTTTATGGTGCTGACAACACAGAACCTCATTGACTTTCACTTTTCGCAGATGACGACCGCAAAGGAACAGTTGCGCATTGCCAATGCCCGGTTCAACGCGGGGCGAGCCATGCGGATTGATGTGATTCGTGCGGAAACAGATTTTGAGCAGGCCCGTCAGGCACTGCAGTCGTCACTGCTGACATTTGACAACGCCCGGGATACACTGGGCCAGCTGGTGGGCGAAGATGGTCTTCCGTTGCCGGCGGATTCCCCGACGCTCCGTGCGCCGGGCGGCAAAGTGGATGCTCAGGAAAAAAAGGCGACGAGTTCACGGGCCGATATCAGAGCGGCAGAAGCCACACAGCAACTGCTGTCGCTGAAACGGGATGCAACAAAGATGAAATTTATGCCTCGCCTGGATATGGTCTGGCACGGCAGCTATCAGTTTACGGACATGCCCGATATGGGGTCTGATGACAAATCGAGATGGGCGCTGATGTTTTCGCTCAGCATTCCCCTGTACGATCATTTCCGGTATGCGGAACTGGACATGTCCCGCGCCGAAATTCGTCAGGCGGAACTCAAGCTGGAAAGCACCAGGCGGAAAGCCGCTCTGAGCGTGCGTAAAGCCAGACGCGATTACGCCAATGCGCTGATTGCCGTTGCCACGGCTGAAAAGCAATCCGCGCTGGCCCGGGAGGGATTGCAACTCACGGAATCCGCATGGCGGAACGGTCGGGGAACTTCGTTGGATGTCACGATTGCCCGCCAGGCACACACCGCCGCCGGACTCAATCTGGCAACGGCCCGGCTTAAATCTCAGCTCGCGCTGCTGGCATATCTGGATGCTGCGGGCGAAGACCTTTCAGAACAAATCAGGAAGTAATTGCTTTATATATTCTTTGGCGATTCAAATTTACCCGAATCGAAAAAGGGTGAGTGAAGTGGACACGCAAATAACCTGGTGTTACTATTTCTGCTATTGCTTAGATAATAATGTTTTCCGAAAGACTAAAATCCTATTGGGGGTATTTATGGATCGCGGTGAACCGACGGAAAATATTACCGACCCGGAAGATGTCATATCGCCCAAAGAAGTAATTGGCGTTCGACAGTCGATTGGGAACGTTGCATTTCCGGGGTCAGCTGCCCGACGTGATGGGCAAACGGGCATGGATTATTCTCACCTGGAGAGAATGGAAACCATCAGCAGGATTGCGGGCGGTGTAGCGCATGATCTCAACAACTTCCTGGCGCCGATTATCAGTTATGCGGAACTTGCCATCGACGATTTAAGCGAAGATGAAGTTCTGTATTACGACATGGAACAGATCCTGGAAGCAGCGCGGTATGCTCACGGTCTCGCCCGGCAGCTTCTGGCGTTCTGCCGCGAACAGAAACCCACTTACTCTGTTATCAATCTGAATAAATCGGTGAAGGGCGCCAAGAAAATGCTGCGCCGGTTGCTGCGGGAAAACATTGTGCTGGATTTCCGATTCGATCCCAATCTTGAAAATATTGTGGCGGACATGTCCAATATCGACCAGATTCTCATCAATATGACGGTGAATGCCCAGGATGCCATGCCCACCGGCGGCCGGTTCGTTATTGAAACCGCGAATGTCACTCTGGATGAAACTTTCATAAAACAGAATCCCAATACCACGGTGGGCGAATATGTGATGATTTCTTTTACAGACAATGGCCATGGTATGAGTGGGGCTGTGAAAAGGCGAATTTTCGAGCGTGGCTTTTCCACCAAGAACGGAGCGGGAACGGGATTCGGGTTGGCCACGGTACAGGCGGTGGTGGACTCGATTGGCGGATTCATCCATGTGATCAGCGAAGAAGGTCAGGGCGCCTGCTTCAAGATTTTTTTACCGCCGGCCAGACATCCCGGTGAATCCAATCAGCATGAAAATGACGATAAGATTATTCGTGGACAGGGAGAGTGGATTCTGGTTGTGGATGACGAAACCCCGATTCGGCGGCTCACCACCCGTATTCTGGACAAGTATGACTATCACGTGCTGGAGGCATCGTCCGGAGAAGAGGCACTGCAGATTCTGCTTCAGAAAAAGGGAAAAGTGGATTTGGCCATCATCGATCTGGTGATGCCGGAAATGAGTGGACTGCAGGTGCAACAGGAAATCAGGCGTAACTTTCCGCATATCCGAACAGTGATTATGTCTGCGTACGAACCGGAGCATGTGCAGCATTATTACCTGGTGAATGAAAAGCAGGAGATAATCCAGAAGCCGTTTACCGTTTACACCCTCGCCAGAACCGTCAGAAAAGTGCTGTCGGACAATTGACGAGCTATTCGAGGTGTTCTGAATCGTGTGTTTAAGCGGTTTCTAAAAGCTGTGCAAAAAGAATTACCCCGGTATTTGTGCAGTAAAGCGACAATTTGAGGGAAAAGTGGTGAAGATACAGGAAAAAAACCCCAGCTCAGTCAGAGTCCCGCTGTGGTGAGGAACGCGCTTGCGCGTGTCTCGAAT
>JBNKCR010000139.1:0-6587 GCA_050287845.1 Polyangia bacterium
TGCGTGGTCTGTCTGGTCGGCTTCAACCAGAATTCCCGCTGGGTGGCTCGTCTGGTAATGAAATATGTACTGTTCGGTAAAAATTGTCTGGGTAATGTCATGGCCCCCTGTCGGACGGGCGCTGAATTTGTTGCAAAAAAAGTAACCGGGGACGGGTTTGTTGGGACGGGTTTGTTGGTGCGGAGCTGGAGCTCTGCGATCCCGGGAAATATATATAACTGAATTGCCCTGAGATGGGGTGCAGCAGGTGGTTTCAGAAAAGGGGGATTGTGATAGGATTTGGGCATGAATGAGATGCAGGAGAAAAATTATCAGAAGCTGGTGGTGGAGCTTTCGACGCTGTATGAGTCGACGTTGATTATGGGATTGGAAGCGCAGCAGCAGCACCGGGTGCGGACGTATTGGAAGATGGGACGGCGGATGGCGGATGCGGCGCTGGGGGAGACGGGACGGGCGCAATATGGCGAGAATGTGATGGAACGGATTTCGGCGGATTTAACCCGGCGGTATGGCAAAGGGTTCAGGAAGCGAAATGCGTATTACATGCGGGATTTCGCCCGGGCGTTTTCGGAAGAAACCATTTTACCGGAACTCAACTGGAATCACTATAAAATCCTGATGTCGATATCCGATGCGGCACTGCGGGAACAGATGACGGCGTTGCTGGAAGCGTCGCCCATGCCGGCGAAGCAGTTTCAGTCACTGGTGCGCGGCGTGATGGCGGTAGAGAACGATTCGACGGGGCCCGGGTTCGATTTG
This sequence comes from Polyangia bacterium, assembly GCA_050287845.1. Taxonomy (GTDB): domain Bacteria; phylum Myxococcota_A; class Polyangia; order JAAYKL01; family JAAYKL01; genus JAFGXQ01. Next base: position 760 of record JBNKCR010000139.1, read on the forward strand.
AATACGCTGTTTGTCCCCCGGAAGGGACGCCCCGGCATTTATCGGGTACGCCGGGACGACTTTGGTCGGCGCAGATTTTTTCTGGATTTGGGATTCAACGTGGTGGTGCCGGTGACGCTGCGGATGATGCCGCCCAACGCGGCGGACGGGGATATGGTGTGTGTGAAAGAGCCGCCAACAGTTCCTGACACGGCCGGGGCAGAGTCGACTGGGGCGTCCATGACGGGCGTAAAATTGCAGCAGGTGTCATGTGGACCGGGAGAACGCTACTGTTACGACGGTACGCTGTTGCGGGTGGTGGATGGAGATACATTGATTGCCCGGGTATCCCTGGGCTTCGGGGTATGGGTGAATGAACGGTTTCGTCTTCGCGGCGTGGCCGCTCCGGAACTGGCAGCGTCCGGGGGAGAAGACGCCATGGTGTATGCCCGGAATCTGATGCCTGCAGGCACGGCAGTGAAAATTCTTACCTATCATCGGGATCGCTACGGCCGCTGGGTGGCGGACGTGTTCTTTGGCTCGCGACGGGAACGGTTACTGAACATGGAAATGGTTGAAAGCGGTGTGGCGCGTTATGTGGCGATGTCGGGATGAGTTTGTGGGGAATGCGCCTCATGGGTAGTGGCACGCCCGAAAAGGGCCTTCGTTGGCTTCCGCTATTCATCGGGCTGATATGGATGTGTGCATCGGTGACCACCCACGCACAGACAGAATTGTCGAAACAGCCGGTGATTCGCAAGGGGGTGCTGATGGGACTGGACCCGGGGGTGGCCGTTCGCTTCAACGAAGATGGAAAGCCTGTGTTTGCCCGTCTGACTCTTCGGATTGGCGGCTGCTTCAATCGACGGATTCAGCTGGGGGCGGACTGGCGAATGGATGTGTGGGCAGGCGGCGACAGAGTCGCCGTTCAGAACCGCCATGAAATTGGTCCGGTTGCGACGTTTTTTCTGCTACGGGGATGGTTCTTGCGCGCATATACCCACGTGGGCACCATTGATCCGTTTGTGATGACCACCGGGCTGGCCACCGGTTACGAATGGAGCATGGGCCGATTCGGCGGGGGCGGCATTATGCTGGGGGGAGATTCAGGGGTCCGGTTTGACGGCAACGCCCCCGACGAATATTCGATTTTTGGCAGCTTTTATCTGACCGCCTACGACCTCGGCACCCGTCGCGGCCGCAATGAATTCTAAACGACACCCCTTTCTGAAATGGCCTTTCTTAAATGGCTCGGAGTAATTATTAGCACGGTAATTATTACCAGGCGCAACGCAGCCATGGGTGGTTGGAGCAAGGGAGATGGGCCCTGATTTATGGGAAGGTTGGGAAGCTGTACTAAGAAGTACGCAGGCTATTCATCATCTTTGGCAGGCAATGTCATTCCCCAGCCGTACGTATACAGCGCTTCCTGATAGTCGCCGTCATTTATCGGTATCAAATCGATGTGACGCGGCCATGTCACAGGCAGCTTACCGGAAAAATCGTACTCGTTGTCAAACAACACGTCAGCGACGCCCTGTCCTTCTGAACCTGGCAACCATGCCGCAACAAATGCATCCCAATTCTGAACATCTTCTGTCACAACAAGGGCTCTACCCGATACGAGCACAACAACGATCTTATCGACGGTACCGGCATCCCGGGCATCGTAAAGAACATCGAGAACGTCAAGGTCTTCGTCATCAAGTACCAGCTCATCGCTATATCTGTCACCAAACCATTCTGCATATGGTGTTTCACCCAATACCGCCACAGCCACATCGTAATGCATTTCTTCATTGGGGAGCACCCACATATCTTCGGTCATAAAATCCACTGAACCGGCGGCGCCGTCAGTGACGACATGACTATCCATATAGTTCTGAATTCCCTCCAGGATTGTCGTCCCTTCGGTGAGTTTGGTCCTGGTGGTCGTTTCAACACCGTCTTCGTCCTCGGTCGTAACGAGGTCTGAACCACCTTGCCATGTCAATGTCCATCCACCGCACTGATGACCTAAATTATGGGCATTTTTACCGGCCACCAGTATATTCTGGTCTGTAGTAAGAGGGAGCCCTTCTTTGTTGCGTAAAAGTACCAGAGATTTGCGTACCGCTTCGCGAGCCACTTCTCTGTGCTCCGGTGCACCCAGAAAATCTGCGGATTGATACTGGGGATCACCGTACGGTTTTTCAAATAGTCCGGACCGGAATTTAATCCGCAAAATTCGACGCACCGCATCATCCACACGCGCCAATGGTATCACCCCCTCATTCACGCCATTTTTGACAATGGAAAGAAACACTTCCCAGTCTGCCTTGAATGGAATCATAAACATATCGACACCAGCGTTAACACTGGCAATTACCTGCGCCTTAAACAGCTCAGCGGCGGTCATGTTTTCCGCACCTTCAAGGTCAATTTCCTTAATGCCATCCCAGTCGCTGATGGTAAAACCGTCAAAACCCATTTCGCCTTTGAGAACGCCCTGAATCAATTCCGCGTTGGCATGCATGGATACACCGTCAACACTTGAAAACGAAATCATTACTGAACCTACACCGGCTTTAACGGCCTCCTCAAAGCCCGCAAGGTGAATGTCTCTGATTTCATCACCAGGTGTATCGCCACGATCCATAAACTGAAGTCTGTCGCCCCCCTGGGAGGCATCATAAGAACCGGTGCCCATTCGTGTACCACCGTCGCCGACATAGTGTTTTGCAGTGGCAATCACGCTTTGACCATTCATGGTTGTGCCCTGATACCCTTCAACAGACGCACTGGCCAGCAAATATGCGATCTCCGGCTCTTCGCCGAGGCTTTCATAGGATCTTCCCCAACGTTCATCACGGGATACTGCAACGCACGGTGAAAATGTCCACGGAATACCTGTGGCCGCCACTTCTGCTGCAGTCGCCTGAGAAACTCTACGCACCAAATCCGGGTCACGGGTAGCTCCCAATCCAATGTTATGAGGCATGATTGTGGCACCGTACACATTACTGTGGCCATGAACCGCATCAATCCCATAAAGCATTGGAATGTGCAATCGGGTCTGCAACGCACTGTCCTGCAGTTTCTTTACCAGAGCCTGCCAGTCCGCAACCGTATTGTCACCCGGTACTGAACCACCCCCACTCAAAACCGAACCGATAAAGTAGGTTTGCATATCCTGTGGATCCAAATCGACGTCCAACCCATCTGCAGACAGCCATGACGGCGTCGACCGACGCTCCACTTGCAACATCTGTCCCACCTTTTCTTCGAGGGTCATTTGCCCAAGCAGATTCTCTACCTCAGGGGTTTCCGGCGTAACAACGATTTCAGTATCGAATCCGCTGTCAGAATCCGACCCGCTGTCAGAGTCGGAACCGACTGAGGTGTCCACCACGGAAGCTGTATCAACAGCCGAATCGGTTACTGTCGCCGAATCCAGCGTAATACTGCTGGAATCTGTGATACCGGTATCCGTATCAGCGTTGTCCGTTGACTCATCATTACCCGAATTTTCGTCGTCGCATCCCGTCAGCAACAGTAGCATTGCCAGCGAGACAAACGAACTGAAAACCAATGCCTTAACAAACCTTAAGATTTCTTTCATCAACACTTTAGAACCTCCTGTTTACCAGCACACCGGTCACATGATCTCTACTGAACAACCGCAAACAAATGATCTGCGATACACTCGATTGATTGCGATTGCGCAGATCGAGATACACAATGACTCTCGACTGGATGTCGTTTTGCGTATTTGTTTAAAAATACACATTCCATGTTTTTCATTATTTCAATTCTGCAGGTCAGTTGGCAGATGGAGCAAGAACGGGTCAAAAAAAACACCCCTCGACCGGACTGATATATCGCCTCAACCGCTACCACCTGAAAATTTCGGGCTACAACCTCACTATAATTTGATTCCGCCGTTTTTAAGACGCCATCAGAACTATTTTAAAAAAGTGATCGAAAAATTCTCACCAGCAATGCACGTTACAAATGATCATCGAAATTGGCTGTGAGGTTATTTGAAACTGCAAGGGAACTGTTTTATCTCGCGCATGGAAAGCTTACTTCAAAATTGATAGCGACGCCTGAATGCCTGTAACCGGCTCGGAGTGATTATTGCCAAGCCTGAAACCGGCTCGGAGTGATTATTGCCAAGCACCGCACATTCGAGTGTTGATCCAATGCTGTCGATTTGACCTTCCTAAGTTTTTTAAAGTAATTTTTTAACCTTTTTCGGATCACAACTCGTCACCTGCTCCGTCACGGGCTATGTGAAAAAACATTAGACAGGAAAATCTCGTAAGCTTTCTTAATTGCACAGAAAAGCTCATCAATTCCCTGCTGGTTATTTTTGTACCTTTTATCTAGTATCAGTTCTTCATCAATAATCAATTCTCTCGGACGTGCCGGAATCAGTCTCATTTTCCAACTTAGATAATTGTGCAGCAAAGGAACGAAGGGATTGCTGTTCAAGTTCGCTTCGTGTTGCGCGATTATTGGGGGAGAAAAACGGCAGCTCCTTTATCATTGCACGTGCGAAATTTGATTTTCATTTCGACATACATTTCTCTGGCATAACAGCGTTTACAAGACGGGCTGACCATTTCGAACCGTGAAAAAAGACGCTCACGCTAATGGTTGTCACAATTGTAGCCCTTGTAACCGGCTCGGAGTGATTATTGCCAGGAAAAGTACCCAGCATAATTAAGAGAGATGAACATGGCGAATGAACCACGAAACTACATCGTTAGTTTCGCAACAGAAAAGGAAGCAAAGGATTACGCCTTAAGATGTCTGGCACCAATGATGGGTAAAGAGCAAGTTCAGAGGACTTTGAGCGACCATAAAAAATTTATTGATATGTGGGATGAGATGGGACAGCAAGAGGAGAAAGCGTATTGGACAAAAATGCATGGCGAGCTTTTGCTGTGGCAAAATAGCCACCAATTTCAGCAAGGTCTGTATCCCCCAGGAATTGATACGCTCCTTTTTGACGCGGTTGAATGGCGTGCAGCATTATACTCGTTCGGCAGTATCACCGAAAAGGAGCGTCCTTTTTATAATTCGTACCTGTTTAAAAAATGGGTTGAAGGTGCCGCCACATCGTTGGTTTTATGTCTAGCCGGGATTTTCTCAAAAGACCCGCGCTGTAACTCGCTTCTAAATTTGTGGATAAGTATTTCCAGCTTTTTAGAAGGAAGCGTGCATCTACATTCTGATGAATTTTCAATGATTCAGAAAATCTTCAACCGAGACCGGAAGAATCCATTCTATTCAGACGATGGGTCGAAACTCCTCAAATGTCGAAACAAAGTCATTGCACATCATGAATGTAGCTTTGAAATAAATCTGGCAGACTTTGATATGGAGTTTCATCTGGCTTCTCGTATCTGGAACATATTGAATAAATGGGCAGAAACAGGAAGTCTGTTCCCATTTCCTGATAGTGAGACAGTGTTTCAAAATTTCAACCAAAACTTTGACTCTCATTATGTTCGACGCTTGAAAGAAGCGTGGCAGGAAAATATTCGGCAGTTTTACTACTGGGAAACATTACCAATAAGTGACAGCTTCGTTGAAATTATTGATGGAGCATAACGAACGGAATGATTTGATGCCAGAATGGTCATCAGAACGGTTGAAAGACATTGCCTTGTAACCCGGCTCGGAGTGATTATTGCCAGGCGAAGAAGCTCAGTGGAACTCGTAAACGGCAGAATCGACCAGGTGCTGGGTTTCGAAAAACACACCATTCGCGGAAAACAGAAAATGACTTTGCGCATTTCCATTGCGCTCATTGTAATGCTTGCCATGGCGCTCGGCAGAATCCAGATTGGACAGATGGA
>JBNKCR010000140.1:0-10291 GCA_050287845.1 Polyangia bacterium
GACCAGGGACTTGCGAATATTCAATGATTTCGGTCGGGCCATCGTTTTACCTCCAAGTTTGTCACAAAACTCTTTTGGCAAAACTGATGGCCTTTTTCAATTTATTTTCAAGAAGTTAGCTGCTTAAGCGAACACGCATGATAAGCGGATAAACCGATTTGTAGCGCCTTTGGGAAAGGGGCAACTCTGTCTTTACTGCCCTTGGCCTGCACAATGCGTATCGTTGTATTTGACATGTCAATATCGACTTTTTTGATTTTCACCAGTTCACTCACGCGAATGCCGCTGTAAAAGAGCAACCGGAACATGAGCTGGTGCTGAATGTCGTCTGCGCTGTCTACGGCATGAAAGAATGCGCCCAACTCTGAATGTGTAAGTAAGGCCGGTTGCTTCTTTGGTTTGGCCTCTGGTGTCAGTTCGGCCAGTCTCCTTGCCTCCTTCACAATCCACTTGCTTGAATCGTAATCGGCTCCGCAGCGACGGAGAATTTTGGCTATCTTCTTTGCGGCTTCTGTTTTCGCTATTTTAATCGGAGTAGCGAAATTGGCGTTGTTTGGATCCATAGCTGGTATCATCAAAGCGTTGGTAGTGGGGTTTGGTTTCGCTTTCTTTAAATTTTCAGAAATCGATTTTGGCATGCAGCGCTCCCTTCGTTGTTGAAATGGGCTCAATGGTTTTGTGAGTTGTTGCTGGGGATAGTTAATCCCGTAAGGCTGGATCTGTATAATATCGTGTTTTGGTTTATAAAGTCGAGTGAAAATTTTGTCGCTGGAAGCCGTGTGGCAGTGGGCTTTGTGGCGGCTTGATCGTGTGGCCCAGTTTTCGGATGGGAACGTTGGGAACCCGGGGAACGTTAGGAACCTTGTGTGCAGCCTGTTAAAAAAAAGTAGAATGGGATAAAAAAATGATTTAGAAAACCAAACCAAAGTTATTTTTCCCTCCCCTATATAAATAAAAATTTTCCTCTGAGAAGGATAAAAAGGTTCTTAGGTTCCCAGCATATCGAGATTTCCTTTATATCATATGGCCTGCAGCCATGGGAACCACGCTGGGAACCCCGGAACCTCTTCACCAATATCCTATTCTTTTCCCAAAAGACTCAACCGGTACTTCCGGCCATGACCTTTTGAACTCGACGCCAGCTCAATTCGATAATCACCATAGACGCGCCCCTTTTGTCGCGCCAGATGAGCGCCCATACTCGTTTTGGCCGCGTGCTCGTCTGACCGATTGACAATATCGTTGAGCAGGCCGTGTCTTTTGCAAAGATTGGTCAACGCGGTCACTGTTATCACTTCGTCAGCATTTTCTTCCCACCACTTCTCCACCATCTCAAACCATTCGCCGCCCTCAGCGTCCGCTTCCTCAAAAGCGGATTCGCGATTGGCAAGGAATCCTTCAAAGCCCGCAGATTCAATCACGCCGCCCATTACACGACACCAGCTCTCAAAGGAACCCAAAGGTTCCCCGGAAAAATTCGGTTTGCCCTTATTTATCCAATTCAACACGATTGTCAGACACGCTTTAACCAAAGCCTCGCGGTTCTCCCTCGCCCACCCTTTAATATCCGAATGTTTAAAATCACTTCGAGTCCATGGGTCGGCAGTATTCGGTTCAAGGCGACAACGCACCTGACGCCGGGCCAGCTCCGTAGAAAACATCGGGTTGTTGCCAGTAGCCACCCAAAGCGCCTCATTGGGGCTGGTAACGATTTTACTGGAGCCAAGAATCCGGTCTGACCAGCGCCTTGATGTTAACAGCGCAGCCAGAGAACTGCTTGAAATCTTCCTGTCAGTTTCGGCAAAATCGATATTATCGAGTACAACCATCGACGGGCACCGGGACAATTCAGAAGTTATCTTCTTTCGAATCTCTTCATCGTTATTAGGAAGGGTCAGGCACTCTGGCTCCATCCCGGTATGAATCAGCCCAATGATGCTGCTTAAAAACGATTTCCCGCTTCCGGGTGTCGGCGCTTCAATCATCAACAGAGGCGTGGGACCATCTATCATCTTCCGTACAAACGGAAACAAAAATCCAGCCATCGCATGAGCTCTGTCTGCAACGCCCTTCAGCGGAAAATCGATGAGCAGGTCATCAACAAACAGTGATTTTGCCTCATTCAATTCCGCCGTAGAAGGTGCCATTGATATACTCTCAAAGTTCCACCCGTCCGGGAACGCAACAAATGATGCCGATTTCTCATGATAACCATTTTCACGTATCAACTCCCCGTCGCTATCGAATACTGGAAGCCGTGTCACTCGCGTCAACTCCGGCAACTGTTCCGGCGGATTTCTAAAAATCGCATTCAGAGCATCTTTATCCGGTTTCGTGGGAACCATTCCCCCTTTGGGTTTCATCTTCATCCAATCGGCGTTATGTACGAAGAAGTTGTAGAGCAAATCCTTATCAAACGGCTGTATTTCCGGTCCGGAATATCTATGCCGCAGCCGCACCAAATGATCCTCACGGGCAAAAACGCTAAGTTTGTCTTCGTTGACCTTAAAAATCACTTCATTGCAGTCATGCACAATATCTCGAAGGTGCCTGTCCGTAACCAGAACGGTGAGAAGGTCCTCCGTTGTCCCCGGCAAAGGAACATCCGACAATTGGGCAACCACACAATAGGCATCGCTCATGCTCGATGCCTTTCCCTCCGAAACCATAAAATCGAACACCGACATTGTCCGGTTGTCTCGATACGAATGAAACAATCCACGTTCAAAGCCATCAACAGTATCAGCGACACATGCCGAAGGGTCTCTGTCTCCGGTTGGAGATTCAGGGTCACGGCATCCGAGCCATCCCCCTGACAATCTCTTGCCAGTTAGATATTCGCCATACACTTCTTCCAGGGGCAGTGCTGCAAGAGCCTTTTCTCTCCATTCCTTTATCTTCGGCGACATCTTCGACGGTTTCATATCAGGCTTCGGAATATCAGGTTGAACGTCTGGGATGCTGGCCAGCGCCTTATCCACCAACTCCTCCGAAACAGTCCTGAACTTCAGGGGCAAAAATGCCTGCAGCTTGCCATTTTTACGTCGGTAGAACCGACTTTTTCCGCCAGTGTCTCCGTGGAAAAAAGGCAGTGAAATTGCACTGCCAACCTGCTGCTTCTGTAACTTTTCCTGCTTGGGAAATATCTCGACACCTTGACTCTTATCTGTATCTCCCATGCCACCATTTTCCAGCGGTACTTCTTTGGGAATCACAGAGCGACCCAGCTTGCATGCCTTGCCACCATCAATCTTCGTTTCGAAGAACGACCATACATGCCAGCCAGCCCCACTTTTTGATTTTTCAAGATAAGTCGGAATGCCGCGCTCTTTGAGATTTCTCTGAATTATTCTTGCCACTCTCCTTGGGTTCTTCACCGCACAGGAATGTCCGGCCCCCCCGTCAACATCGATAACCATGAATTTCGTTTTACTGTTCTTGTCGAGTAAAAATGACCCAAGCCGAAAATAATCGTCTTCGCGCCAATCTCCTCTCTTTCCATGGAAACAAGCCGTCACAGCTGGAGCCTTCGTCCCGAAGACATGCGCTTTCACTCCCGCTTCAACGTTGTCGAGTTCTGCCCGACGGATTTTGCCTTTCGAAGTCTCTACGTTGACTGTATCCGTTCGATTCAAACAATGCTTCAGTAGTAAATTGACCTTTGTTCTTGATCGATTCGATTGCTTCTTCTTTTTCCCAACTTTTGTTTGTTTTCCTTCAGTTTTCAATCGCACAATAATTCCTTTCCGTGAATCCACTTAGCTCAGCGCTAAAGGAACTAGGCGACGAGTTTTTCACCTAGTAATTACACATATTGAAACCAAAAAAAACTGATGGAATAAAACGCAATTTTTTTCTTCGATGTTTGTAATTGCGCGAAAACAATACGAAAACACCTGAAAAAAAATTTTAAAGTTATAGTCTCACTAGTCCGAAAATTATGTCACCACAGCAGAAATCCGCCACCATGAAAACCATATGGACACTCCTGATATATTTCCATCCTCAAAAGCCCTAGAATTCCACTGCAAGCACAATACTATACTGTCAACAAACTAGTACTGTCATTTTTGAAAGACAAACCGCCCATATTGATTGATTTATCTTTCATTTACGAAAGTAAACCGTTCCAATCGCTGGGATATTAAACCATGGTTTTATGTACTACTCCCCGAACACCAGCGGATATTTGGCTTTCTTGGCAATAACGAGTGTCAATTTCGGGTCACTCAAAATGGTCGCTGGAACGTCAAAAACAGCAACGATGGAAACCGCAAGGCCGGGATGGATTTCAACGAACTGGGGATTCTTCTGATTGGGCTTTTTAAGGAATACGGCGTAGTTCATTGAACCTTGAGAATCGATATCGAATTGCCGCCCGGCACCATCGACCATTTTGAATGTATTCGATAAAAGCCGTTCGGTTTTGTTGCCGGAATTGTAGCATTTCACCAAAGCGCCGACATAGGTGCCGGAGGCGGTGACGCCAAGTTCGTAATCGCCTTCAATCCGTTCGCCGATATTGGCGAAGTCAACAACGCCGCATTCAAGTTTGCCGATGGTCCAAACGGTCTTTTGCAACTTGGCCTTGTACGCCAGCTTCGCCGTTTCTTCTTCAGCTTCGGCCTGTTCTCTTTTTTGTTTGCGTTCCTCATCGGCGGCGCGTGATTTGGCCTGTTCCTTTCGCCGTTGTTCGTCGCGTTTGGCTTTGGCTTCTTCACGTTCCCGTTTTTCTACCGCTTTTGACAAATCACAGATTTGGTCTCTTTGTTTCATCAAAATATTCTGGGCTGAATTGGGGGCGTCCTCTCCCTTTGTGCTCCAGTAAAGCACCTTCACCTTCTTCTTTGACGGCGCGTTCTTTGCCCATTTGGAGAGCGCCTTGCATTCCTCTTTCATTTGCTCGGTTTTACTTAGGCCATTTTCCTCCCATTGCGTCTTCCGGGTTCGAAGGTCACGCTGGACTTCATCGAGATACTGGGCGTGCTCGTCGTTGAGTTCGTACTTAGTGCCCTGATAGTTGTACGAACTGGCACAGGATGCCATAAAAAGAAAAACGATGAATAGGATGTTGGAAACAGAAAAAAGTTTGTAATGCATAGTGTCCCCTTTGTTTGCGCCCAAAAAAAAGGCGAATGAGCCAAGCTGGTGCAAAAACCCATCCGCCTCTCGGCCCAAAACGAGAGGGGACCACCCTCCCGCAGAAACCGCATCGCGGGATGCACCAGCTTTCAATTTTTTCTGAGCCTCCGGTTCCGCTTTTCTTTCCGTCGCAGTTGGTGAGGCTGCCAAGCCGAAGGAACGGCCAGAAAGAAAATTGGTTAGAGACTCGAACAACAAGCGAGATTCAGCACTTTCAAAAATCTGGAAAGGCTTCTCGCTTAGGGGTATCTTAGCGCCGGATTGTTTTAAGCGCTACCAAAGAATTTTCGTTGGTGGCGGAATTGTCAATGCAGTGTACCGGGGGTATGTGGTTGCGGTTGACGCATCAGCCGGGTCAGTTGACATCGGCCACCGGCAAAGGGGATAAGCAGCTATTGGGAGAATTTCCTTGGGTTCCATATTGAAAGTATTCAATCAATACCTTTATCGCTGGGTATAGCGTTCCTCTACGTATGATATTGCCTTGCCGATTGTTATTGCGTTGTCTTCGCCATCGTCTCTGTTCTTTTTAATATTTTCACAGTTTTCAGAATGCGGTTGTTGCGTTGGTGTTTTGGCGGTGATTATGGCTATGCCATCTTTCCTGTTTTACTTGTTTTCCATGGTGCATTCGGTTGTACTAACTCGCTTCGATTTTCTTCCAGCGCTCTGTGTTCGGGTGCGCTGATTTATCTTCATCTCTGGGTATGACTGATTGTTACTGGCATCAATTGTTGAACGGGTTGGTGAAATCGCTTCTTCAAAAAACACGACTTTTATTAACTGCATTTTCCAGCGCCGATTGATCGTCTGCGTTACCGTTTTTTCTGCACACCACCGGGAAAGCGATGGTGTCCCGCGCGCGCGTATGAACCTGTCGAAATTTTTTTTATTGCCTAAGTTCTGTTAAGGATGTCGGAATTGCTGAGAGCCGCTGATGGTAACGAATTTTCGCTAGACGGATGTGTTAGGCGGCGCTAATATATCGCCATATGATTCAATCTGTTCGAGGAGGTTACAGATGGCGAAAAGAGTATTGAAAACGACCGAAGAGGTGGCCGAGATTTTGAGTGTATCGGCAATCACGGTGCAGCGAATGGCCGCCAATAATGAGATTCCGGCGCGCAAGGTTGCTGGGCGTTGGCGGTTCGATAGCGGTGAATTGGATGTGTGGTTGAAGAAGAGCGCCACCGGTATTGATGACGAATTGGAGGAGGGACAGAGCGATTCCGGCGGCGAGCATTCAAGTGAAGTCATTTCGGAGTTGCGGCGGGTTGGGGACAGCTTGAACGACATTAACAAGTCGATTCGGCAAGTGGGGAAAGCAATGCAAAAGAGGAGGACAAAAAATGGAAGCCGCAATCAATAACGAAATTGCAGAAGCGCGCAGTGAAAGGCAAACGGTTCCAGCGTCATCGACTATCAAGCCACCTGTTAAAACGAATATGGCCGACGGGATAGAGGTGGTGAAGCAGGCATTCGATTTTATCAGCGAGTTGATTGAACTCAATAGCCGCATTGTTGAGCGCTTGCCCGACCCCAAAGGGGAAGGGGCGATAAAGAATAAGCTATTGGATGAGATGCACGGCGAAGAAGAGAACAAGCGGATTCATGGCTACAACATCGCCGAAGCCGCTAAGCTGCTGGGCGTGGACCGCAGCACCCTTCGCGGTCACTTGGTTGTGATTCCCAATGGCCCGGTGCCACCCCTCCCGGAAGGGAAAATTCCATGCAGAAAAATTGGCAAAGCAAGGCGGATATTCGAACAGGATTTGTTTGGAACGCCCGAAGATAAGGTGGTTAGAAATGATACTGCTAAAGAAACGACTTCAGGTCCAAACATCAAAAGGGACTGGCGTAGACAGATTGATGACCTTCGTTTCGAGGGACACTGATCCTGCCGAACTTGAGAATATTCGCGGTGCCGTCTTTTATGCGCGCAACAAGCTGGACGCCCAATGCCGATATACAGAGTTGCATGACGCTGCCAAGGAAGCGGTTGTAAATGGCGAAGGCAAGCAGTTTTTGGATGTGCTGACAACGCAGGCGCGGGCGGATACGTCAACAGCTCCCTTTTTTGACGACTTTGTTGACGAATGGCGGAAAAACGCAGAACAAAGCAGCCTATCCGATGCCACGCTGATAAGCGATAAAGTGATATTGCGCGCGCATTTGTTGCCGTATTTTTCGAAGTATCGATTGGACCATATTACCACTCGGTTGGTGGACCAGTTCAAATCGTTCAAGCGCTCCCAGAAACACCGAATGGGTGACGGATACTCTGCCAAGACCGTAAATAACATGCTGTCGGTACTGCACCGCATTTTTGAAAAAGCCATTGATTATGAGCTGGTACAAAAAAATCCGGTAAACAAGAAAAGCTGGATGCGGGAGGAGAGTACCCCCGAGGACAACGATAACTGGTGGCGTCCTGATGAAGAGGCAAAGGCCATAGCAACCCTGCGCCGGTGGAAAGAAACCAATCCTCGGTACTATCTCGCCATTCTGACGCAACTTGTGACCGGCATCCGTTTTTCAGAACTGCGAGCGTTGCAAAAAGGGGACTTGGATTTCAACACCCCCGGCATCTGGATACGCAGGTCAATAACGCGAAAAGTGGTTGGCACGCCCAAGAACAAACGTGCTCGTTTTCAGGTAATCCCCAAAGAACTGGCGAGCGAGTTGAAAGAATGGATGCTGCGTGTCCCCTCTCAAATTCTCTTCCCCGGCAAAATGGGGAACCTGATGTCAAACAACGGCTTGAATGAAGCCTACAAAAAGCTCTGTGAAGAAGCGGGCATCCGACGAATCACCAGCCACGGCGCGCGGCATACATCCGGCTCCAGTTACGCCATGATGGGCGTGGGTCAAAGAATGATAGCGCATCTATTGGGACATCGTCACGTTGGAACAACTGACCGCTACACCCATGTGGCCGTAGAGACAACTGCACCTCTGGTAGAAAAACGCTGGGGCGCATGGAAGGGAGAAGAGTGAAATGCAATTGTCAGATTTTTATCCAGACGATGACAACCAACTTGGATTCCCGTTGCCCTTCGACAAACGCCATCGCGGCAAGTTGATCGAGAAGTTAATTTTCACCGAACCGGTATATATTGGCTGGCTGCTGTCCGTTGGCGTATTTCCTCGCTATCGCGCTGCTGAAAAACATATCCGCTGGTGTATCAAACGCTTCGATGAAAAACCGTTGATAGTCCGTTGCCAGTCCAGAGAATGTACCAATAAAGCTACGAGGTTTACCTTGTATCCCAATTCCCCGATCCCGCATTATTGGTGCGATAGCTGCCAGCCCGAATCCGACGCCACGCCACTTATTTCTGCATCAACCTTCAAGGAAATTTTCAATTTTCTCAAAGTCTGGTGCGCCAAAAACAACCGGAGATTTGGTCGCGTGCTATTGCGGGAAATTGCTACTGCCAAAGGGATGCCAAGAACAATGACGGAAAAGGCTGTGGTAGATTGGTTTTATGGGTGAATCGAGTGGTGTAATGGAACTTCCTTAATAAATGCTGAGTCGTGAAGAGATAGTCGCTAAGTCAACTGTTCGAGCACAAAGAACAACTGGCAAATGAACGATATTTAAACTGAATTAGTTCGCAATATTATATTTGTGTTGAAGTGTGAATGGATGTAGCCTCGTTCCTAAGCTATTTTGCGTCAAAAGTATATAGATTGATGAATCTATTCAATGCGTATCGGCCAGATTCCTTTTTTTACGATGCTGATAGGAAATGTTTGGCTGGGAAGGCAATTTATATGAAAATTCTGTATGCAATACTTATTCATCACGTTGTTTGGTTTTTTACGCTGGTCTTACTGATACCAAGTGGAATCTTGATAATGATGTTGTCGGTTCCAATTGCTGGTATCACAACGCTTATAGGGATTGTTTTCATGCTGTTTACTGATATCTCGTTGTTGGAATTTTTGTATTCGTTGGCTCAGCAGAGTGAAAACAAAACTGGGTTGGACCAAGGGAAATTTAATATTGGATTGGGTGTTTTTTATCTGACGATTTTATTTAGTGCG
Organism: Polyangia bacterium; assembly: GCA_050287845.1. Taxonomy (GTDB): domain Bacteria; phylum Myxococcota_A; class Polyangia; order JAAYKL01; family JAAYKL01; genus JAFGXQ01. The sequence continues at coordinate 9,193 of JBNKCR010000140.1, forward strand.
TATATCGTTTTGACAATTTTCGTGTCATTCATTGCGTTTTGGTCACCTCCAGTTTTTTGGTTCATGGATACAATCAAGAAAAAAAGTTCTGAAGAAATTCGAAAAAAAATTAACTCCGCTGCGGAATCTATTGGCAAGGGAAGGTTTAGTTTTGTTGTTCGACGAGACGGACCGCCTAGTGTTGGAGTAGTTAAAACAATGGGCAAAACAATAATTGCTTTATCGGACAACATGAATTGTTTTTTTTCATCAGAAGAATTGAAGGCATTGGTTGCGCATGAGCATGGCCATTTAACTCTTGAAAAGAAAAATTCTTTATATAAACGCCTGCGGTCAAATTACTTTTTTCACCATTTTTTGAGTACTAATTTAAATTCAAAAAAAGCGCTCTCGTGGAGAATGTTCTTTATTGCGGTACCAAGCATTTTGGGATTTAAAGAACAGTTTCAGCGCGGCATTGAGATGACCAAATTGTTTGCGGATTTTCTATATGAAAAAATTTACGGTTTGTTTGTTATTTTTTTTATGTCTGATTATCACAGTGCTGAGTTTGAAGCAGATCGATATGCTTGCGAAGTAACATCTGCAGCTGTTCTTTCACAAACGATAGTAAAGATGGTTGGTTTGAGCGTATTTTGGGGCAATGATTGCAGCAGTTTCGATGAATTTAAAAAGGTTTTTAACGAGAGAATGACAGAACGCTCTTTGACCCATCCTGCGCCTACGCAGAGATTAATTGAAATTGGCGACTGGTCCTTTCCTATGTCCGAGAGGGAAATAAAAAAAGTTTACAGAAAATGTAAAATACTTGTGGGAAGTTATGCTCAAACAGAGACGATTAAGGACTTTGCGGTTCCCCACACACCATATTTTGATTTCATCAGCGTTCCGCCATCAAATCAAACAATTGAGATGAGTTAAATATCACTAGCCAACCAGTATCCTCTGTCGCAAATAACTAGTGTTGTGATTCACGCTGTTGGGGCATTATTCAGCGCGAGTCTCGCGCGACCAACTTTTTCAATTATTTGATCGGCAGTCTTTTTCCAGATGAACGGTTTGGGATTTTCGTTGTGTTCTTCGATGTAACCCATCACCG